>JAFDYH010000100.1 GCA_018267535.1 Bacteroidota bacterium
AAGAATGTTTTTTAAAAGAATAAGATATTTTATTTCGTTATCAGGCAACCCGTTACTCCGGGTAAAATGCTCATACGTTTTTTTTACCGGGTCGTAAATAGCAAGGCCATTGGTACCAATGCCGATATACATTTTTCCATTGCTGTCAAGTGCAACACAATTTACTTTCGGATCTGCAAATTTTATTTTTGGAAAAGAATCCAACACCATATCAAAACGATGTTCACGAATGTTAAACCGGCAAAGACCATCAGCACTATAAAACCATATATTACCGTCTGGCATTTCTGCCCCCATCGCTAATCTGCGGTTAGCAAGTACTTTATCATTGTGGCAATCGGCTAATATAAATTGTTTTTGATGTGGCGGGCTGTAGTAAAAACTGGCTTCTTCATTCGGCCGTGTAATATACCATGTACCATCGCTGCCTTTAAACTCTGTTCCAAACTCATGATGTACTTTATCCCAACCCGGCAATTCCATTTCAGTGATTTTGTAATTGTATGGATCGAGTTTCGCCCACTTATGCGTTAAAAAAACATAAAGGGTATTATTCATATTGGCAATGCCGGTAATACGGTTAAGGTTGGCAATAGTTTCATCGGTAGTATTCAAAAAATTAAAAGTAACCTGATGCAATGCTTTGCCGCTGCTACTATCGAACACACACACACCCGAAGTGATGGAGCCAGCAAATATTTTTCCTTTCGTAATGGTGCCCATTCCATACCATTCAGCCCGGCCTGGCCCCAATGACGACCATTTTTCCGAAGCAGCCATTTTTTCAATACTGCTATTTTTTCGCAGGTAAAGCAAGCCACGGTCTGTGCCTATCCAAAGGCGTTTATCTTTATCTATAAATACCGAACGGCACTGGTAATTGTCTAAAAAAATTTCAGGCCCAATAACAAATTCATCTGTTTGCTTGTAATAATGCATCAGGTAAAAACCTTTTCTCATACCTGTAACTATAAATGTGCTGTCATTGAGTTTTGTCATTGTAACGGCCCAATCAAATAAATCACCATCGCCTTTGGCTAAAACACGTACAGGGTATTTTTTTTGCTGCCGCTGGTCATAATAGAAAAACTTCCATTGACGTGAAACGATGAACGACGTACTATCTGCATAAGTGAAAAAAAAGCCGTAAGTGCTATCAACATCAGTTGTGTTCGGAGATATTTGGCTATAGAAATTATAGTTTGTTTTATTTGCCGGCAGCAATTGCTTTTTTGCCACCGTATAAACATAAGGGCCCCAATTGGTACCCATCAGCAAAATACCCGGTTGTGCAACGATTAGGCCATTATATTTTCCGAAAGGAGTACGACCTTCTATGCCAGGTTTCATCTTATGGTCGTAGCGAAATACAAGCTGGCCTTTTACATCGAAATGATAAAAGCCTGAACTGGTGAGCAGGAATATATTACCTGCTTCATCGCCAACCATGCCCCATACTGAATTTGCTTCTGTTGGAAATTTTAAATTGCCAGTCGGAACAAATCTATTCTGTTCCTGTAACGTAGTAGTGTTTATAAGGTGAACTCCCCTTAAGGTCACTACACCCATTTGGCTGTTACCGATAAGTTTAAGCCCCCGTGCCTGGTCTGTGGGCAGACTGTTTTTACTGGTATCTGAATAAAATTGCAAAAAGTTGCTTCCGTCAAAGCGGCTAACACCCTTTTTGGTACCCAGCCAAAGGTAGCCGTAACTATCCTGGTTAATGTCTAAAATATAATTACTGTTAAGGCCATCCTTTGTCGTGTACAATACAAAGTCATCTTCTTTAAAATGCTGTGCCTGTACCGTTATGACTGACAGTAAAAGAATAAAAAATAATATAACTGAAAAGACGGATCGCAGATAATATATTTTTTGAGAAGGTATAATATCAGATAAAGTTAGTTCTTAAGTTTTTTAAAAAAACAAGCAAACAAGCTTCATTGCAACGCCATACCATTTACTAAACAAATACCGTGAGTAGTAATGTAAATGCTACCAAATAAAAAAAAGAGTAATAATTTTTTCAAATTATCACTGCTTAAAAAAGCCTTTATAAACACTTTACTCGTTCCGGCACGGTAATATAGACCACCACTAAGCCCTATTGGAAAAGAGCTGCCATTTATTAGTTCCTGTCTGCCAGTTAGAAAATTTTCTTTCCCATCCGTGAAATGGAGAATGCATCCCGGTAATAGTACAAATAACTTCGGATAGAAGACAGTATAATTCATTCGGACGCTGCTGTTAATTTATGAAACAAAAGTATCAGGCACAACGGTAAGGCCTTTGCAAACGAAAATGATAATAGTAAAGTGGACGATAATAAGAATGATAAAGCGAATTCAAAATATTTAATATATGAAGACCCGAAATTCATTCCCCGGTGCCAGCTTTTATTTTTCCGACAATCCTTTTGGCAACAACCACGATGGGGCAAAAACAAATTTTAGGTCAAACGGGTTTATTTATGGCCCTAACCAGGCTATAGAAGATGCTTTCAACGTATCGCCTATGGGCAAAAGCTATTACCTGCTTTTTAATTTCGACGTAATCAAGCGTGGTGAAGGTAGATATGCGCAAACCATGCATAATTCTGTAATGCTATCTCCTGAAGATTTAAAAAAGCAATCTTTCAATTTCGACCTTTTACCCGACCCCGCCAAAGCCAGCACAGGTATTGGCATGAACTACGATCGTGGTTTTGATGCAGGCCACATTATTGGCGGGCCCATGTATCCAATTATCAAACAGGAAAACTTTCCGGATAACGGCCACCACACCACCAAACCAGAAACCCACCCCCCGCCCCCAGACAGCTGGGGAAATAGGTTAACTAATCACAGCGATTGCCCGGCTGCCATGGGGGAATTCCAGTATAATTTTAATACAAATGATATAGCCACAATACAAAAGAATTTTACTGCAGCCACCCAAACAGTAAGGTCAGCCATATTTACACTGCAGAGCCTGCCTGAATGGTGGCCGGCAATTTCCGGAAAACTGGCCGACCTATCACTTACTCCTGCTGAACCGGAAGCTATAACAAAAGCGGAATTAAGTTCCCGGGGAGAAGAAAAATTGAGAATAGCTAATGAACGTCTCAATACGATTGGTTATGTCCAAAAAAACAACCTCGGCCTTCCCGAATATCAACAGTTTGCGGAAAGTATTTATACCCTTTTTAAAAGCCAATGCAAATAGTATGCTGGTGATGTAAGCATTGCCAAAACATAACTCGGTGGCGGGCAATACGGCAAGCTTTATATATGAAATGAAAATTTTATTAACAACGTCACGCAAATTGACTTTAACCTGATAAACTAAAAAACAAAAAAATAGTATCATGAACAACGCAACACTACAACCCGGTGAAACCGCCATTGATACCTGGACAATTTTTTATACACCCCCTGGCGGGAAAAAGTTTAATGGGAAACTAACGGTCACCAACAAGCGGCTTATTTACCGCACTTTGTATGATGCTGGCTATAACCCAGCCTCCTACCACGTTACGTTTGATAAAGAAGATAAGGATGTTATCTACTCTATTAATAAAGCAGATATTGCCCGAACAGAAGTAAAAAAAAGTTTGCTGTCCAAAAAAGTGATTGTAACCCTTGCCGATGGCACCAATCATGAGTTTAACTACGGGGCTATGAGTGTGGATAAACTGGCAGCAGCCATAGACAGTTAAGATTACTATATAAAATTACAAATGGTGTTATGGCATATTCAGGATTGATTAAGCAACTAAAGTCATTAAGATGATTGCGTTGCAATGCCACATTCATAATAATAAGATAAACAAAGCAGAAATGAAAACCTCCCTTTTACTTTTAGCCTCCTTTTTTTTGCTGGCCATTGGCTGCAAAAAACATAATGACAGCAACACTCCAACTCCACCACCCAAAAACCCTGATATATATGTGGCAGGAACTGAATACAACAGTTCTAATATTACTGTAGCTAAACTATGGAAAAATGGTATGGCACAATCCCTTACTGACGGCTCAAAGAATGCTACAGTCTCCTCTGTATATGTATCCGGCAGCGATATATACGTAGCAGGGTCCGAAAATAACTCCTCCAATTATGCTGTAGCCAAACTATGGAAGAATGGCACAGCGCAATCTCTCACTGATGGTACAAAGAATGCCGAGGCCATGTCTGTATATGTATCCGGCAGCGATGTATATGTGGCAGGTTATGAATACAACAATGTGAATAAATCCGTGGCCAGATTATGGAAAAACGGTATAGCACAATCCCTTACTGCTGGCCCGGGCGAATCCATTGCCAGATCTGTTTTTGTATCGGGAAGCAATGTATATGTAACAGGGAATGATGATCCCGGGCCTCCATTTCTGGCGATTCTATGGAAGAATGGTTTGGGACAAAGATTGACTGATGGTACGTATAATAGTGAAGCCCATGCTGTATATGTATCCGGCAGCGATGTATACGTGGCAGGAGCTGAAATAAATGGAAGTAACCGTGTAGCCAAACTATGGAAGAACGACATACCACAGCCACTTACTGACGGCTCGATGGATGCCTATGCCAGCTCCGTTTATGTGTCCGGCAACGATGTATATGTGGCAGGAAATGAATACAACAATACCGGCAAACTGGTGGCTAAAGTATGGAAGAATGGCCTGGCGCAACCGCTTACTGACGGCGCTAATGCAGCCCGCGTCAACTCTGTTTATGTATCCGGGAGTGATGTGTATGCGGCCGGTAATGAATATAATGGTAGTAATAATGTAGCCAAACTATGGAAGAACGGCACAGCGCAACCACTTACAGACGGTTCAAAAGATGCTATTGCCCGTTCCGTTTTTGTGAAATAATCCGACAAATAAAATGATAAAAAAAGTGTAGATGAAGCCCTCCCTTTTACTCTTAGCCCTACTTTTTTTGCTTGCCATTGGCTGCAAAAAACACACAGACAACGGCGTTATACCAAATAACCCGGATATATATGTGGCAGTAGCTGAAATCAATGGAAATATTGCCGGGGCTAAAATTTGGAAGAACGGCATGGCTCAATCTCTTAACGCAGGTTCGACGTTTGCCATTGCCCATTCTGTATACGTATCCGGCAGCGATGTATATGTGGCAGGTTATGAATACAACAATGCGAATAATGCTGTGGCCAAACTATGGAAGAATGGCCTACCTCAATCTCTTACCTACGGCACGAGGAGGGCCCAGGCCAACTCTGTTTACGTATCCGGCAGCGATGTATATGTGGCGGGATATGAATCGAATGGAAATAACTATGTGGCCAAACTATGGAAAAATGACCTACCTCAATCTCTTACCGACGGCTCGAAGAATGCCTTTGCCAAGTCTGTGTATGTATCCGGCAATGATGTATATGTGGCAGGCACTGAATACAACAATGCGAATCAAGCTGTGGCCAAACTATGGAAAAATGGCCTGCCTCAATCTCTTACCGACGGCACGAGGAGGGCCCAGGCCAACTCCGTTTACGTATCCGGCAGTGATGTATATGTAGCTGGCTTTGAAGACAACAATGCGAATCAAGCTGTGGCCAAACTATGGAAGAACGGCATAGCACAATCTCTTTCCGACGGTTCAATATATGCCATTGCCAATTCTGTTTTTGTAAAATAATCCGACAAATAAAATGATAAAAAAAATGTGTATGAAACCCTCCCTTTTACTCTTAGCAACTCTTTTTTTGCTTGCTACCGCCTGTAGAAAGCATAATGACAGCACAACCATAACACCACCAAAGGACCCGGATGTATATGTGGCGGGGTATGAAGACATCAGTTCCGATCATAGTGTAGCCAAACTATGGAAGAATGGCACAGCGCAACTTTTACCCAGCTCAGAAAAATATGCCTTTGCCAGCTCAGTGTATATATCAGGCAATGATGTATATGTGGCAGGAAGTGAATCCAGGGGTTCTAATTCTTCTGTGGTCAAAGTATGGAAGAACGGAGTACCTCAATCACTTACCGACGGCTCGAAGGATGCCTTTGCCAACTCTGTATATGTATCAGGCAGTGATGTATATGTGGCAGGAAGTGAATCCAACGGTACCAATCAAGTAGCGAAAATATGGAAAAACGGAGTACCTCAATCACTTACCGACGGCTCGAAGGATGCCTTTGCCAACTCTGTGTATGTATCCGGCAATGATATATATGTGGCGGGATGGGAATCTAACGGCGTAATAAATGTAGCCAAATTATGGATAAACGGCACCCCACAGCCATTAACCGATGGCTCTGAGACGGGGGTAGCCCATTCTGTATATGTAGCGGGCAGCGATGTATATGTAGCCGGTTTCGCGTACGGTGATGCCTTTCTGTGGAAAAACATTCTAACTCAACAAATCCTTAACGACAGCATGGAACATGGAACAGCCTTCTCTGTATTTCTATCAGGAAGTGATATATATGTGGCGGGAACTGAATCCAAAGGTATCTTTCAAGTAGCGAAAATATGGAAAAACGGAGTACCTCAATCACTTACCGACGGCTCGAACGATGCCTTTGCCAACTCTGTGTATGTATCGGGCAATGATGTATATGTGGCAGGAAGTGAATCCAACGGTACCAATCAAGTAGCGAAAATATGGAAAAACGGAGTACCTCAATCACTTACCGACGGTTCAACGTATGGAATGGCCAATTCTGTTTTTGTGAAATAATATATATAACAGCAATATGAATTTCATTTACAAAACACCTCGCTCATAGCAATGATGTACTAACTAATACGAAAAATGAAACCCTCCTTATTCCTCTTAGCCGTACTTTATATACTTGCTGCCAGCTGCAAAAAAAATAATGACAGCACCACGACACCAAAAAACCCGGATGTATATGTAGCGGGTTATGAATCTAACGGTAGCAATACTGTAGCCAAACTATGGAAGAATGGCATAGCACAACCACTTACGGATGGTTTAAAATATGCCCAGGCCACTTCTGTATTTGTATCGGGAAGCGATGTATATATAGCAGGCATTGAATATACAGGCCATGCGAATATAGCTGTAGCCAAACTGTGGAAGAATGGCATAGTGCAATCCCTTACCGACGGCACAAAGAATGGCTATGCGAGTTCCGTATTTGTATCGGGAAGCGATGTATACGTAGCAGGCTCTGAATACAGCCCCACCACACATGTAGCTAAACTATGGAAGAATGGCATAGCACAATCCCTTACCGACGGCACAACGAATGGCTATGCCAAATCTGTATTTGTATCGGGAAGCGATGTATATGTAGCAGGCACTGAATACAGCGCCACCATACATGGAGCCAGGCTATGGAAAAACGGCATAGCACAACCGCTTACAGATGGCTCTAAATTAGCCGAAGCCAATTCTGTATATGTATCCGGTAGTGATGTATACGTGGCAGGCTTTGAATACAACGGTAACTATGATGTAGCCAAACTATGGAAGAATGGCATAGCGCAACCGCTTACGGATGGCTCAAAGGATGCTGCCGCCTACTCTGTATATGTATCCGGTAGTGATGTATATGTAGCGGGTAATGAATCTAACGGTAGCAATGATGTGGCCAAACTATGGAAGAATGGCATAGCACAACCGCTTACGGATGGCTCAAAGGATGCTGCCGCCTACTCTGTATATGTATCCGGTAGTGATGTATATGTAGCAGGTGCTGAATCCAACGGCACCACATATATAGCTAAACTATGGAAGAACGGCATAGCACAACCGCTTACGGATGGCTCTAAGTCGGCCTCTGCCTTTTCGGTATATGTAAAATAAGCCCTGTATATCTACTAATAAAAAAAATATGAAAATGAAACTATCCTTATTCCTCTTAGCCGTACTTTATATACTTGCTGCCAGCTGCAAAAAAAATAATGACAGCATCACAACACCAAAAAACCCGGATGTATATGTAGCGGGTTATGAATCTAACGGTATCCATACTATAACCAAACTATGGAAGAATGGCATAGCCCAATCTTTAACTGATGGATCGAAGGACTACGCGGCTTTTTCTGTATATGTATCGGGCAGTGATGTGTATGTAGCGGGTGGTGAATTCAGCGAAATTAAATCCGAAGCCATGCTGTGGAAAAATGGTAAGGCCCAGTACCTCACCACTGGCATACAGTATGCCCGCGCCGACGCTGTATATGTATCCGGGAGCGATATATATGTGGCGGGTTCTGAAACTAACGGTAGCTATGATGTAGCCAAACTATGGAAGAATGGCACAGCCCAATCCCTTACTAATAGCTACAGGGATGCCAAGGCAAACTCTGTATATGTATCCGGCAGTGATGTATACGTAGCAGGCTTTGAAAACAACGGTACCAGAGATGTAGCTAAACTATGGAAGAACGGCATAGCGCAACCGCTTACGGATGGCTCTAAGGATGCTGCCGCCAGTTCTGTATTTGTATCCGGCGGTGATGTGTATGTGGCTGGCTACGAATACAACGACACCAGAGATGTAGCTAAACTATGGAAGAATGGCATAGCACAACCACTTACGGATGGCTCTAAGGATGCCAGAGCCAATTCTGTATATGTATCCGGCAGTGATGTATATGTAGCAGGTTATGAATCTAACGGTAGTTATGATGTAGCGAAATTATGGAAGAATGGCATAATAGCGCAATCCTTTACCGATGGCACGAATGATGCCTCAGCCAGATCTGTATATGTATCCGGCAGTGATGTATATGTGGCAGGCTACGAATACAACAATGCGAATAACACTGTGGCCAAACTATGGAAGAATGGAGTGGCACAATCACTTACCGACGGTTCAACGTATGCAACAGCCAATTCTGTTTTTGTGAAATAAGTCCTGGTATCTACTAATAAAAAAAATATGAAAATGAAACCATCCTTATACCTTTTAGCAGTGCTTTATCTACTTGCTGCCAGCTGCAAAAAAAATAATGACAGCACCACAACACCAAAAAACCCGGATGTATATGTAGCCGGTTATGAATCTAACGGTAGCCATGCTGTAGTCAAACTATGGAAGAATGGCGCAGCCCAATCTCTTACCGATGGCTCGAAGTATGATAAGGCTTTTTCTGTATATGTATCGGGCAATGATGTGTATATAGCGGGTTCTGAAGACAACGCCATTACATCCGAAGCCATGCTATGGAAAAATGGCAAGGCCCAGTACCTCACCACTGGCGCAAAGTATGCTGCCGCCAACTCTGTATATGTATCCGGCAGTGATGTATATGTGGCAGGCAATGAAGACAACGGTACCAGATATGTAGCCAAACTATGGAAAAATGGCATAGCCCAGTCCCTTACCGACGGCTCGAGGGATGCCTTTGCCAAATCTGTATTTGTATCGGGAAGCGATGTATACGTGGCAGGCATTGAAGACAACGGTACCAGATATGTAGCTAAACTATGGAAGAATGGCATAGCCCAACCGCTTACGGATGGCTCAAAGCAGGCTACCGCCAACGCTGTATATGTATCCGGCAGTGATATATACGTGGCAGGCGACGAATACAACGGTACCACATTTGTAGCTAAACTATGGAAGAATGGCATAGCCCAACCGCTTACGGATGGCTCAAAGGATGCCGGAGCCAGTTCTGTATATGTATCCGGCAGTGATGTATATGTAGCGGGTAATGAATCTAACGGGTCTGGTAATCCGGTAGCGAAATTATGGAAGAATGGCATAATAGTGCAATCCTTTACCGATGGCACGAAGGAGGCTTATGCTGCATCTGTATATGTATCCGGTAGTGATGTATATGTGGCAGGCTACGAAGAAAACAATGCGAATAAAACTGTAGCCAAACTGTGGAAGAATGGCATAGCACAACCACTTACGGATGGCTCTCAGTACGCTGAAGCCTATTCAGTTTTTGTAAAATAAGCCCTGGTATCTACTAATAAAAAAGATATGAAAATGAAACCCTCCTTATTCCTTTTAGCCGTACTTTATCTACTTGCTGCCAGCTGCAAAAAAAATAATGACAGCACCACGACACCAAAAAACCCGGATGTATTTGTAGCGGGTTATGAATCTGACGCTAGCCATGCTGTAGCCAAACTATGGAAGAATGGCATAGCCCAATCTTTAACTGGTGGATCGAAGGACTACGCGGCTTTTTCTGTATTTGTATCGGGCAGTGATATATACGTGGCAGGCTTTGAAAACAACGGTACCATAGATGTAGCCACACTATGGAAGAATGGCATAGCGCAACCGCTTACGGATGGCTCAAAGGATGCTGAAGCCAATTCTGTATATGTATCCGGCAGTGATGTATATGTAGCGGGTTATGAAATTAACGGGTCTGGTTATCCGGTAGCGAAATTATGGAAGAATGGCATAGCGCAATCCCTTACCGATGGCACAAAGAATGGCTATGCGACTTCTGTATTTGTATCGGGAAGTGATGTATACGTGGCAGGCATTGAAGACAACGTTAGCAGAGGAGTAGCTAAACTATGGAAGAATGGAGTACTGCAATCCCTTACTGATGGCTCAAAGCAGGCTGCCGCCAACGCTGTATATGTATCCGGTAGTGATGTATACGTGGCAGGCTACGAATACAACGGTACCACATTTGTAGCTAAACTATGGAAGAATGGCATAGCGCAACCCCTTACGGATGGCTCTAAGCCTGCCTTTGCCTATTCGGTATATGTATCCGGCAGTGATGTATATGTAGCGGGTTATGAATCTAACGGTAGCTATGATGTAGCCAAACTGTGGAAGAATGGCATAGCGCAATCCCTTACAGATGGCACAAAGAATAGCTATGCGACTTCTGTATTTGTATCGGGAAGTGATGTATATGTGGCAGGCGTTGAAGAAAATACTGCTACTATAGCCGTAGCCAAGCTATGGAAAAACGGCATAGCACAACCGCTTACGGATGGCTCGAAGAATGCCTTTGCCTATTCGGTATATGTGAAATAAGCCCTGTGTATCTACTAATAAAAAGATATGAAAATGAAACCCTCCTTATTCCTTTTAGCAGTGCTTTATCTACTTGCTGCCAGCTGCAAAAAAAATAATGACAGCACCACGACACCAAAAAACCCGGATGTATATGTGGCAGGTTATGAATCTAACGGTAGCCATGCTGTAGCCAAACTATGGAAGAATGGCATAGCACAACCACTTACAGATAGCACAAAGTTTACTATCGCCAATGCTGTATATGTATCCGGTAGTGATGTATATGTAGTGGGTTATGAAAACAACGCCACCACATATGTAGCTAAACTATGGAAGAATGGCATAGCGCAACCGCTTACGGATGGCTCAAAGTTTGCCGAAGCCAATTCTGTATATGTATCCGGTAGTGATGTATATGTAGTGGGTTATGAAATTAACGGGTCTGGCTATCCGGTAGCGAAACTATGGAAGAATGGCATAGCCCAGTCCCTTACCGACGGCTCGAGGGATGCCTTTGCCAAATCTGTATTTGTATCGGGAAGCGATGTATACGTGGCAGGCATTGAAGACAACGGTACCAGAGATGTAGCTAAACTATGGAAGAACGGCATAGCGCAATCCCTTACCGATGGCTCAAAGCAGGCTACCGCCAACGCTGTATATGTATCCGGCAGTGATGTATATGTGGCAGGCTTTGAATTCAATGCTACTAATATATCCGTAGCCAAGCTATGGAAAAATGGCATAGCACAACCGCTTACGGATGGCTCTAAGTTTGCCGAAGCCAGATCTGTATATGTATCCGGCAGTGATGTATACGCAGCAGGCTTTGAAAACAACGGCACCACATATGTAGCTAAACTATGGAAGAATGGCATAGCGCAACCGCTTACGGATGGCTCTAAGTTTGCCAAAGCCAATTCTGTATATGTATCCGGTAGTGATGTATATGTGGCAGGCGTTGAAGGCAATACTGCTACTATATCCGTAGCCAAGCTATGGAAAAACGGCATAGCACAACCGCTTACGGATGGCTCTAAGTCGGCCTTTGCCTCTTCGGTATATGTAAAATAAGCCCTGGTATCTACTAATAAAAAGATATAAAAATGAAACCCTCCTTATTCCTTTTAGCCGTACTTTATCTACTTGCTGCCAGCTGCAAAAAAAATAATGACAGCACCACGACACCAAAAAACCCGGATGTATATGTGGCAGGTTATGAAAATAACGGTAGCCATGCTGTAGCCAAACTATGGAAGAATGGCATAGCGCAATCCCTTACCGATGGCTCTAAGAATACAACGGCTAACTCCGTATATGTATCAGGCAGTGATGTATATGTGGCTGGTCATGAAAATGACGGTCACCATAGTGTAGTCAAACTATGGAAAAATGGTATAGCGCAATCCCTTACTGATAGCTTAGGGACTGCCTTTACCAGCTCCGTTTACGTATCCGGCAGTGATGTATATGTGGCAGGCTATGAATACAACAATGCGAATAAAGCTGTGGCCAAACTTTGGAAGAACGGCATAGCGCAATCTCTTTCCGACGGCTCGTGGAATGGCTATGCCAAATCTGTATTTGTATCGGGAAGCGATGTATATGTGGCGGGTTATGAATACAACAATGCGAATATACCCGTAGCCAAGCTATGGAAAAACGGCATAGCACAATCTCTTTCCGACGGCACAAGGGCTGCCGAAGCTTATTCTGTATACGTGGCTGGCAGTGATGTATATGTGGCTGGCAATGAAGCCAACGCTGCAGGGCAAACTGCATTAAAACAATGGAAGAATGGTATAGCGCAACCCCTTACCAATGGCTTAACAGATGCCGGAGCCAGCTCTATATATGTATCCGGCAGCAATGTATATATAGCAGGCTTTGAATACAACAATTCTGGTTATGCTGTGGCAAAGCTGTGGAAAAACGGCACAGCGCAATCTCTTACCAATGGCTTAACAGATGCCTTTGCCAACTATATATATTTATCGGGAAGCGATGTATATGTAGCAGGCTTTGAATACAACAATTCTGGCCATGCTGTAGCAAAGCTGTGGAAAAATGGTACAGCGCAATCCCTTAGTGATGGCTCCGGGAGTGCCATAGCCAATTCTGTTTTTGTAAAATAAGTTTAAAAAACAGCAACAATATGAACTTCATTCCTAAAATGTCAACGGGCTTCCCATTAAATATTGCAGGGAAACTAAAAATATAAACCATGAAAAAAATAATACTGTTCGTACTAATTATACTATCGGCATTAATGGTTCATGCGCAAACTACACGACGGAGAACAGAAGTGAGAGATGCACACGACAGGTACGCCAATAAAAATATAACCGATCCTGCTTATAAAAAAAAGCAACCGCCACGTAAAAAGCAAACAATTCCCAACAATGCAAATGAACCTGACAGCCTAAAACCGGCTGCTGCTTTCAACAAACAAATTAAAAATTATCCCACTCTTATTCATCATCAAGAAACCTAAAAAATGAAAAAGCTACTTCATTTTTTTTCACAGGTGTTTTTTTTAACTGTAATAAAAAAATAGTACCCCTTTTTTTAACCCGCTAATATGTCTACAGACCCAACCAATACTGCAACAACTATACAGCCTGCCTGCATCGTAAAAGACATCCAGTTTTTTGCCAACCCTGCTTTTCAAAATCATAAAGCGTCGGTAAATAAATACCGTACACGGTTTGAAGAAGAAGAACTGAAATTTATTTACTGGGATATTGAACTGGTAAACCTGCTTTATAAAAAGCAAAGCAGCAGCGTTACATTCAGGCTTCGCTGCAAAGCATTGACCACAGGAAAAGAAATGTATGCAGAAGAACAAACAGTAAACTTTACGTATGCCGACATTTTAAAAACAACCACTAACTCCTTCGGTAGCGAAACAGGCGGCTACTGGAAGGCCGACCAGTATTTATGGGATTTATCTGTAAATGGCAATATGCAGCTTTCCAAAACCATCATCATTGACAAAATGGGGATGGTAACCCAGGATAACAATCCTTACTTTGATGTACTGGAAACAAAACTTTTTCCCGGCTACATCAACAAAAGTGAAAACACACAGGGCTACCGCTACCTTACACAGTTTAACCGCTCCGAAACTGAATATGTAGGTATAGAACTTTTTCTTAAAAGAAAATTTAAAGACAGTAAAAACCTTGAGTTTATTGTAACTATTATTGACGCAGCCTCCGGTCTTGTATATGCATTACATTGCTTTGATACAGCCTACCAGGCCGATTCACAGCCTTCCACAGTTTATACCCGGTTTCACTATGGCGGTGCGAAAAACAGTTTTTGGGTAAACGGAACTTATCTTTTCTATGTAAGCTTTATGAATGTAACGATTGCAGCGGGGCAGTTTTCCGTAGGTGATGAAGAAATAGCAGGAGCATTACCACCTCTTAATAAAGCGACGCTGAATATAGCCACTAAAACAAACGCTGAAAAACAGGAAGCATCTGTAGAAACTGCCCTTGCGCAATTAGATGAATTGACAGGTATGGCAGGTGTAAAAAAAGCCATTCGTGAAAACATAGAATACCTGCGGTTTAACAAACTGCGAATGGAAAAGGGTTTTGCTGACGACAGCGGGAGCAACCTGCACAGCATTTTTACCGGCAACCCGGGCACAGGAAAAACCACTGTTGTACGACTGCTGGGAAAAATTTACAAAGCTATGGGTGTGCTTAGTAAAGGGCATGTAGTGGAAGCCACAAGAGCCGACCTCATCGGCGAGTATATCGGGCAAACAGCACCAAAGACAAAAGCCATGATTGAAAAAGCAAGAGGCGGCATTTTGTTTATTGATGAAGTGTATTCGCTGGCAAGAGAAAGCAGTAAGAACGATTTTGGTACAGAGGCTATTGAAATGTTATTAGTAGAAATGAGCAGCGGCGCAGGCGATATTGCCATCATTGGCGCAGGCTATCCCGCTGAAGTGGAATTGTTTCTTAATTCCAACCCCGGATTGAAATCAAGATTTGGTCGGTATTTTAATTTTGAAGATTATATGCCTGATGAACTGATGCAAATTGCTGACAGGGCATTGAAAATAGAAGAAGCAACGCTTAGTACTGATGCAAAGATTGAACTTGAAAAAAAATTTACCGATCTCTATCGCAGCAGGGAAAAATATTTTGGCAATGGCCGTTTGGCCTTTTCCATTATTGACGAAGCTAAAAAACACATGGGCATCCGCCTGATGAAACTGGACAATTTAAATACTCTTTCTGCAGAAGATTTAAGCAGAATAGAAATAGAAGACCTGCGGAAAGTATTTGCCGAAGATGATAGCAAAAAACTTCATTTAACGGTAAATGAAAAAGAACTGAACGAAGCATTGCAGGAATTAGACAGGATGGTGGGTTTGCCATCCATAAAACAGGAAATAAAAGATAAAATAAACCTGGTTCGTTTTTATTCCGAAACAGGTAAAGAGGCACTCAATAATTTTTCATTACATGCCCTGCTCACGGGCAATCCCGGCACGGGAAAAACCACGCTGGCAAGACTGCTGGGAAAAATATATAAAGCATTGGGCCTGCTGGAACGCGGCCACGTTGTGGAAGTGGACCGCCAGAATTTAGTGGCTGGCTATGTGGGGCAAACTGCATTAAAAACCGCTGCAGCCATTAATAATGCAATGGGCGGCATCCTTTTTATTGATGAAGCGTATTCACTTACCGGCAGTGGCGATAATGATTTTGGAAGCGAAGCCATAGAAACCCTATTAAAAATGATGGAAGACCACCGCGGCAAATTTTCGGTTATTGCTGCTGGTTATACCGATAACATGAATGAGTTTGTCCGTTCCAATCCCGGTTTACAATCCCGGTTTGACGCTGCCTACAATTTACCCGATTATACAAGTGAAGAATTATTGCTGATAGCGCAAAAGCTGCTGGCCTTGCAGGAGCTTACATTACAAGCCGAAGCTTTGCACTATTTGTCCGGGTATCTGAACCAGGCGTATGAAAACCGGGATAAATATTTTGGCAATGCCCGTTTTGTAAGGCAAACTGTTGAGACCATTGTAACCCGGCAAAACCTGCGTATGGCTGCTTTACCCTCTGAAAAGCGAACACCGGAAATGCTGAAGCAGGTTTTACTGGCAGATGTGGAACAATTACAAATTAAAGAAAGCCCTAAACGGCAAACCATCGGGTTTAATACTCATTAATTCTTTTTAAATCAAAATAAAGTCATCAAAAAACAATTACAATGAAGTACGTTCCAACATTACTGACAGAATATTTTGCCAAAGGCTACACCATAAAGCCTCTAAATGAAAATACATATTCGTGGGATTATGGCATGACTTATAACGATGGTACTACCCGTTTTCAATATGTATATCTTAGTGAGATAACTGAAAAAGAAAAAGATCTTTTGTATATATACAGTCATGTTGCCGACTTCAGCGATAAATTAAATGCAATGCAATTACTTCGTGAAGCGGAGTATGCCACCATGAGTTGTATATGCCTTAAATCTATAACAAGAGAGGGTGTACAGATAGAAGGTGTGTATGTACAATGTATTTTTCCGGCAGAACTGGCCATGCAACACAAAGAACTTTTCCTGGCTGTGGTGCATGAAGTAGCTACTCTTGCTGATGCTATTGAAAAAAAATACATCGGGGTGGACAATTAATAATGGATTAATGATAGTCAGGAAACAATTAAACCCGAAAGAAAGAAGCAAAAACCGGTTATGTTGATTAAGAGAAAAAAATGATACCCAAATATTTTTTATGAGTTTATTAAAATCAGTTGGCCACATTATCTTATTTTATTTTGTATGGATAGTGGCTACAGATATTGCAGGCGTATTGCTGGTAAGTATTCTACCCGAGCCTGATAGTCATACATTAAGTGGTCATGCAGGCTATGGAAGTATGGCTCTCTATTACACGGTTTGGCTGGTAGCCGGTTGCTTTGCCGGGGCAGCATTTACTATACATTGTATTGAAAAAACAAAAAAGAACCAACTCGTACAGCAAAAACCATTGTTGATTTTTATTATTGCACTGCTTTTATCCGCAGCACTTATCTTAATTTTTTATTTGGTGGGTGAAATGGAGGTACCCGATTTAGACTATAGCAGTGATTACTCTTATGTTCCTGGTAACCGGTATATGACGTTTACGTTTTTTATTTCATTTCTGCTCATTACACTCTTGTTGTTAAAGGCTGATAAACACAGTTACCTGTTCAGGAAAAACGCACAGGATCAAAAGCGGAAATAGCAATAGAAGTTTTTTTATTGGAAATAATTTCATTAATCAATAGGCCGGTACCACTCGCTGCCGATACACCAAGCATGGCATGCCCTCCGGCATAAGTAAGATTAGAATATTTAGTATGGCGGCCAATATAAGGCATCCCATCCGGCGATACTGGCCTGTAACCAAACCAGGCCCTGGATGTATCAGGCGCCTTCAGGTTCATGGACGGATAGTATTTATTAAACGCATTATAAATCGCCATAACCCTTTTCGGCAAAATAGTATCGCTATGACCACTTAACTCCATAGTGCCGCCGATCCGTAACCAGCGATTAATCGGTGCGGTCGCAGTGCGGTCGTCTACCAATATGGAAGGATATGATAAATTTCTTTGCAAGTCATTATACATAATACTATATCCTTTGCCCGGCTGCATCAGTATTTTCACATTCAGCAGTTTTGAAATTTCCTGTAACCAGGATCCGTTTGCAATAACTATTTCTTCCGTATCCATTTTCCCATTCGAAGTGATAACGGCATTTATTTTATTTCCTGATCTTTCAAACCCCTTTACCCCTGTATTTAACCAAAATTCAACACCCTTATTTTTTAAATACCCATATAACGCTTCCATATAGCCGCGTGGGTCAACATGACAGTCATCTACATATAAAATACCACCAGCTACATTTACTTCCACTTCTTTCTCATAAGACTGTACTTCGGCTGCTGTACAGCTAATCGTTTTTAATCCAAACTGGTGAGCCTGTTCTGCCAGGTGCTTTTCGTGTTCGCCGGTCTTTTCAGTTTTATACAACATCCAACACCCCTTCTCTACCATATTAAATGCCGGTAAATCTTTTTTCAAATCAGCCATTAATTCCCGGCTTAATTGTAAAAGATTATTCAGGTGCGGAGCGCTTTGCTCCACTTTTTTGGCATTTGCATTGCTTTTAAATGCAAGTCCCCACTGAATCAAATCAAGATTGAGCCTGGGCTTGATATAAAACGGGCTTGAAGAACTCATCATCCACTTCAGGCCCTGGGCAATAATGCCTGGTGTCGCCAGCGGAATGAAATGACTTGGAGATATATAACCCATATTACCGAAAGAACATCCATCAGTAATGTCGTTACGCTCAATAACGGTTACTTTGTAGCCGCTTTTACTTAAATAATATGCACTGCACAAACCAATAACACCGCCGCCAATAATTGTTACTCTCATGTGATCTTAGTTCCTTTTTACAGATAATAGATGATGGCAAACGATTTTTCTTACGGAGAGCAAAGGTATTTCATCTATCTATAGAAAAGAGGTAACTTGTAAACCAATATTCACTTCTATTTTGCCGTAATTGCTTTTATAAAATCGGTTTCCTTTTTATCGTAAGGGGTGCCGTCTTTCCTGAACACATCATGAAACCAAAGCGCCGGCTCCGAGCCGTCAGGTATTGGCTTACTCCACTGATAGATTGTATTGCTTTTACCCGAAACAAGTCCCCAGTTAATAGCACCCACATTGTATTTTTTAAATAGTGGCAAATGCGTTTGGAAACGACTGTTACGCGGCCTTGCCATATATTCACTGCAAATAATGGGTCGGCCCAATTTTAATTTTTCCTTTAGTTCCTTTTCAAGATCCGTGGCATCGTTATAATTATGTATCGTAATCACATCAGAACTTTCCAATTGAAACCGGTTCAGGTCTTTGTAATCAGCCCAGGTAGCTGCAGTCAGCGGTTGGGATGGACGAACTGCCCATGCCCATTCAAAAACTTTCTTCAGCAGGGGCATTGATCCATCTTTGTAATCGCTATTGCCAGGTTCGTTGTATAAATCCCACATCAATATGCGGTCATCATTTTTGTATGTTGTCAAAACATCTTTCACATACTTTTCCAGGTATCCCCATTGTGTTGGATCATTATGCACCGATTTTCCGGGGCTCCTTACCCACCCACTATTATGCACACCCGGTTTGGGATCGGGCTGTTTACCAATAACAGGATCGGGGTTCCAGCAATCATCAAAAATGGTGAATAATGTTTTTATTTTATTTCTTGAAGCAATTGTAAGATATGTGTTCATTCTATTTTTGAATCCCTCCGGGTCAGCCTGCCAGGCAAGGTCATGTAAATAGACACGCATCACATTCATACCGATAGTATGCGCCCATCCTAATTCACGGTTAATAGTAGCTGTATCAAAGGTTTCAGCCTGCCACATTTCCAATTGATTAATTGCGGTGCTTGGTAAAAAATCAGCGCCGACAAGCCAGCCTTGTTTCTTATACCATTCTTTTGCTTTCTCCTTTGACCAGATATCGGGTGATTGCGCCGTCGCAATAATTGAACAGAAAAATAATAAAATAATAATTCCTGTTTTTTGCATAGTTTTTAAATTGAATATTTTAATTTTTTATTACCGCTACTTAGTATTATCCAGGTAGTAGTTGACCGAGGGTGAGAGCAGGTACAATCAAGCTTATTTGCTCCATTTCTTTTCCAGCATTTTAATAAAATATCCTCCCACTACGCTTCTTGCCTGGAAGCCCACCTGTGTACCGTCTGTTGTTTCGTGCCAGTCACATAAAGGAACCCGGGTAGGTGTTTCCATTACATAATTATATACTGGTTTTATCAATGCCTGGAAATCGGCAGGGTTTTTTGCAAGGGTGGCCGTCCAGATTATCCAGTCGCTCTTTGTATACGTTTTTCGGCTGTCTAATGGCAAGCCGTATTTGTTCTGCTTTGTCAGATAATACTTAATCTCTTTGTCATACACTGATTGCGGAAATAAATTCAGCTGTAAAAGTTTATCCCAAACGAGGTTGTATTTCTGGCTCCAGGTTCCCTTTTTATCAAAGGTCAATGAATAATGATCACCGTCGTCCGCCATTTGCATCCATTTTTTCGCATAGCCTGTAGCGATAGTCCTGTACTTTGAAGCTGCTTGTTGATCTCCGGTCATTTCAGCCATTCTTGCGTAGGCGGCAATCCCAACAATCGCCTTCATGGATAGGTTTATATTTCTCGCCAGGTGGCCTGCAAAATCATCCGTACATAACTGGTTAGCCGGATCAAAACCATCTTTTACCAAAAACTCAACCCATTGCCCCAGGGTTTTCCAATGCTTCCTGGCAAAGTCTCCCTTATTTTCTGCCTTACATATTGCAGCAGTCAGTATAATCATATTACCGGCCTCTTCAACAGGCATATCTTCCCCATAGGTTTGACCACTCGCCAATGGGTAGGTTCCTAAATCATGTGCGGGAAAAGGTTTTGTCCATTTACCACTTTCACTATAATAAAACAAAGGTTCAGTCATTCCTTTCAGCAAAGCAGGATTGTATACCAGGCTAAGCGGTGCAGAAGGATACGTTACATCCACCGTCCAGATAGAGCCATTGCTAAAATTCTCTTTTTGGGGAAACAACAGTTCGCCTTTGGGTCCGCGAATTAATTTATGCGCCGCTAAAGATTGACGATAAGCCAGTGCACATAGCTGGGCATACTCACTTCCTCCTGCTTTTAAGGCATCGGCATATAGCTGTTTATCGAAGGCATCGCATTTCGTTTTGATCGTTGCATATTCATTCATTGACTTAGCCAATAAATTATCCATTGATGCATAATTCTTTTTCCACCAGGCTTTGCAATCCTGGCCGAAAAAGCGGATGGAATATATATCATCATATGCAACCATTACATATTTTTCTTTTGCTGTCGCATTTATTTTTCCAAAATCAAAGAAGGTATTCAGCATGAGCTGACCACCAGGATAAATACTGATATCGTTATCAGTTCCGGAGGAAATAAATGTTTCCAAAGAAGATTCAAATGTATTAATCGTCTGGGTTACTGATGCATCTTTAGGTACTGCGGCATATACATAACCCCAGTTAATGCGCACATCGTCTCCCTTTGTTTCCAGTACTGGCTGATCTTTTGTTCCTGCTTTTAACACAGATAGTTTTCCTGATTCATACAGATCAGTTGTTATTTTTTCCGAAAGTTTATTTACTGACAGTGCCGAAGAAACTCCAAAATAAACCTGTACATCATGAGAAGAATTGTCAGTGGTATTTACTTTGAAATTTACATAGGAAACAGGCCTTGATAATAAATCAAGATTGGACGCAATCAACGGGGATAAAAAATTCAACTCAATTTGTACCGCACCTGCCTGGAATAAATATTGGGTTTGTGTTGCTGTGATCATTACTTTTTTTTGCTCTGCCCTGCTGACATTCTTTACCGGTTTTTGTTTGCCCAGCCCGGCATCCAGCCAGCTCCATCCATTATTATTAATACAATGCATGGCCAGTATATTCTTTCCGCTTTTTAATTTTGACTTAATTGCGTCATCAACAGGATAATTCCTGTAATCACTCGTAAAACAGGAGTTGTCGCAGCTGTAAGCCTGCTCCCCATTTATGTATACTTCCACATCTTCGTCATGTCTGAGTTGCAAAACAAGTTTTTCAATATTCACATCATTCAATTCAAACTCGCGGCGAACCCATATGGATTTTGTTTTCCACTCAGTAGCCGCATCATTATCCCAGCCCAGTCCGAATGGCGCCTTACCGGTTTTCCAGGATGCATCATTATATCCTTCATCCATCCAGCCTTTGCCCGGATCTTCCTCTGTATATTTGCAATCATAGGGTTTTTCTTCCCCCGTTGGTAAAATATTCTTTACAGGGCTTTCCGGTTCCCCCAGGAAATAAAAAAGACGGTCATCTACCTTAATCAATCCGACTATTGGCTGCTCTTTTCCGGTCCAATGCCTGGTTGTCGACTCGTTTAGTTTGTCACTAAAGCTCCATACGCTGAAATAAGGATCGTGTGTAATTAAAGGATAGGCCGGCGCCCTATTTATCTGTGCTGTTGCTGTACAAAAAGAAGTGCAAACGGCAAATAATAATTTCGTTCTGGCAAGCACTCGTTGCAGCAAATAAAAATTCATACTACTCATTTCCTCCGTCATTGTATTTGGTTTGATATCCGATTTTCACATCATTAATTTTAACAGGCAGCCATACCTGCATTTCGTTGGCCCCGCGATTGTCCCACGCATAATAAGGTATCGCGGTAATTATTCTTTTTTGCATAATCACAGAATTACCATCCTTTGATGGCTCGGCAGCCAAAGCTTCCCCTTGTAATGCAATAACAGGTTCTGTTAGTACCTGTTCCTGTTTAGTCGTAAAGCTTGTTGAAGCAGGGACTATAAGATTCCACACTCCTTCTTTATTATCCGCTCCTTCCACACAATAAAGGATGGGCCCTCTCTGTATAGCGATCCTGTCATTGTCATACTTTAATTGATTTCCGGCCGCTATGAAATTTACTGGCATCGGCATGTTATAGTCAATGACATCTCCCTTCTTCCATTCTCTTTCAATAACCAGATAACCGTTCTCCTTTTTATACGGTACATCCTTACCATTTATTTTAATTGTCACCGGCATATTTTCCGGTTGGGAAAATTTATATAAATCGCCTGGTGCAGCTTCCCCGCTAGCCCAACCCGGAACACGCAAATAAAGATTGAACTTCGTTCTCTTTGATAAATCCATATTAAGTTTCACATTACCACTCCATGGATAATTTGTCTGCATGGCCAATTTCACATTTATTTTACCTATTTGAAAATCTGAATGGCTGCCCACAAAGAGATTTATCCATATCCCATTATCACTTTTACCATAAATATAATTGCCTACCGAGGAGACCAGGCGGGCAATATTGGAAGGGCAGCAGGCTGTGCCAAACCACTCCCTGCGTTTATGCTGGCCGTTAGAGGCAAGTGGGTTATCATAAAAGAAATGATCACCACTGATACTTAAACCTGCCAAAGAACCATTATACAAACTTCTTTCCAATACATCAACATACTTGCTTTCACCCGTCAGTTCGCACATGCGCTGGTTCCAGAATACCATTCCCACGGATGCACAGGTTTCGCAATAGGCATTTTCATTCGGCAAATCATAATCAACAGAAAAAGCTTCCGCTGTACCTCCTGTACCGATTCCTCCTGTGATATACATATTTCTGTATACCACATCTTCCCAGACTTTTTTCATCACACTCATGTAATCTTTATCCCCTGTAACTGCGGCAACATCAGCAGCACCTGTGTACAGGTACATAGCCCGAACTGCATGGCCGCTGATCTCTGTTTGCTTTTTTACAGCCAGCAAATCCTGCCAGTATTCTGGTTTTATCCAGTTTGTACCATAGGTATAATATTGATTTCCCCTTTGAGCGAGATACCAATCCGCTAATTTCAGGTAGCGATCATTGTTAGTGACCTTATATAATTTCACAAGTGCCAGTTCAATTTCTTCATGGCCGCTGAACCATTTTTTATTAGCCAGCCGCATCGTTGAATCAATATGATCTGCAAAACGGATCGCGACATCCAGAAGTTTTCTTTTTCCGGTAGTATTATAATAAGCTACTGCCGCTTCAATCAAATGGCCTGCACAATAATCTTCGTGCTTTTCAATATCTGTCCAGCGCTTACTGATATCACCTAAAGTGTAGTATGTATTTAAATATCCATCAGGCTGCTGAGCTGCGGCAATTTTATCGATCCATTCATCCGCTTTTTTCTCCAGTAAAGAATCCGGGTGTGTTTTCAAAGAATATGCCATCGCTTCCAGCGCCTTGTAAACATCACTGTCATCAAAGTAAATGCCTTCATGCTTCTCTCCTTTTTTACGGGCACATTTTTCAAAGTTGCGGATGCGGGGCGTTACAATTTCTGTTTGGTTAATACAAGCTGGCAGCGTTCTGGTTGCGACCTTATCAATTTTGGGTTTCCAGAAATTATCCGTGATATTGACTTTAGAGAAATTTACAAATTCAAACTTCTGTAATGGGGCCTGGCTATAAACAATACCCAGAAATAAGCTGGCAATTAGCAGGCAAACGCTTTTCTTCATGTTTTATGTCCTTTTGTCCTTAACCCTTTAGAACCGGGAAACACTCCGGCAATTTTACTAAATTTGTTTTCACGACATTTATATATGGAAACTTACGGGAAGATACTACTCATTGCAATGCCTATCTTTCTTTTTTTGGTTTTATTTGAAAAATGGTATGGCTGGTATAAAGGGAAAGATACAGTGCGCAATATGGATATGATTTCAAGCCTTAGTTCCGGTATTACCAATGTAACGAAAGATGTGGTGGGTCTCTCATTTGTTATTCTCTCTTATCCTTTTCTTGTCAGGCATCTTGCTATTATTCATATCCCGTCTTCAATCGCCGTTTATATCATCGCTTTCCTCTCGTTGGACTTTGCGGGTTATTGGGTGCATCGTCTTCAACATGTTACTAACTTTTTCTGGAATGGACATATCGTTCATCACAGCAGCGAAGAATTTAATCTTGCCTGTGCCTTACGGCAGAGCATTTCAACAATTATAAAAACATTTGCCATCTTTCTTTTACCGGCAGCATTACTGGGTGTACCCGGCCAGGTCATTGCCGTTGTTGCACCTTTACATTTATTTGCGCAGTTCTGGTATCATACACAGCATATCAATAAAATGGGGTTCCTTGAAAAAATCATTGTCACTCCTTCTCATCATCGGGTACACCACGCCATTAACCCGGTTTATATTGATAAAAACTATGGACAGATTTTTATTTTTTGGGATAAATTATTTGGTACCTACCAGGAAGAATTAAAAGAAGTGCCGCCTGCTTATGGTATAACAAGGCCGGTGCAAACATGGAATCCTATTAAAATTAATTTCCAGCATATGTGGCTATTAATAAAAGATGCATGGCGGACTGCCAGCTGGAAAGACAAACTACGTATTTGGTTTATGCCAACCGGTTGGCGGCCCGGAGATGTTGCGGCAAAATACCCCGTTTATAAAATCGATGATGTTTATCATTTTGAAAAATATAATCCAAAAACTTCTCCTGCATTGAGAATATGGAGCTGGCTACAAATTCTGATGATGCTTTTGTTCATCAGTTATCTTTTCGGAAATATTGCTTCTATCAATTCCCTTAATAAGTACTATATCTACGAATACGCCGCTTTTGTGTTTATTGGAGTGTACGCCTATTCTGATTTAATGGACCGCAGCCCATATGCAATTATTTGGGAGCTGATAAAAAACATCTTTGGCATTTTCATTATTTACAACCAGGGTGACTGGTTTGGATCATCGCAATATTCAAATGTGATCAGCTATTTGCTGATCGCTTATTTTACTATCGCAACCATAATTACAGGATGGTTTGTTTATAACCATTATCGTGAAGACCGCCACCAGCAAATTGCATTAAACCAGGCTGCATAACCTTTTCACAAAAGAAACTTTTCTATGCTATTGCTTCCTTAGTAAGATGATTATCTACAGTTCGCCAAATCTTTAACGGGTTTTCATTTTTTAATTCATCTGGCAATAAACGATTGCTCCAATTCTGAAATGAGACAGGCCTTGCAAAACGTTTGATGCCATCAGCACCGACTGATGTAAACCTCGAGTCGGTAGTTGCTGGAAAAGGCCCACCATGATGCATACTTAAGCACACTTCCACGCCCGTGGGGACACCGTTGAGAATAAAGCGGCCACAGATATCTTTTACTGCTTCTACCAATTCATTACTGGAAAGAATATCATCTTCGGTAGCCATTAAGGTAGCTGTTAATTGTCCTTCCAGGCGCCGGGCCACTTCTAACATTTCATGCCTATCACTACAACGGATCACTAATGAGTAAGGCCCAAACACCTCCTGGTGTAATACCGGGTTATTTAAAAATGCCTTCCCGGTAGCAGAAGCAATTGTAGGTATTCCCTGGTTTTCTGTCGCTGCCGTTTCCGATATGGCTATTGTTTCTACCTCACCCTGTGCCAATGCAGATTTTCTTTTTTCAGAAAATGCCTTTGCAATGCCTGGATGAAGCATTGTGCCTGGTGCCATCTTTTTTATCTCTTGCCCCAAAGTAGAAATAAATGTATTGAGATCCTGCCCTTCTATTCCAATAATTAAACCAGGGTTTGTACAAAACTGGCCGACACCCAAGGTAATTGAGCCTGCATATTGTACTGCAGTTTCTGCTGCAGATTGTCTCATTTTTTCCTGTAATAAAAAAACGGGGTTAATGCTTCCCATTTCAGAAAACACAGGAATGGGCTCTTTGCGCTGATTGGCCCAATCAAATAATTGTTTACCTCCCAGATAGGAGCCGGTAAAGCCTACCGCTTTTGTATAAGAATGTGTTACCAATGCTTTACCAACCTCGAAGCCGGCTCCATGAACATGCGCAAATATTCCATCAGGCATACCACATTTTTTTGCAGCATGTAAAATGGCATCTGCAACCATCTGGCTTGTTTTTGCGTGAGCCGGATGGGCTTTTACAATAACCGGGCAACCGGCAGCAAGTGCACATGCCGTATCCCCACCGGCAGTAGAGTATGCAAATGGAAAATTGCTGGCCCCAAAAACAACAACCGGGCCAAGCGGCACAAGCATTTTCCGGATATCAGGTCTCGGAGGTGTTTTACCAGGGTTAGCCGTGTCTATTCTTGCCTCCAACCATTCGCCATTTTCGCAGGCGGTTGCATAGCTGGTTAATTGATAAATCGTCCTTGCCCGCTCCCCGTTCAACCTTGCCATGGGCAGGTTGGTTTCGCTCATTGCTGTTTGAATCAATGCTTCCCCGGCATCTTCCATTTCAAGTGCTATCGCCCGCATAAAATCGGCCCTCTGCTTTAATGACAGTTTACGGTATTCATGAAAGGCTTTCCAAGCCTGCAGCATTACTATGTCTATTTCCCCGGGTGTAGCATCTTTAAACATACCTGATCCTTTGATTTTTAATAAATAACGAATGCCGTAAAATTAACTGAAAAAGATACCGGATTGTTTAGTAAAAACAATCCGGCTAATAAATGAAAACTATTGAATAAAATTTGTTTGCAAAAATGTAGTGGTATTTTGATCACCATTCATTATCCTGGCAATTCCTGTATCCGCAGGTTTTTCCACCTCACTTTTATTCCGCCACCATCATGTATCTGTAAAGCGATAAATCCAACTCCCTGCCCGATCTTTTCATCCTGCAGATCTATCATCTGGTGCCCGTTCAGCCAGGTAGTTACATGGTCGTTTATTACTTTTATTTTTAGGGTATTCCACTTACCCATCTTCAGGTATTTTTCATTTGCAGAATCAGGCAGTATAAGCCATCCCCTGCCATATGACTCATAAATGCCTCCGGTATGCTGACCAGCAGGCGCTACTTCCACCTGCCACCCACTTATTTTTACTCCTTCTATTGAAGATCGAAAAAAGACACCACTATTCCCATTTGCCTCCTGCTTAAAAGTAACAGAGAGAATGAAATTTTTATAATTCTTTTTTGTAGAAAGATACCCATATTGTTTATCCGGGCCGCTTTCACATATCAATTCACCCTTATCAACATACCATTTTTCTGTTCCGTTGATTGTCCATCCATCGAGGTTTTTTCCATTAAATAAAGATTGAAACTTCTGGGTAAACCCTATTGACGAAAAGCAAAGGAATAATACAAGGAATAAACTATTTTTCATGCAGCTGATTTTTCAGTTAAGTTATCGATTTTATCCTTAAGAAAGTAACACCCAGGATAACATATAAAAAGATTTTGGTTATGCAATGAATATAATCGCTGTTTAAAAAACCATCTTTAAAAACTATACGGGTAAACGTAGTCAACTATTCTGTAGAAAAGAAGCGAATAATGACAAAATACAGGACAGGATACTGGTATTTTCTAAAAAACCGTAAATGATGAAAAACCCGGCGGACTATTTCTCCCCCGTGCAAACTTCATTTGTACATTACTGCAGAAATGATGCTAACTTAGTAGTACACCAAATGCTTGCGTTATGAATGAACAAACTCTTTCACGCATTGCAGTAATAATACTCGCAATCGTCCTGATTGTATTCGGAATCTATCACTTTATGCAACCTCGGATTATGATGAATTTTGTTCCCAACTTTTTGCCGGGAGGTATATTTTGGGTATATGTTGTTGGTGTAGCGTTTATACTTGCGGGAATAGCATTCATCTTACATAAATGGGTAAAAATAGCAGGATACATGCTGGCCCTCCTGCTGATCTGTTTTGTCCTGCTGATTCATTTACCCAATTACCTGCATTCGGGCGATATCAATGAACAACGAATGTCATTTATGAACCTGCTTAAAGATTCTGCCATTGCTGCTTTTGCGATGTACATTGCCAGTAATGCACAGAAGATATAACAGTAAGGGAAAGATATCTGAAACACGATGAAAAAATAATTCTCCCTGCACTTTAAAAGCAGGGTAATTATCGTTCACAGTTATTCGTATGCCTATGGGTGAAATCTTTGTTGTCTCTTCGTTGTTTCGCCTGATTATAAAAGTTGATATAAAGAGCGCCGATAACAATTATTAGCCACGCTTAATAATAATTCTATAGCGAATGGAAGAAATAAAAAGAAGCTATTTGAAAAAATAATAGAATATATAAACTAACCGAAATAAAAACCTCCCGAAGAATCAGGAGGTCTAAAGTATAGCCATGAAAAACAAAAAATTATTCTAACTCTAAGCTAAGTAATTATTTTTTCTTCTCATATTTCTTACGGAACTTGTCGATACGGCCTGCTGTATCAACCAGTACATTTTTACCGGTAAAGAAAGGATGAGAGGTATTTGAAATTTCCAATTTAACCAAAGGATATTCTTTTCCATCTTCCCATTTTACAGTCTCTTTTGAGCCTGCAGTAGAGCGGCTCAGGAAAGAATAGCCATTACTCATATCTTTGAAAACAACTAACCGGTAACTTTCCGGGTGAATCCCTTTTTTCATAACTCTTTGATTTACAAAATCCCAAACATTTATCTGCCGGAATTTCCCTTATAAACTGATTTTAAAAGATTTGCAAAGGTAAAACAGGATAATTATGCTTCCAAATATAATTTAAACCAGCCGGGCTGAAAAGGTACAAAAAGAGAAAAGCACCAAGTTTTTCTTTGTATACCTGCTTGCGCATTTATACTTAGTAACCCGATGCTTTCCTGGATTTACATTGCCGTTTTACCGGACTGTTTATCCTGTTGCATTTTTCTGTTTCCAGATTCCTGCAACGATTGTATATTAAAGATAATATCCATAACTATCTACTTCCAAATTTTATACTGTTCTCTTATGCACCGGTTCAGCACATAGTTATGCACAGAAACAAAAAATCCCGGGGCATTATTTATCCCGGGAAGAAAGCATTGCTGCAGGTTGTTTTGATTGCCGTTACAATATTAGTTCCTCATATTTTCATACTGCAAAGGAATGCCTAAGTTCCATCCTTTAGAAGCTTTAATTACTTCCTGCAGGTCGTCTATTTTTTTACCTGTTACCCGCACTATATCATCCATAATAGCGGCCTGCACTTTTAAGCCGGAGTCTTTAATGTGCTTTACAAGCTTTTTGGCATCTTCCTGCCTTAAGCCGTTTCTTACAGACACTTCTTTTCTTGTCAGCTTACCACTTTGGTAGGCCTCCTTCGAAAAGTCAAATGCTTCAGGAGCTATGCCCTGTTTATGCGCCCGGCTGATCAACACATCCAGCAACTGTCGCATCTTCATATCATCTTCGGTTTCTATTTTGATTTTAAACTCTTTTTTGTCCAGGTCGATAACAACATGTGAGCCTTTGAAATCAAACCGGTTGGTTATTTCTTTGGTAACAACGTTAATGGCATTATCGAGAGCCTGTGCATCTACTTTGCTGACAATATCAAATGAAGGCATGATGAATCAGTTTAGATTATCAAATGTAAGAAGCATTTAAAATTATTACACTTTTTTATCAGAAGGCCCTTTGAAAGCCAAATAGCCCTTGACGGGTTATTAAAAATGAAAGATTCGGATTAACTTTAAAATAAGCCATTTATTTACTCAAAACCTATGTATTACTATTACATTGTACCATTTATCGTCACTATCAATGGCGACCTTTCTGAGGAAGGAACAGCAGGTGTAATGTCAAGGAAGCCAGACTATCGCTCTAATGCTATTAAAACAGAAGCCATTGAATTTTATAAAAAGAAATATAACACTTCAAAGCCTGTAATCGTACAGCTGAGAGGTATGTTTTATCCCTATCCCGAAGACCTATACCAACTTTCCCGGCCAAACTT
>JAFDYH010000101.1:0-3619 GCA_018267535.1 Bacteroidota bacterium
TGGCTTGAACAATTCAGCAGCCATGTCTTTCGGTAATCCACACTCGTGCAATTTCAGTTCTGGACCAACCACGATAACAGAACGACCAGAATAGTCAACACGTTTACCCAACAGATTTTGACGGAAACGACCTTGTTTACCTTTCAATACATCACTCAATGATTTCAATGCACGTCCGCCTTCTGCTTTTACGGCATTTGATTTACGGCTATTATCAAACAAAGAGTCTACCGCTTCCTGTAACATACGTTTTTCGTTACGAAGGATTACTTCAGGAGCTTTAATTTCCAATAATCTCTTCAAACGATTATTACGGATGATCACACGGCGGTATAAGTCATTTAAATCCGAAGATGCAAAACGACCACCATCCAGGGGAACTAACGGACGCAGTTCCGGTGGAATAACAGGAATGTATTGCATTACCATCCATTCAGGGCGGTTAGTGATTCTTGTATTCGCATCACGGAAAGCTTCTACAACGCTCAAACGCTTTAAGGCATCTGCTTTACGTTGCTGCGAAGTTTCAGTAGCTGCTGCATTACGAAGATCGAATGATAACTGGTCGAGGTCAATCCTGGCCAGCATATCGTGTACCGCTTCAGCACCCATCTTCGCGATAAACTTATTAGGATCATCGTCAGGCAAATACTGATTATCTTTTGGTAAAGTATCCAGTATATCCAAATACTCTTCTTCTGTTAAAAGGTCTCCATAATTCTGACCCTTATCAACACGGATACCTGGCTGTATTACTACAAATCTTTCGTAGTAAACAATTGTCTCTAATTTCTTAGAGCTTACGCCCAACAGGTAACCGATTTTATTCGGTAATGATTTAAAATACCAGATATGAACAACCGGTACAACTAATTTGATATGCCCCATTCTTTCACGGCGTACTTTCTTTTCTGTTACTTCCACACCGCAACGGTCGCACACAATGCCTTTGTAACGGATACGCTTATACTTTCCACAGGCACATTCATAATCTTTTACCGGACCGAAAATACGTTCACAGAACAAACCATCACGTTCCGGCTTGTATGTACGATAATTGATCGTTTCGGGTTTTAAAACCTCACCATAACTTCTTTCAAGGATAGTATCCGGCGAAGCCAACCCGATAGTAATTTTTGAAAACGCAGATCTTGGACGATTTTCTTTTTTGATAGCCATATTAAGCTTTTTGCTTCAAGCCTTAAACTTTACGCTCAAGACTTTAGTTTAAAACAATTTTTTTTAAAAAGAACCTGGCTTACAGCTTATCGCTTAAAGCCTATCGCTTTTACTCAAATTTCAGATCCAATCCCAATCCTCTCAACTCATGCACCAATACATTGAACGATTCAGGTATACCCGCTCTGGGGATATTATCACCTTTTACAATCGACTCATAAGTCTTTGCACGGCCGATAATATCATCTGATTTCAATGTCAATAGTTCCTGCAGAATGTTCGATGCACCATATGCCTCCAATGCCCACACTTCCATTTCGCCAAAACGCTGACCTCCGAATTGGGCTTTACCACCCAATGGCTGTTGCGTAATCAAGCTGTATGGTCCGATTGAACGGGCATGCATCTTGTCGTCCACCATGTGGTGAAGTTTGATGACATAAATAATACCAACAGTTGCTTTCTGATGGAAACGTTCACCGGTTTCACCATCATACAGGTAAGTATGGCCGAACTTAGGTATACCCGCTTCAGCACAGTATTTTTCTATCTCTTCAGTTGTAGCTCCATCAAAAATTGGCGTTGCGAATTTCAATCCCAGTTTTTCTCCAGCCCACCCCAAAACAGTTTCATAAATCTGTCCGAGGTTCATACGGCTGGGTACACCCAAAGGATTTAACACAATATCAACCGGTGTTCCATCTTCAAGGAAAGGCATATCTTCCTGGCGTACAATCTTTGCAACAATACCTTTATTACCATGACGGCCCGCCATCTTATCTCCCACTTTCAGTTTACGCTTAACAGCGATATATACTTTAGCAAGTTTTAACACCCCAGCAGGTAATTCATCACCGATGGAGATGTTGAATTTATCTCTCTTATAACGGCCAAGCTCTTCGTTGAACTTGATGTTATAATTGTGCAATAAAATATTAACCTGGTCATCTACTTTCTTGTCACCAGTCCAACCCAACGGATTGATGTTTGCATAATCCAACCCTGCAAGGTTCTTCGTCGTGAACTTTGCTCCCTTACCAATCTGCACTTCACCAAAGTTGTTGCTAACGCCTGTTGAAGTATGATCCTTCAATAAAGTATTCAGCTTATCGAGCAATACTTCACTGAGGTCAGCTTCGTTCTTTTCATGTATTTTTTCCAGCTTTTCGATTGCCGCCTTCTCTCTCACCTTCGCATTCTTATCTTTCTTCGCTCTCTGGAAAAGTTTTTTATCGATTACAATACCTTCTACTCCGTTTGGTGCCTTCAATGAAGCGTCTTTTGCATCTCCGGCTTTATCACCAAAGATGGCACGAAGCAGTTTTTCTTCCGGTGTTGGATCGCTTTCTCCCTTCGGCGTGATCTTACCAATTAAAATATCGCCTTCCTTGATCTGTGCACCAATACGGATGATACCATTTTCATCCAGGTCTTTTGTAGCTTCTTCTGATACATTGGGAATATCTGGTGTTAACTCTTCTTCACCCAATTTTGTATCACGAACTTCCAGTTCATATTCTGAAATATGTACAGAAGTAAACAAATCTTCTTTAACTACTCTTTCACTGATTACAATCGCATCTTCGAAGTTGTAACCTTTCCAGGGCATGAAGGCTACTTTCAGGTTCTTACCCAATGCCAACTCACCATTCTGGGTAGCATATCCTTCAGTAAGGAAATCGCCTTCTTTCACATGCTGGCCTTTCTTCACTGCAGGTTTCAGGTTAATAGAAGTTTCCTGGTTTGTTTTTATAAACTTAGTAAGTTTATAAATCCTTAAATCATCTTCGAAGCTTACCAGCTTCTGCGCTTCATTCCTGTTATAACGAACATGAATTTCATTTGCGTCTACAAATTCTACCACACCATTTCCTTCCGAATGAATCTGGATTCTCGCATCTCTTGCTGCTTTTCCCTCTAAACCGGTACCTACAACAGGCACATCAGGGCGGATCAGCGGAACGGCCTGACGTTGCATGTTTGATCCCATCAAGGCACGGTTAGCATCGTCATGCTCAAGGAAAGGAATTAATGAAGCACTCAAACCTACGATCTGGTTTGGCGCTACGTCCATGAACTCCACCTCTTTTTTATCAAGGATTGGGAAGTCACCGGTTTCACGGCTTACGATCTTTTCTTCTACAAAATTTCCTTTCTCATCCAATGGCGAATTGGCCTGGGCGATTTTCGCTGTATCTTCTTCTTCTGCACTCAGGAAAGTAAGCTCTTTCATGTTTACTTTACCTTCCTGCACTTTGCGGTATGGTGTTTCAATGAAACCCATTTCATTGATTTTCGCATGTACGCAAAGGGTAGATATCAACCCGATATTCGGACCTTCAGGAGTTTCAATAGTACAAAGACGGCCATAATGGGAATAGTGTACGTCACGAACTTCGAATCCGGCTCTTTCACGGCTCAAACCACCTGGCCCGAGCGC
>JAFDYH010000101.1:3678-4589 GCA_018267535.1 Bacteroidota bacterium
GCATTGATCAAATCAACCGGGGTAAATACTTCATTATCCCGAACATTCATTCTTTCACGAATCGTTCTTGCCATACGTGCAAGACCGACACCAAACTGCGCATACAACTGCTCGCCTACTGTACGTACACGACGGTTGCTCAGGTGATCGATATCATCAATTTCCGCTTTACCATTAGTAAGGCGAACAAGGTATTTAATAATCTCAATGATATCTTCCTTCGTTAATGTCTTCTGGTCAAGCGGGGAATCCAGGTTCAGTTTACGGTTAATTTTATAACGGCCTACTTCGCCCAAATCATAACGCTTATCGCTGAAGAACAATTTATCAATGATCCCTCTCGCTGTTTCATTATCCGGGGCATCAGCACCACGTAACTGGCGATAGATATGCTGAACCGCTTCCAACTCACTGTTAGACGTATCTTTATTTAACGTGTTATAGATGATAGCATAATCACCCCCGACATCTTCCTTCTGAACGAATACGCTTTTCACGTCCATCTCAGAAATTGTTTCGATCGCTTCCTCATCAAGTACAGAATCACGTTCGAGAACGATTTCATTACGTTCGATAGAAACCACTTCACCGGTATCCTCATCCACGAAGTCTTCTACCCAGCTTCTCAATACACGGGCAGCCAGGCGGCGACCTACATATTTCTGTAAATGTTTTTTATCCGCAGCTACTTCATCAGCCATACCAAACAGTTCAAGGATATCCTTATCTGTTTCGTATCCGATAGAACGAAGCAAGGTTGTTACAGGGAATTTTTTCTTACGATCGATATAAGCATACATCACATTGTTGATGTCTGTAGCAAATTCCATCCACGCACCTTTGAAAGGAATTACCCTTGCTGAGTAAATCTTTGTTCCATTGGGATGAATAGACTGGCCAAAGAATACACC
>JAFDYH010000101.1:4699-6199 GCA_018267535.1 Bacteroidota bacterium
ACGATTGTCTGGAAATCCACGTGTTCCTCATCATTACAGCTCAGGCGCAATTTTGCTTTTAACGGTACGGCATAAGTCAACCCCCGTTCCATACACTCTTCAATTGTATAACGGGGTGGATCAATAAAATAATCGAGAAACTCCAATACAAATATGTTCCTGGTATCAGTAATAGGAAAATTATCCTTAAACACACGGAACAAACCCTCGATATTACGTTTATCGGGAGTCGTTTCTAACTGGAAAAACTCTCTGAATGATGCAATCTGAATATCCAGAAGGTCGGGAGCATCGGCCAGGTGTTTGATCTTTCCGAAATCAACCCTGGAGTTAATTTTTGTTGAAGACATATGCGATTAACCCTTTTTTTTATAATCAATGACACAAAATCAGTCAAAGGCTTGCGCTTCATAAAAAGCAAAAACCAATGAAAATCAACTATTTAATTAAGATTTGTGACGTCAAAATGTATTTGGCCAAAATTAAAGGATGGCAAAGGTAAGAAATAATCGTTTATGAACAAGAAAGTTTTGCTAACAAATATTAAGCCAATAAAGTCACAAAATTGACGAAGCTGGAGTCCTTTTAAAGACGAATTTTTCTATTTATGCCTGGGTGAGTATGAAGCAAATTTTTAAAGAATATTTCAGTTTTACCCGCCAGGAGAGGATCGGGGTAATTTCACTTGTCATTTTATTGCTTGTTATTTTCTTTTTGCCAAAATTAACAAGCCGGTCTAACAAGTTTGAAGACCTGAATGCCGATACTACATGGCTAAACGCAATCCAAAAACTGGATAAAAGCAATTATGATTCTATTAGTGAGCCTAATCTCAATTCACCCTTTGAAGTTAACAAGCCAAAAAGTTGGGCTAATGCAGATGAGGCGGGAAACCCACCGATCAAACTTTTTTACTTTGACCCTAATACTATCTCATCAGAGGGATGGAAACAACTAGGTATAAGAGAAAAAACAATTCACACAATTCAGAATTATCTCGCTAAAGGCGGTTCATTTAAAAAGCCGGAAGACCTTCAAAAAATCTATGGCTTTTCGAATACCGATTACAATAGGTTATCTCCACATATAAAAATTGATAATTCCGGCAAACCTGATCTTCAACAAAAATCAATAACTGAAGAAACGAAGAAGGAAGACAAGCCTTATAAAAAATCAAACTACGGCATTCTTGAAATAAACAGTACGGATACTACTGAATTGATAGCCCTGCCAGGTATAGGAAGTAAACTGGCAACAAGAATTATCAGTTTCAGGGACAAGTTAGGCGGTTTTTATTCTGTCGAACAAGTAAAAGAAACATACGGTCTTCAGGATTCTGTTTTTCAAAAAATAAGACCCTACCTAACGGCCAACAGCAATTCCGTTAAGAAAATAAATATCAATACAGTTACACTTGATGAATTGAAACAACACCCCTATTTCAGGTATACTATCGCTGGTCCGCTGATCCTTTATAGGAAAGAACATGGAAGGTTTGAA
>JAFDYH010000102.1:0-12654 GCA_018267535.1 Bacteroidota bacterium
CAACACAGTGAGTTCAATGCAAGCAAGAAAGACTTACTTAAATTGTTCCAGATATGGCTTTTCCCTAATAAAAAGAATGTACAACCCCGATACGACCAGGTAACATTGAATGTTGCGGATCGGAAAAATAAACTTCAGCAGATCCTTTCACCCAAAACTGAAGAGAACGGCTTATGGATACACCAGGATGCCTGGTTCAGCATGGCTGTATTAGACAAGGATTTCAGTGTTGATTATAATGTAAAGCGAAAAAGTAATGGAGTATATGTTATGGTAGTAAAGGGAACTGTAACCATTGACGAAGAAAAGTTAGGCGAACGCGACGCTATCGGCTTATGGAATGTAGATGGAGTAAAAATTACGGCAGATACGCAGGACGCAGAAGTGTTGGTGATGGATATCCCTATGAACTTTAGTAGCAACTAATAGTTTTAAACAAAGTTCGGAAGACGCAGGATTTTGCTGATCCCTGTAAAATAAAAAGGAAAAATATGAACAAGATTGAGATATTGGTGGTTGGAAAGAATGAAGAAATACTTAAAGTAGTGCTGAGGTTAATCAATAGCAACCCCGACTGGAATGGCATTGGTGCTTTTACCGATGAAAAAGCCATCGAAAAATTTCATAGGCACCACTTTGATATAGTTCTGTTAACAAACGGTATTTCCGACGAAGAAGACAGAAAGCTAAGAAAGGTTTTCAAACACCAGGATAAAAATGTTATTATTATACAGCATTATGGAGGTGGCAGCGGATTATTGAGTAATGAAATATTAAATGCGTTAGACAGCCGAAAAAGAGAGAATCGTCCGACTTATTCGTTTACAGAAATTGGTTCAGCAAACCTCGAATAAAAAACCATGCTATAAAGCCGGGAATATCGAATTGCCCGGCTTTTTTATTTAAAAACGAATTGATTAATTCAATAATTTACATACCGATGACAGATTTAAATATAACACATAACCAGGAAAACAAGCAGTTTGAAGTATGGGTAGATGATGAGAAGGCATTTCTTGAATATCGGATGAAAGAAGGAGATATTGCTTTTATGCATACGGAAGTACCTCAGGCTTTGGCAGGTAAAGGAATTGCAAGCGCCCTGGCAACCTATGCTTTTAAATATGCAAAAGACAATAACCTTCCCGTCATTGTTTATTGCCCTTTTGTAGCTGCTTTTTTAAAGAGGCACCCGGAATATAATGCGCAGCTCGATCCAAAGTTTATTAAAAGGTAAATAATCCCATGCCTGAAGATATTATAAAGAAATATACAAACGGAGAAGTAACTATTGTGTGGAAGCCCAATGTTTGCATTCATTCAAAAATATGCTGGAGCAAATCAACCGGCTTACCGGAGGTCTTTAACCCGATGGAAAGACCCTGGATAAAAATGGACAGTGCCGGCAGTGAGCAGATAGTGGAGCAGGTAAAGAAATGCCCGAGCGGTGCCTTAAGCTTTTATTACAACAACGAAGTATAAGTTTGGGAATAAAGCGAAAAATGGAAAAAGGGATGACTGTTCCCGAAAAATTTTACCCGTAAAATGGAAATCACGACCGACTTTTCAAGCTGTTAATAAGCATATTAGTGATACTCCTGATGGGAACTGGCAGGAAATGTTTCTATAAAAGGTTTCGCTGCCCTCTATACATTCCTTCTTTTCATTTCCGTAATGCAATAAGTGTCCAACCGGTAAACCTCCCTGTGATTTTATGAAGTAAAGTTGATCCAATAAACAAAGTCTTATTACTATTTAAGAAGATTTCATTATTTTTCTCCCAAGGCTTTTACTGAAGTACCGTAAAAGTAAAATACATCGCCCCGTCAGCCTATACAATATTAATGCAACTACAGGAAGCAATTGAATTGATACAGCATGATAGATGGAAAACGACCGGTAAACAAACCTGGGCAGACTTTGGTTGTGGTACAGGGCTATTTACCTATTCATTAGCCCATCTGCTGCCAGAAGGCAGCACAATTTATTCTATCGATGAAGATGCAGGTGCATTACGGCAAATAAGGTCAACAGATAAAGTAAATATCAAAACTATCCAATCTGATTTTACACTCCAACTTCCGCTTTCCGGTCTTGATGGTATCCTGATGGCAAACTCATTACATTATATAAAAGATAAAACCGGCTTCGTTCATAAAGCAGCTGGTTATATGAAACCAGGAAATAGTTTTTTAATTGTGGAATATGACAGCGACAAGCCGGTAAAAACATGGGTGCCTTACCCGGTCAGTTTTCAATCACTTAAAAAAATATTTTCAGATGCAGGATATTCTTCTATTCAAAAACTAAATGAAAGAAGGTCTGTTTATAACAATGGAGTTATTTATTCCGCGCTGGTCACTACGTGATACTATGATTAAAAGCGTACGTATTTATCAAGCAACTGCTGATCTATTCCCTTTTTACGGGCCTTTTTTGCCTGTCGGTGCAATATAAATTCAAATGCACTTCTCCATCCTGGTAAATTACTTTCGCTAATTTCAAAAAGCCAGGCTAACGCCAGGGGATCTTGCGGAAAACCATTCTTACGGCAAAGGCCATCATTAGCCAATCCATAACCTACTTGCAGGGATTGTTCAAAGCCGCGACTAGCTGGTCTTAACTCTACTATAAATCTGCAAGGCTTTCCACTTCGGTTCCGGAACAGGTGATTTATATTCTTTTCTGCAAGAGCTGATTGCCCCGGCTTTAATGTTTTTATTTCCTTATTCAGCTGCACCTGTACTTCACCGTCAGTACACTCAAACCGTTCGCTATATGTTTTATGAAAATGAAGCCCTACCCCTCCTCCATCAGCAAGTTCTACTTCCACCAATGTATACTCACCATTTGTGTCCGTGGAAGTTTTCAGAAATGTGACATAATCCTTCTGAACCGGGTTATAAATTTTTCGTACCATACAGGTTTATTAATAATTATCATATACGCAAAAAAAGACAACAGGGTTTTATCAATAAAAAACTCCCGGTTTGCCGGGAGTCTGAATTATTTATATTTAAATAAAATCAGAAGGCCTTTTTCCCTTCTACAGCCTGTGGCTTACCTAGTGCAATATTGCGCTGAACAATCATATCGTTCATCACTTTTACGGACTGATCAAGGTAGATATCTTTGCTCAGGTTTTTCAGCCACTGATTGAAGCGGGCCTGTTTGTCTTTATCGTTCGGAAAACGATCCACATCCTGCGGGGCGAATGAAATGTTTAAAGAATCGGTCAGTTTCATCATGCTTTCATTCTGCCGGATGGCTGTGGTAATTTGTTTTTGTTCTTTACGGTAGGTATCCAGTTTTAAAGAATATTCTTTATCATTTTGTTTTGCGATAAATTCTGAGTTCTTCTTAATTGTCTGAAAAACTGTACTGGTATCCAAACGCTCCTTCGCAATTGTAGAAATTGACTTAAGATCATACCCAGACTTCCAGGTAGTATATGGTGCTTTCGCAATTTCGTCCCATTTCAAAGCATTATCGTTGTCCTTTTCACGGACTTTCAGGTCCTCCAAGTTATCGGGAAGTACAATATCCGATTTTACACCATTCAATTGAGTAGAACCGCCGTTAATCCTGTAAAACTTTTGCAAAGTCAACTTCACGGTTCCCAATTCAGAATTGGAAGCAGAGAATCCGGAAGAAGGATCAAGGCCTATATTTCTTTGAACAGTTCCCTTGCCATAAGTAGATGTACTGCCGATAATCACACCCCGGTTATAATCCTGGATTGCTGCCGCAAAAATTTCAGAGGCTGAAGCACTAAACTCATTTACCATTACAGCCAACGGGCCGTCGTATAATACAGAGCGGTCTTTATCCCGCATTATGCTGGGTTTACCGTCGCGGTCTTTCACCTGCACTACAGGGCCATCTTCAACAAATAAACCGACCATCTGAACTACATCATATAAGGAGCCACCTCCATTATTCCGAAGGTCGATAACAATACCATCTACATTCTGATCTTTCAATTTTTTCACTTCTTTAGCCACATCCGCTGCGCAATGACGCCCATCCGGATGCTCAAAATCCGCATAGAATTCCGGCAGATAGATGTAACCAATTTTTTCGTTGTCTCTTTTTACAACCGCACTACGGGCAAATATTTCATCCTGTACAAATTCATCACGGATCAGGGAAACATTTTTAATGCTGCCGTCTTTCTTTTTCAGCGTCAGCCTTACCTCGGTTCCTTTTTCACCACGGATTAGTTTTACCGCATCTTCTGTTTCATAGCCCGAAATTTCAACCGGTGTGCCTTTGCCTTGCGCAACACTTAAGATAATATCACCAACTTCAACTTCCTTTGATTTCCATGCGGGCATTCCTGCAACAAGTGTCGCTACTTTAATATTCCCTTCATCATACTGGAGAGAAGCGCCGATCCCAAAAAAGCGGCCGCTCATTTGCTCATCAAAGGCCCTCTTTTCTATCGGCGGGAAAAACTCAGTGTATGGATCGTTTGCCTGTGTAATAGTATTTACAAACACGCTGAATTTTTCGTCATCATTGAATTTATAACGATAGCGATTATAAATCCTGTCCATGGTTGACTGTACTTTAGCCCTTGCATCCTTTTCCAATTGTTCGTCTGACTTTGCAACATAGCCTTCTCTTCCTTTATTTTTTTCACGTACATCGAGCATATCGGAATAATACTCAAGCGCCATTAGTTTTAATTTTTTCCGGCTTCTTTCACGGCGCTCTGCTTCATTTGCCGGAAAGTCGATTTTTTCGGGATCTGTTATTATTGTTTCATTCACCGTAAAATCAAAGGGCTTTGAAAGAATTTCTTTGGTTATAACAGAAGCTTCTTCTACCCTTTTGCTGAAAATCTTCCCGGTTTCAAGAAAAAACTCAACTGGCGCGGCCCCTTTCATCTCGTCATCAATCTTTGTTTCATATTTGCTTAATAACTGTATATCGCTTTTAAGGAAAAAAGTTTTGTTATCGTCTAACTGCTGAAAATATTTTTTGAAAATCTTTTTTGAAAATTCGTCATTGACTTCCTGGGGTTGAAAATGCCCTTGCGTCAGTAACTGGGTAACGGTCTGGAGTATTTGTTCATACTTTGTGGGAGGAGTTGATTTACTACTTCCAAGGGTTTGGAATGCAAGAAACACAGCGGCCACCAGTATCAGCAACAAAATCGGTAATCTTTTCATGTTCGTCAGGTATTTAAGTGCCTTAAGCATATATTCCAAAAATAACGCAAAAACGGTGGATTTCGTACTTATAAGTCCTTTTAACATAGGTTTTTGATGAAAGGCAAAGTGTGGGTGTTAGCCATAAGCTTTTACCTGTTAGCTATGAAACCGTTGAGTATTTATTTTCTGTTGGACAATTAAGTATCCATTTCAATATGCTGATACAATTCAACCTTGAGCCCCGAAGCTTATAATACTGGCTTATAGCTTATCGTTTCTCTCTTTTTTATTTTTTTCAACAAACGCTTTTTACATATTTTTGCTGCCCGAATTACGGTGGCCATAGCTCAGTTGGTTAGAGCATCAGATTGTGGTTCTGAGGGTCGTGGGTTCGAGCCCCATTGGCCACCCAAATCAACCCCTTCCAGCTTCAGGCGGGATGGGGTTTTTAATTATACCTGATATGAACTGGTGGTTATACCTGTTTCCCTTTATGTCCGCTTTGATTGGATGGGCGATTAATAGCCTTTTCCTGAAACTGTTGTTTCACCCGGTTTTGCCCAAAAAAATCTTTGGCATTACTTTCCAGGGCCTCTTACCAAGACAACAACAACCGTTAGCTGAACAAATCGGAAGGTTTGCAGTATCTGGCCTTTTTTCTTTTGAAAATATTGAGCAGAAGATAAGTGATCCGAAAAACCTGGATAAAATAATGCCCATGATTGAACAGCACATCGATACTTTTCTTCGCGTAAAACTCAGTAAAGAAATGCCGGTTATCAGCATGTTTATCGGTGATAAGACTATAGCAACCATGAAAGGGGTTTTCATGAAAGAACTGGGGGAACTCTTTCCCCAGGTGATGAAAAGTTTTGCTGGCAACCTGAAATCAGAGATTAATTTAGAGAAAGTTGTCGCAGATAAAATAGCGAGTTATCCAATAGAAAAGCTGGAAGCTGTTTTTAATCAGCAGCTTTCAAAAGAAATGAAGAAAATCAGGATGATTGGCGCTTTTACTGGTTTCCTGATCGGGTTATTGCAAATTTTGCTGACCCTGCTATTGGGCATAGCCTGATGCTTTTTACCCATTGTAAACAAATAATTACCATTTATCAAGTTCACCCCGCCTACGGACAAGTTATAGATAGTTTACACGTCTAATAGCACAAATCAACTTTTATGAGAATACTTCTGGCCGGAATTGTATTTCTTTTATTTGGTGTCCGCCTGCATGCGCAAAACCCACAAGCGGGTGGTAATCATGGCGGAGGAGCGGGCCGTGGAGGCCAACAGATGACTGGTCGGTTTTATGGAAAAATAGTTGATTCATTAACCAATAAGCCCATTGAATTTGCTTCCGTTCAATTGATACAAACCCGGTATGATTCGGTTAAAAAAGCCCGGAAGGAAGTAATAGTAAATGGCATGCTCACCAAAGCAAATGGCGAATTCAGCCTGGAGAACGTTCCTGCATTTGGGCAATACAAATTGAAAATTTCGGTGATTGGCTTTAAGGCAATTGAAAGACCGGTAGCATTTGCGTTTAACCGTGGTGGTAATAGCGGGGGCGACATGAGTTCAATGATTTCAGCCCTTGATAAAGATCTCGGTAATATCAAACTGTTTATCGAGGATAAAGTATTGGGCAATGTAACGGTTACTTCTTCGAAGCCCTTATTCGAAATGGGCATTGATAAAAAAGTTTTTAATGTTGATAAAAATATAGTTTCTGCGGGCGGCACCGGGGTAGATGTAATGAGAAATGTTCCATCCCTGAACGTGGATATTGATGGCAATGTTACCCTGCGAAATAATGCTCCGCAGATATTTGTTGATGGACGCCCCACGACAATGACACTTGATCAGATACCTGCGGATGCCATTGAGAGTGTTGAAATCATTACAAACCCTTCAGCAAAATACGATGCATCCGGCGGTACTGCCGGTATTTTGAATATCGTATTAAAGAAAAACAGGAAAGTCGGATATAATGGTAACCTCCGTGCAAATACAGACTCCCGGGGCCGTATCGGCGCAGGCGCTGATATCAATATGCGACAGAATAAAATAAACATTTTTGCAAGCCTGAATTTTAATCAGCGTAAATCTATCAGCAACGGGGAAACAGAAAGATCTACCTTCCTGACGGACACAACAACAAAACTTACACAAAACGATAAAAGCACATGGAAAGGAGATTTTGGTTTTGCCCGCGGCGGTTTCGATTATTTTATCAATAACAGAAACACGATATCGGTAACAGGAAACTTTGGAAGAGGGGAAATGAAACCTCATTCTGAAAGCGACATTTATACAGACTATCTTCTGACTCCTCCTGTAACCGCGTTCAGCGAAAGAAATTCTATATCAAAAAATATTTTCCGCAATACGGGTCTCCAGTTAAGTTTTAAGCACAACTTCCCCAAGAGCGGGCAGGAGTTAACAGCTGATGTTACTTACAATAAAGGAACAAATACTAATATTAATACAATTACGACTAATTACTATACCGGCAGCACAGCCAATGATCAATATATACAGCGCCAAAATGGAAGTGGTGACAATAAAAATATAATTATTCAAAGTGATTATACAAACCCTATTACCGACAAAATGAAAATTGAAATGGGGGTGCGGGCAGCCATTCGTCAAAATAACAGCGTGAATGATTTTTACATCTACGACAAATCCATTAACGATTATATTTATAATCCTGTTCAATCAAACAGCTATAATAGCAAAGATCACGTGTATGCGGCTTACACTACTTTTACCAATCAATTAAAGAATTTCGGATACCAGGTTGGGCTGCGTGCTGAAAGTTCAAACTACGATGGCTTTCTGCCGGCAAAAAATGAATCTTTCAAAACAAATTTTCCGCTCAGCTTTTTCCCAAGCGCTTTCTTAAGTCAGAAATTCAGGAATGACCAGGAAATGCAATTAAATTATACAAGGCGGATAAACAGGCCTAATTTCTGGCAATTGTACCCGTATATTGATTATAGTGATTCACTCAACCTGCGCAGGGGCAACCCCGATCTTAAACCAGAATTCACCAATTCGCTGGAATTGTCTTACCAAAAGATATTTAAGAACAAGGACAATTTCATCGCGTCTGTGTATTTCAAAAATACAAATCACCTCATCACAAGTACACTTAAACCCGATAGTTCATTAGGAAAACCTGTATTGATTAGCTCCTATATTAATGCTAATTCAAGCTATGTTACGGGGCTGGAACTGATTTCAAAAAATAAGATTACAAAATGGTGGGATCTGACAAGTAATTTTAACCTCTACACCTCGAAAATTAAGATCGACGATCCGAACCAACCAAAGCAAAATCAGTTTGCCAGTTGGTTTGCAAAAATTAATAATAGTTTCAAGTTGCCAAAGAATTTCAGCATTCAACTGTCGGGGGATTATCAATCCAAAACCATTCTTCCGCCAGGTGGAAGTTTATCTGGAGGGGGAGGCCGTGGGGGTGGTTTCTTTGGCCAGCCATCTGCCTCGCAGGGCTATATCCGTCCTAATTACGGTGTAGATGCAGCGGTCCGTTTTGAATTCCTGAAAAACAGGGTGGCCTCAATTTCTTTAAACGTTAACGATATTTTCAGGACAAGAAAACAAGACATCCATTCAGAATCGTACGGCTTTGTACAAGATGCTGTTCGTCGCCGTGACCCGCAGGTATTTCGCTTAAACTTTAACTGGCGCTTCGGGAAATTTGATGCGTCTTTATTCAAGAGGAAGAATAACAAGAGCGATAATCTGCAAAATGATAATGGCGGTGCAACTTTCTGACCGAACTTAAATTAATAAAGACCTTCCGTCGTTACGGAGGGTTTTTTATTGCCTTCAGTTAAAGGTATATTTGCGGCCGTAGATGGAGAATAAACCCCGATTTGCCATAATTGGTTGCGGTCGCATAGCGCAACGCCATGCTGCTGAAGCTTCAAAACACGGAGCGGTCAACGCCGTATGTGATGTGGTAAAGGAAAAAGCAGACGAGCTGGCAGAAAAATATAATGCTACGGCCTACTACTCCATCGATGATTTACTGCAAAAAGAAAAAGACAGTATTGATATTGTCTGTATCTGTACTCCGAACGGTTTGCATGCCGTCCACAGCATCAAATCACTGAATACCGGTAAACATGTTCTCTGTGAGAAACCAATGGCAATTCATTCACTGGATGCTGCATTAATGATAGAAGCGGCGGAAAAAAACAATAAGAAACTATTTGTCGTAAAACAAAACCGTTTTAACCCACCCGTCATTTTTGTAAAGAACTTATTGGACGAAAATAAACTGGGCAATATTATTAATTTTCAATTGAATTGCCTTTGGAACCGCCCTGCTGAATACTATAAGAACCACTGGCATGGCACAAAAGAACTGGATGGTGGTATTCTATATACACAATTCAGTCATTTTATAGATGTGCTGTTTTGGTTTTTAGGTGATTTGCACAGCGCAACCGGGTATCGTTCCAACAAAATGCATAAAGGCAGTATTGAATTTGAAGACAATGGTATCGCATTAATAGAAATGGGGAATAAAGTAACGGGCACCTTGAATTATTCCATCAATGCCTTTAAAAAAAATATGGAAGGGTCCATTTTGTTATCCGGTGAAAAAGGAACTGTCAAAATAGGCGGACAATACTTAAATGAACTGGAATACTTTGCTGTGGAGAAGGAAAACTATCCTGCATTGTCGAAGGGAAATACTTCCAATAATTATGGATTCTATGAAGGAAGCATGAGTAACCATGATAAAGTTTATGAAGCATTTTTAAAAGCTATAGATGATCCTGCATATCCTTTAGCCAGCGCATATGAAACAATGAAAACAGTGGAGATCATTGAAAAAATATACAAAGCTTCTCCCCTTTTATGCTGAAACTTATTCCCCCTCTGCATGAAAAAACTTTTCTTCACTGTTACCAATGACCTTAACTACGATCAGCGAATGATCCGGATTTGCACTTCGCTCAGCAATGCAGGCTATCGGGTGACGCTTGTAGGGTATACTTTAAAAGATTCACAGGTAGTGACGACCAAACCTTATCACCAAAAAAGAATAAACTGCTTATTTAAAACCGGGAAATCGTTTTATATAGAATATAATATTCGTTTGTTTTTTTACCTGTTGTTTAAAAAAATGGATTTAATCTGTGCGATTGATCTCGACACAATTCTTCCTTGTTTCTTTATTTCGAAAATAAAAGGAATTCACCGTGTCTACGATGCCCATGAATTATTTTGCGAAATGCAGGAAATTGTTTCCCGCCCTTTCATTTACAAAGTATGGAAACGGATTGAAAAATTTACCGTGCCTTCATTTCAACAGGGATATACTGTAAACAGAATCATTGCAGATGAATTTAAAAAACTGTATAATGTAGATTACGAAGTAATACAGAATACACCGGTGCTAAAGGAATTAATCATCCCGGAAAAAAATGAACGCTACATTTTATACCAGGGTGGGGTAAATGAAGGCCGGAGTTTTGATACACTGATTCCTGCCATGAAAATGGTGAATGCTAAACTGGTCATTGCCGGTGGGGGTAATTACCTTGAACAAACAAAAAAATTAGTAACAGATAATGAACTGAATGAGAAAGTAATTTTCACGGGCCGGTTATTACCGCCTGATCTTTATCAATACACGCTTAATGCATGGATAGGGTTAACCTTATTTGAAGATACAGGCTTAAGTAATTACTACTCACTGGCCAATCGTTTCTTTGACTATATGCATGCCGGGTTGCCGCAATTGTGCATGAACTACCCCGTATATGCCGAAATAAACAAAACCAAACCGGTTGCTGTTTTAATCGATGATCTGAGCCCGGAAAATATTGCCGCAAAACTGAACCAATTGCTGAAAAATGATGTTTTATATGTTGATCTTCGGCAAAATTGCATGCTGCAGCGAAAAGTTTATAACTGGCAGGCTGAAGAAAAGAAATTAATTAATTTTTATAAACAATTATTTTCTCAGCATTGAACCGCCATTTACATATTGTGTGCCTGGATATTCCTTATCCCGCCGATTATGGCGGATCCATTGATATGTACCAACGGATCATTGCGCTTCATAACATTGGCATAAAAATTCATCTTCACTATTTCGATTACAGGAATGTAACGGACACAAGGAATTTGTCAAAATATTGCGAAAGAATCTATAGCTATAAACGGGCAACCGGTTTAAACGGTTTTTCATTTCGCTTGCCTTATATTATCTCTTCACGAAACAATAAACAACTGATTGAAACTCTTAATAGAGATAATTATCCCGTTTTTTTAGAAGGCGTTCATTGTTCCGGCATCACTGAAGATATCCGCAAACCAGGAAGAAAAATAATCATCCGCTTACACAATGATGAAAGCGATTATTACAAAGGGCTCTATCGTACAGAAAAAAAACTCTTCCGCAAATTTTACTTCCTGAATGAGAGCAGGCTGTTACGTAACTATCAGCATCATTTACCAAAGAATTGTTTATATCTCTGTGTAACGGATGCAGATCTTGCAAAATTTAAGGAGACCTACCATATCGAAAACGTAAAAAAGATGCCGAGCTTTCTGGCCTGGCAGAACGTAAAAAGTCTTGAAGGAAATGGAACGTTTTGCCTGTATCATGGTAACCTCTCCATCTGTGAGAATGAAAAAGCAGCGATCTGGCTATTGGACAAAGTATTTCGTAAAATAAAATTACCGTTTATTGTTGCGGGTAAAAACCCTTCGAAAGGTCTGGAAAAAATAGCTCACTTATGTAAACACACCTGTCTTGTTGCCAACCCTTCCGAAGATGAAATAAACGACCTGATTCAAAAAGCACATGTGAATATTCTTCCTTCTTTCAATACTACGGGGTTAAAATTAAAACTACTTCACGCTTTATTCCAGGGAAGACATTGTGTAGCAAACGATGCTGCGGTAGATGGAACCGGCCTTGCCGGTGCTTGCCATGTAGGGAATAATGCGGATGAATTAGCAGCAATAGTTTCTGAATTATATCACACCCCTTTCACACAGGAAGAAGTGGATGCAAGAAAGAAGTTATTCTGTAACAATTACAATAACTCGAAAAGCGCTGAGCAGCTTAACCAATGGCTATTTGGGCATTATCAATAACTTTTCCCTTTTCTGTGCGGATTGTTCTCGCCGGGAATTTCTGAATCACTATATAATCATGTGTGGCCATTACTACTGTAGTGCCGAAATCCTTTGCAATATGAAATAAGAGGTTCATAATTTCATCAGAAGTTTCAGGATCAAGGTTTCCGGTTGGTTCATCCGCCAATATCAGTTTGGGAGAATTTAACAAAGCCCTTGCGATGTCCACACGCTGCTGTTCGCCGCCACTCAATTCAAAAGGCATCTTAAATCCTTTGGCTTTTAACCCCACCTTATCCAGTACATCAGCAATCTTATCATCCATCAGTTTTTCATCTTTCCAACCAGTGGCACGCAACAC
>JAFDYH010000102.1:12679-15736 GCA_018267535.1 Bacteroidota bacterium
AATACCACACCTAAATCCCTGCGCAGGTAAGGAACTTTTTTCCAGTCCAGGTTTTTCAAACTATAAGTTGAGACCATACCCTCCCCCTCTGTCAACGGCAATTCACCATACAATGTTTTTAACAAGCTGGATTTACCGGTTCCTGTCTTGCCCACGAGATATACAAACTCACCTTTATTCACCGTCAGGTTTACATCTGAAAGAATCAGGTTTTGCCCCTGGTAAATATTAGCATGTCGTAGTTCGATTATTGCTTCCGCCATTCTTCGTATTTGTTGCAAAATAAAGCAAACCTCTCCATGTTTGCAGCATTTTTTTGAATTAACTAAATTTTTAGTTGTTAAACTAAAAATTTAGTTTTAACTTCGTTTTATCAAAATCAGGATGTCAATATGAAGACGCTTACAAAAGCAGAAGAACAGGTAATGCAGGTATTGTGGAAATTAAACCGCTCTTTTCTCCGGGATATTGTAGATGCAATGCCCAACCCCAAACCACACCAGAATACAGTAGCTACATTATTGAAAATACTGGTGGAAAAGGAATTTGTAAACATTACTGTATTGGGCCGCCAGCATCAATATTCCGCATTAATCAGCAAAGAAGAATATTCCCGCAAAACAATGAAGCAGATGGTGAAAGGATATTTTGAAGGATCCTTCAGCAATGTGGTATCGTTTATGGTAAAGGATAATAACATCAGTATTGAAGAATTGGAATCTCTTTTACAGCAAATCAAAAAACAACAAAATCCAAAGAAATGAAAATGCTATTCTCCTACCTGTTGCAACTGATCACGATATCAGGGATCTTCTATAGCTATTATCATTTCTTTTTGCGCAACAAAAAATTTCACGGTTACAATCGCTTTTATCTTTTATCATCATTGGTAGTAAGCATATTAATTCCTTTTTTAAACATTCCAGTATATTTTGAAAGCCGGGAGGTAATATCATCACCTCTACTCCAAGCATTAACAACTATAAAACCAGGAGGCTTTGAAGATAATATACCAGTTATAAAATCCCCAGCTTCCGTTAATACAACTATAAACTGGTCAGCAATACTATTACTAGTTTACAGTCTTGCACTATTAATATTATTTATCCGCCTTATTATTAGTATTACAAAAATTTTTCGTTTAAAAAATAAATTTCCTACCGAGGAAATTGAAAAAATCAATTTTATTACTACTGATGATCCCTCAACTCCTTTTTCCTTTTTCCGAAACCTTTTCTGGAACAAAAAAATTCCGCTCGATTCAGAAGAAGGAAAGCAGATACTAAAACACGAATGCTATCATATTGAAAGAAACCATAGCCATGATATTCTACTCTTAGAAATAGCTACAATTATCTTCTGGATGAACCCTTTCTTTTATTTGATAAAAAAAGAAATAAAAACGATTCATGAATTCCTTGCCGACCAGTTTGCAGTTACAGCGAATGAAGAATGGAATTATGCTGAATTACTATTAATGCAGTTATTGGGTTCACCTACGCAAAGACTAACCAATCCTTTTTTTCATAACCAAATAAAAAGACGTATAGCCATGATCACCACATCCCCAAAAACAGGTCACCAATACCTAAGAAAATTATTGGTACTACCCGTAGCAGCTATAATTATAGCATCGTTTGCCTTTAAGTACGAGACAAAAGCAAAAGAAATAGCTGTCATCGAACCTTTTGATAAAACAACCACGGTGGTAATTGATGCCGGCCATGGCGAGAGCGATCCTGGTGCAAAAGCTGCAGACGGCACCAAAGAGAGTGATCTTACTTTGCAGATTGCACAAAAGATAAAACAGTTAAACAAAAATGACCGGATTCATATAGTGTTAACTCGTAGTACAAAAGAAACAATCGACTTACGAAAAAGAAGCGATATTTCTAATGCACAAAATCCCGACCTGTTTATTTCGCTTCATGCCAACTCCGCAGAAAAAAACACTGATGAGTCAGGGTTTGAAGTATATATTTCAAAAAAGAACCCGACGCATTATGCAGAAAATAAAATATTTGGCTCTATTCTGCTGAATTATTTCATGAATATTTATAAAACGACCAATAAAATTCAGCAGCAGGATCAGGGCATATGGGTGTTGGATAACAGCAAATGTCCGTCAGCATTAGTAGAATTTGGATATTTAACCAATAAAGAAGACCTGGAGTTTATGAAAGAGCCGACTAATCAAAGTAAGATTGCGGAAAGTATATTGAGTTCCATTGAGCAATTTGCAATACAAAAAGAATTACCGGATTTTGAAGAAAAAAAGAAACAGGTAAGTGATACGACGAAACCTGTTGTCAAAATCAAAAAAAATGCTGAAGGGAAAATATCAGCTACGGTTGATGGGAAAAAAGTCATAGAACTGATTAGTGGGAAAGATAGAAATATTGGATTTGTATTAGATGATAACTCACTCGTAGTGCTACCAGAAGATGGGCTTAACGATGTTCGGACTATGTATTCGTCACTTTGGGATGAGTTTTATTATTCATACATAGATAAAAAAACTACTACAGATAACCCTGCTCCCGGTAAATCAAACAATGATATTACATTTTACAAAGTTGAGATAGAACCTTCCTTTCCCGGCGGAGAACACGCATGGATAGAGTATCTTCAAAGGTATTTAAATACAAATATTCCTGTTGACAATAATGCGCCAGCAGGCTTCTACACAGTTTGGGTTGAATTTAAAGTAGCACCTGATGGAACGGTAAGTAATGTAAATACGTTGACCAATCATGGATTTGGCATGGAACAGGAAGTTGTAAAACTATTCAACAAGTCAATAAAATGGATACCGGCAATGCAGAATGGTAAAAAAGTAGCTGCCTATAGAAAACAACCGGTAACATTTATTGTACCGGAGGAAAAAATTGGTGGTTAGAATGTAACTTTACCTGTCGCAGTCTTTATTTCTAATTCTTTGTTCTTACTCGCCTCCACCCTGCCAATCACTTTAGCATCCACACCAAATTTTTTTGAGACGCTGATCATTGCATCAGCGTCTTTTTCATTGGTATAAACTTCCATTCTTGTACCCAT
>JAFDYH010000102.1:15832-17382 GCA_018267535.1 Bacteroidota bacterium
TTATCCGGAATATACTTCATGCATTTCGTTTGCCCGCCACCGCTACAATGGATCATACCATTTACCGCATCAAAACTATTTTCGAGTATTTCACGGATTACCGGCGCAAATGTCCTTGTTGGCGATAAAACCAATTTACCAATATTCGTTTTGCCAAAACCATTAATCACTATTTCATCTTCTACCTTATGCGGACCAATATACACTACGTTTTCATCCAACGACGTATCATAGGATTCATGATATCGTGCGCCATATGTCTTTTGCAATATATCATGCCTTGCACTGGTTAATCCATTGCTCGCAATACCGCTGTTGTATTCTGTTTCGTAATCTGTTTTTCCAAAACCAGCCAATCCTACAATTACATCCCCCGCTTTTATCTTTTCGTTTGAAATAATTTTTGATTTTGGCCAACGGGCAGTCATTGTTCCATTCACCGCAATTGTTCTTACTACATCACCGACATCGGCAGTTTCGCCGCCCATGTAAGTAATGTTTACCCCAAAACCCTTCATAGTATCAAAAAATTCCTGAGTACCATTGATTATCGCTTCTAATACTTCGGCTGGAATTACCCTTTTGTTACGGTCAATCGTTGATGAAAAAAGAAGCTGATCATAAATACCGACACAAAGCAGGTCATCAAGGTTCATTACAATTGCGTCCTGGGCGATGCCTTTCCAAACGGAAATATCACCGGTTTCTTTCCAGTACAGATAGGCAAGAATGCTTTTTGTACCGGCTCCATCCGCATGCATGACATTTACCCAATTATCATCATTACACAATACGTCTTTGTATATTTTACAAAAAGCTTTTGGGTAAAGCCCTTTGTCAAGGTTTTTGGTTGCCGCGTGTACTTCTTCTTTTTGCGCTGATACGCCCCGTTTCGAATACAAATCCATACTCATAATTGTGGCGCGAAATTATGACAATTCAGGTAAGCATCGAACTCTAAGCTATGGACTCCGCTACTTACAGCATAAAGTGTGCTGTCCACACAGCGGCTCATAGTTGAAAGCTCGCAGCTTCTCTATACATTTGCAGCGATTTTCTATGCAGGTACACTATAATATCGATCAACTTCCGGTTTTCCGTAATGCTGTGATAACAATTGGCACTTTTGATGGTGTACATCTTGGCCACCAGCAGATTTTGAACAAACTAAAAGAAGAAGCGATCCAGGTAAATGGAAAGACGGTCATAATAACTTTTCATCCCCATCCGCGAAAGGTAATTTCTTCCACCAGCAATTTGCAATTAATCAACACAATGAATGAAAAAATTGAATTGCTGGAAAAAGCAGGAATAGATCACCTGGTTGTCACTCCTTTTACAGAAGAATTTTCAAGTCAAACTGCTGAAGACTACATTGCTCATTTTCTTGTGGCAAAGTTTCGGCCGCATACAATCATTATTGGTTACGACCACCGGTTTGGTAAAGGTCGTAAAGGCGATTATCTGCTTTTGGAAGAAAAAGCCCCGGTTTACAGTTTCCGATTAAAAGAAATACCCAAGCATGTTTTGGATGAAATAGGAATCAGTTC
>JAFDYH010000102.1:17437-44619 GCA_018267535.1 Bacteroidota bacterium
CTCGGATACGAATTCTTTTTTGAAGGAAAAGTAATCCACGGTGATAAGCTAGGCAGGCAATTAGGTTACCCAACCGCTAATCTAAAAGTCGCTGATGAAGAAAAAATTGTTCCCTGTAATGGCATCTATGCAGTATACATAGAAATTGAAAAAGAAGGAAGACTTCCACGACTCACAACACACAATCCGCGATTTAAAGGCATGATGAGTATTGGTACACGCCCTACTGTCGGTGGCACTAAACGGGTTATTGAAGTCAATATCTTCGATTTCAACCAGGAGATTTATGAACAAACGATCAGGGTTTATGTAAAAAAATATTTGCGCCCTGAAATTAAGTTTGACAGTCTGGAAGCATTGGTAAAACAGATTGACCAGGATAAGCAGGATAGCTTACAGGTGCTTTAGATTATAGCGATAAGGCGTTCATCACAGGGTTATTACAATCCATGAGCTGCCAGCTACTTACTTCTCTCAGTATTCCACCTTAAACTCAAACAATGCCGGATCATCAAAAAGGTCATCGAGTTCGTTGGCTATTGTAATTTTCTTTTTATCATCTGAAACCTTTACGTTCTTTCCTTCCACTTTCTTGGCTGGTCTGGGCAGGTTGATCACAAAATTTGATTTTAAAGGGGCTCCCATTGAACTCATCTGTTTCATCTGGTTCATCATTTCATCATCGGCCAAAGAAGCCAGTTTTGCTTTATCTGCCACCCGGCTGATCAGGCCGTCTTTACAGGTTAGAACAAAATAATTTTCTGGCATGCTTAAGGCTGGCACAGGTTGATTACCCATTCCTCCCATCATCGAGGAATCCATAGCCTTGCCCTGTTTCATTGCTTCTTTCATGGCATTATCCAGGAACTTACCATTTACTTCCTTTTGCATTGCGTTGTTGATCTTCTCAACATCGCCCATTTTTTTAAAAGGGATAGAAGAATTAATAAGGTATTTGCCGCCATCCATTTTCATCGTTACGTGTACCAGGCCATCCTTAAGTAACTGTTTATTCTCCGGGGAAATATCTTTTACAGAATCCAATATAGATTTGAAATTAATAGCTGTATCCATATTGATTTTCTGGTCACCAAGTTTATCACCGGCCATTTGCATGGCCATATTGATCATCTGGCTCATATCAGTAGTACTGGAAAAAGTACCGGTACCATCTTTCGCCACTGTCAACTCTTGTGTTTCTTCAAGGCATCCCGTTAAAAACAAAGACACATTTAAAGTCAATAGAAGAAGGAATCTTTTCATGTAAATAGTTATAGTGTTATTTTCAGAGATGATTTAATTAACTGTTCAGTTGTACAAAGAAAAGTGATTTGGTACAATTATTCCAAACCGGTCAGGCAATCATTTTTACCACCATTTCCTTTAAAAGGGAGCCGTCCGTAGTATTGATGCTGTTTACACCAATGCTTTTTAAGTTATAGTTGTGCAATAACAGTAATATTCTTTCCACCCCTGCATAGTTATATACTTGTGTTGCTTTTATATAATCTTTCACAAACCATGCATTTACGCCCAACGCCTGGGCCACCGTTTTTTCGTCCCTTGAATTAACGCCATAAACCATAAAAACTTTGCTAAAAAAACTATAAAGCGAAGGCAATATCAGTTGTATAGGCGCCGATTTGGGGTTGGCTTCAAAATATTGAACAATTCGTATGGCTTTCCCGAGGTCTTTTGATGCGAGCGCCGATTGCAGTTCAAATACATTAAAATCCTTACTTACCCCTACATATTCCTCAATATCTTCTTCGGTAATATTTTTTCGTTTGCCAAGATTAACGGAAATCTTTTCTATTTCATTTTCGATGCGGGAGAGGTCATTTCCGATATGATCCACAATAAGTCGCAGTGCCTTTTGTGAAATCGACAACCCTTTTCCTTCCACTAAATCCTTTGTCCATTCAGGTACCTGGCCTTCATGGATCTTCTTTGTGGAGAGCATTACTCCTTTTTCTTTCAGGATCTTTGCCAGTTTGGTACGGCCGTCCACTTTTTTCTCCTTGTAAGAGACAACGAAAATGGTGGACTGAAGCGGGTTTTCAATATAGGGCTCCAGCTTTTCTATATCACGCATTTGCTGTGCTTCTTTTAATAAAACAACCTGTCTTTCTGAAAACATCGGATACCGCCGGCAGGCATTGATAACAGCTCCCCAGTCGGCATCTTTACCATAAAAAATAGTCAGGTTGAAACCAGCTTCGTTCTCGTTAAGAATTTTATGTTCGGCAAAATCCATTACTTTATCAATGAAATATTCCTCCTCCCCTTCCAGCCAATACACTGGTTTAAAGGCCCCCTTTTGCCAGTCCTGTATAATCTTATCCGCAGACATAAGCTGCTAAGATACAGCCTTAAAATGCTTTTACAGAACGGGTTATTGACATTCGTGCATAACCTATCAAAGTTTCTGGCACGGTTTTCGAAATAATGGGTTCGAATTCATTTTTCGGTGCCTGGAAGAGGCAGGTAAATGAAAAAAAGTTCAAAAATCATACAAACTCTAAAACAAAATTTTCAGGACTAAAACCTTCAACAATGACAGAAACAAATTATCCATCTGCTACACCGCAGAATGACCAACCGAAAAGTGGCAACAAAAATGTCCTTATTGGTATTTTGGCTGCCTTCCTTTTAGGTACATGGGGTTACCTGTTATATGATAAAAATAAAACAGGAGAAAAACTTCAGCAAACAGAACAACAAAGCATGAGCTATATGTCTGCCAGAGATTCTCTGAAACAGATGTATGACGATGTTACCATCCGTTTGGATTCATTAACTGGTTCTAACAATAATCTCCAGGGCCAGCTTACCGAAAGACAATCCGACATTGCTAAATTGAAAAACCAGATCAATAGCATCCTGAAAAATAAAAATGCTACTGATGCTGAATTGAAAAAAGCAAGAACATTGATTGCTGAATTAAATGGCAAAATTGATGGACTGGAAGCAGAAGTAACCCGTCTTTCCGGTGAAAATCAACAGTTAACAGCTAACAACACCCAGTTAACTGCTGAAAAACAAACATTGGAACAAAACCTGGCTACTACAACTTCTGAAAAACAGGAATTGCAGTCAACAGTTGATGTAGGTTCTACTTTCAGCGCTTCTAATATCCAGATCACTCCGATAAAAGAAAAGAAAAACGGTAAAGAAAAAGTAACTACAAGTTACAAACGCGTAGACAAACTGGTTATCTCATTCGATGTTGAAAACCGTATTGCAAAATCAGGCTCTACTGATTTATATGTAATTGTTACAGCTCCTGATGGTAAAGTTGTTTCTGACCCTTCTTTAGGTTCAGGTTCTTTGACTACACGTACTGATGGTGAAAAATCTTTTACAGAGAAAGTTGCCCTTGAATATGAGCAAGGTACACGTAAAAATGTACAAATTCCGCTCCGCCAGAATGACTTTGAAAAAGGTGATTACAAAATAGAAGTTTATCATAACGGGTTCAAAATTGGTGAAGGCACCAGGACCCTGAAAAAAGGTGGTTTATTCGGTTAATTGAAGTTTTAACTCCTACAAAACTTCAACCGTCCTGTCATCAACAGGACGGTTTTTTTATGTATATTGTACGCCCTGCTGACCTTTCGGAAAATACCAGGCTGGATTCTATTCCTTCACTGTAAGTATTTTTTATGAAAGATGTAAAATCGCTTCTGCTTGTACTGCTGACACTGGGTATGATTGGTACATGGGTATACCACCTCTATGATAAGAATCATTACACCGGCGATGATAAGCTGGCCACGTCAATAGACACAACAGCAATTACAGATGCAGTTAAAGACTCACTGCAACGCTTATATGCATCTGCCATCAGTGAGCTCAAAGAACCCGACACCGCAAAAAATAATTTTGATTCTCTAAAAACACAATTGGATAGCCGCATGGCAGAGATTATCAAATTACGTAACGAGATCGGGCTCATTTTACGCAACAAAAAATTATCAAAAGCAGAATTGTTTGATGCAAAAAATAAGATACTGGAGTTACGCTCAAAAATTGATGAGGTACAGAATAAAAATACAAATCTTGAAGAACAGCAGTTGAAGCTGAACGGAGAACTAAGCCAGTTGAATGCTGCCATGAAAGATCTTGAAGATAATTTCAATAAGCTGGATGCAGAGAATAAAGAATTAAAAGACAAAATAAACGATGCATCAACGCTATCCGCTTCCGATATTCAACTAAGCTTTGTAAGTTTGAAAACATCCGGGGATACTGAAACTGAAACAACGAAGGCAAAAAGGGCAAACCGTTTTGTGGTTTCGTTCATCGTTCAAAACAATATTGCTCAATTTGACAATACCGAACTATTCGTCATATTAACAGCTCCGGATGGAACAGTAATAACAAATGAAGTATGGGAGTCCGGGAATTTTCAAACGAAAAGAGAGGGCGCAAAAATTTATACACGCAAGCTGCGATTCGATTACAGTAAAAATGAAGAGAAGCGATTAGTATTCTCATTAGACTACAACAATTTCAGAAAAGGAGAATACAAATTAAAAATATATCATAACGGCGTCACAATAGGCGAAACGACAAAAGCACTCGGATAAAGATGGATCACCAACAAAAAAAGAGGCCTCCCGGCCTCTTTTTTTGTTACGCTTTTTTTATTGTGGTAATAATACCTGGTCAATTTTATGTAAAGTACCATTAATGTAGTGCTGGTCACTTGTACCTCCTGGCGCAGGTGTTGGGTTAATTGCAATATTCGATGCAGATGCATTTCCTAATCCTTTGACTGTAGCTGATGTAACTCCGGTAAGTCCAAAAGTAGCCTGTACGACAACACCCGGATGCGCAGGTATGGCACTGTTTAATAAGGTATGTAATGCCGTCGGCGTAACCGGGATATTGACTGAAAAAGCCCTTATGCCAAGCAAATGATAAACAACTATACCCTTTACTACAGTAGGCGTAAGAACAGACGCAAGAGCAGGGTTAGTAAAGACTGTAGGGCTGGAAGCCAAAAGAGTAGCAGTAGCCTGCGCAGTAGTCAGATCATACCCCATACCTACAAGAGCAAGGGTAATTTGTCCTGTAAGTACTGCCTTGAAAGCCGCATTGGATGGAGCAAATACAGTAAGATTTGCAGCAGGATTTTGCAAGGCTGCCTGGAGAGTCTGTGCAGCATCACCGCTGTCGGCCCTTTGTACAGCAGCGTATAAATAAGTCAGATCTGGGTCTGTTGCTATTCTTTGCAATAGTACCTGGCTGGGAGGCGCAACAAGCGTTGCTACTTTATGAATAACCCCATTCGAAGCAGTAATATCAGCCTGCGTAACGGGAATATTATTTACCCACGCTACAGTACCTCTTCTTGAAGGAAAAATTGGCATTCTTAAACCGGGAGGTAAGCTGGCGGAGGGCGGCGCCAATACAAAACTGCTTTGGAGATACATATTGGGTACGGCTTCAGATATATCAGCTGCCTTTATTTTAACACCGCCAATGAGATGATATCTTAACAAAGTATCCAACTGCCCTGCCCTGAAAGCTCCGATAGCAGCTTCGCTCGGTATACCTGATAAATTAAAAGCCGCATTGTCGGGTGCAAAGAAGGTAAAGACGGCTGTAGAGTCCGATAATAGTTTTGTAAGTGAAGTTCCTGCACGGGTTACTGCAGCTTTTAAAATGCTGAAATTGGGGTCACTTAATAAACTATTAATAGATGAACCGGTTGGTGCCGGCTGATTGATCGGCTCTGCATCCGGCAATGCTTTATTGCAGGATACTATTGTGATACTGAAAGCTGCTACTACAAATAGTGCTTTCAGTGATTTATTTATTTCGAATTTCATACAGTTTAATTTTAAAGTTCAGCATTTAATTTTTAAAGCACATTATAAGCAAAGCTTACATAATACAAACCGCCAATACTTGGATTCCCAATGCCGGTACGGTAATAAGAGTTGAACAGGTTATTGGCCCCTACTTTTATCAGGGTTTTTATTTTCGGGCATTTAAAATTAACTGAAGCATCTACTACATTGATTTCAGGTACAGTGCCATCTGCAAAATCACTTTGATATTCTATGGATGACTGCCAGCGGTAAATGATATTAAATCCAATCAGTCTTTTGTGACCAATACCCGTGTTGTTAAGGGATAATACGGTACGAAGCTTTGGCGAATTGAAAGATGAACTGAAATTTGCAGGTACGTCCGTCAGCCGGTCCGATGAAATATTTCCGCTTACTGAAAAATTGGAAGGCAACAACCATTCAGCGCTTGCCCCCCATCCAAAAGTCTTTACTTTTTGAGGTGAGTTAAGTACAATCGAGTAGCCTTGCACAGCACCGGGGCCGGGTGCACCACTCAAATATTGCACAACATCCATTCTGCTCAGAAAGTCTTTGTACTGTCCATAATAACCATAAAGGTCAATTAAAAATTTCATTTGAATTAACCCCTTGTAACCCACTTCAAAACTTGTCAGCGACTCCGGTTTTACTTCTTTATAAGGAATCTGTGTAGGTGTGGATGTTGAAATATCATAAGGTGCATTGTTCATCAAATTATGCCCCTCCCAAATGGATTTATCTGCGCCGATAATTATTCCTGTACCGGTATTCAGGTTGATAAACTGCATTTGCGTGGAAGGAAACCGGTATGCTGTTTGAAAAGAAAGGCGGATATTATGATCTTTAGCAGGTTTAATTACCGCTGTAACCCTAGGAGTAAAATGCCCCTGAAAATTTTCATTCTTATCATACCTGCCGGAAGCGGCAATTTTTAAAACATCTTTTACTATCTCTTTACCAATCTGTATATAAGCGCCCAGTTCATTGATCCGGATAGGCTTGCCAAGCGTATCGGGGAAAAGCGTTCCTTTACTATTCAGTACATACTGTTTCCAGTTACCGCCAACAAGCACTTCTGCCACTTTAATTACATCCGTAAAATTATATTGACCTTCTGCCATCCATAAATCAGATTTATCTAAAAACAAACCTCCTTTTGGTATGGGCCTTTTCCGAACTTCTTCAAAAATATCTTTGAATTTTTGTGAGCCTGCAGCTGGTCTTCCCTGGTCTGCTGTTGAGCGGGCGATATTATGGGCATCCATATCTGGTCTTCCTGCAAGTTTTGCATTCAGGTAAGCAAATGCATATTCCTGGTACCATTGACTGCTTGGCTTCCATGCTTCATTAAATAATTGCGTGGTGACGACAAGGTTGTGTGATTCCCCAGCATTTTCTTGTGTGGTATAACCGCGCAGGAACCAGTTTTTGTTATTTACTTCCAACTTGTACTGACCTACTTTAAGGTCTTTTAACGAATAACGGTCGCTTCCTGTATATACTGTATTACCAGTGCCCCAATAGCCGGATAATATGGCTTCAGTATGATCTGTTATTTTATAATGCAAGGCGCCGGACAATTTAAAATTTACCGTGTTCGGGTTTGCTACTTCATTTTCGGTATAGCCTGTTCTTGAAATTTTCTGATCCGTTGGTACTCCTGGAAGAATCGAATTAACATAGTCTGTCCAAAAAGGAACAGCAGCCCCGATAGAACCTAATATAGTTCTGAATGTAGGTATGGCAGGATTAGTAGTTTCATCTCCGTAAACATTTACACCATCATAGCCTGGATCGGTTGCTCTTGTACCCGCTCCTATCGTACCGGATGTACCCACCCGGTGATAATTCCTGTAATCATCCGCCACCCAATCCTTTGCCTGTATTAGTTCAGTACCGATTTTAAATGCAAACTTTTCAGATAGTTTTTGCGCCCAGCGCAACGACCAGTTATAATAGGGAGAAATATCACGGGTACGGCCATCCGTATGCATTACCCCCGTCTTTACCTGGAAAGAAAGCCCCGGATATTTAAACGGGTTTTTGCTGTTAATTAATAAGGTACCATTCATACCACCAGGGCCATATAATGCAGAAGATGCACCAGGCAATAACTCCATACTTTCTACATCCAATTCTGTTAGTCCTATTACGGAACCTACCGAGAAATTAAGACCGGGTGCCTGGTTATCCATTCCATCTACTATCTGGTTAAACCGTACATTACCGCTTGTATTAAAGCCTCTTGTCGTCGGCGTTTTAAAAGTCATAGAAGACGCCACAACATCAACACCTTTGAGGTTGGTAATAATATCGTAATAGTTGGAAGATGATGAGTTTTTTATAGTAGTAGCACTTACCCGTTCAATGGTTACAGGAGATTCCAGTATTCTTTCTGCATAGCGGGATGCAGATACAACTACTTCCTGCCCCAATTGAACAATCGGGCTGATGTTCACCTGCAAAGTTTGTGATGAAGAAGTAACTGTTACTTCCTGCGTTTCATAATTTACTGAACTGAATACAAGTACCACGGGAAGCTGGGCCACTGATAAACTGAAATTTCCTTTTGCGTCAGTAAAAGTTCCTAAAGAAGTTCCTTTAGCCATTACCGATACTGAAGCAACTGCATCCTGAGTATTATTATTACGTACGTTACCGGATAATGTGACCGGCTGTGCTAAAGCTGCAAAGGAAAAGGCACAGCAGATCAACAGGGCAATCGTTGTTTTTCTCATAAAAGAGGTTTTAGTTTTTGGAATCGCGACGGAAAAATAAGAATTCAGGATTTTATGTGGAAATTTAATTTTTGCAATAAAAAAGGTAGAAGCTTATTCCTATATATTTGCTTTACAAGCAGTTTGTTTGTTTATTTCCTATTAGTTATGTCATCATTTTCATTTCCCGGCCAGACATCTTTTTATCGTGGCAAAGTCCGCGATGTATTTACTATCGCTGATAAATACCTCGTCATGATTGCCAGTAACCGCATTTCTGCATTTGATGTTATTCTGCCGGAACCGATTCCGTATAAGGGACAGGTGTTAAACCAGATTGCAGCCTATATGCTGAATGCAACAAAGGATATCTGCCCGAACTGGCTGATAGATACGCCGGCCCCTAATGTTTCTATCGGAAAAAAATGTATCCCTTACAGGATAGAAATGGTTGTCAGGGGAAACCTTACCGGTCATGCCTGGAGAACTTATTCCTCCGGCAAAAGGATTCTTTGTGGCGTTCCATTGCCGGAAGGGTTAAAAGAAAATGATTATTTCCCGAACCCGATTATCACTCCTTCGACAAAAGCGGAAGAAGGCCATGATGAAGATATTTCCAGGGACGAGATCATTGCCAAAGGATTGGCTAACGCCGAAGACTGGTCGAAACTGGAAGAATATACATTTAAGCTTTTTGCAAGGGGAAGAGAAATAGCGGCAAAGCAGGGATTGATATTGGTTGATACAAAATATGAGTTCGGTAAAATTGGTAATGAAATTTTCCTGATGGATGAAATACATACACCTGATTCATCCCGTTATTTCTATGCCGATGGCTTTGAAGAAAAGCAAAAAAAAGGAGAACGCCAACAACAACTAAGTAAAGAATTTGTACGGGAATGGCTGATCGCCAACAATTTTATGGGTAAAGAAGGGCAAACGGTTCCTGTTATGAGTGAAGATTGGGTAAATACAATTTCGCAACGTTATATAGAACTTTATGAAAAAGTAATTGGGCAGAAATTTATCCCACGGCAACTCACTGACGAAGCAACATACAACGCCATCACTACAAGACTGGCTGAAATTATATAAATCAAATAACAACCTTTTCTTATGAAAAAAATGCTATGTTCTTTCTTTCTTTTCCTTGTATCATTTGCATTTGCTCAAAAAAATTCTGAAGACCATTACCTGTTGGTAGGCACATATACATCTGGCAAAAGCGAAGGCGTGTATGTTTATAAATTCAATAGCCAAAACGGGGATTTCAGTTATGTAAGTACAGCTAAAAACGTATCCAATCCATCTTACCTTGTAGTTTCGCCGGATGAAAAGCATGTATTTGCTGTAAATGAAAATCATAATAATGAACAAAACGGTGGAGAAATTACTTCCTTTTCCTTCGATAAAAAGACCGGACAGCTTACCCAACTGAATAAGCAGCCATCAGCGGGTAATGATCCCTGTTATATATCCGTTGATAAATCAGGAAAGTTTGTAATTGCAGGCAACTATTCAAGTGGTACTGCCAGTGTTTTGCCGGTAAAGAAAGATGGCTCACTGGATGCTCCGGTCTCGGTGGTGCAACATGAAGGTTCGGGGGTAAACAGTGAAAGGCAGGAAGGGCCGCATGTACATTGCACTGTTTTATCAAAAGACAATAACTACGTTTTTATTACTGATCTTGGAATTGACAAGATTATGATTTATTCGTTTGACAGTAAAAAAGGGAAACTTTCTCCTGCACCTACTCCCTATATTGAAACTGAACCGGGAACCGGCCCCAGGCATTTTGAATTTCATCCGAATAATAAATTTGCTTACCTGCTGGAAGAACTGAGTGGTGGTATATCAGTATATGCATACAAAGGAAAAGGACAATTGGATTTGCTTCAGAATATATCTGCTTTGCCTCCTGATTATATCGGGCCTGTTGGAAGCGCCGATATCCATGTCAGCACTGATGGAAAATTCTTATATGCTTCTAACCGCGGAGAATCAAATACGATAGCAATCTTCAGCATCAACCAGCAAAATGGTGAATTGACTTTGGTCGGCCATCAATCCACAATGGGTAAAACGCCCCGGAACTTCAACTTCGACCCTTCCGGTAATTTCCTGTTGGCCGCCAACCAAAACAGTGACAATATTGTCATTTTTAAACGGGATAAAGCAACAGGGTTGTTAACTGATACCGGCAAAAGGATTGAAGTTGAGAAACCGGTGTGTATTAAATGGATTAAATAAAATTAAAGTTCATTTCCTGGTACAACAGGCAATGTGAAGGTGAATACACTTCCTTTACCTTCCTCACTTTTAACAACAATAGTTCCTTCGTTTTTTGCCAGGAATTCTTTGCAAAGCATAAGGCCAAGCCCGGTTCCCGATTCATTAGAGGTACCATTGCTTGTATAAAATTCCCTGAACAATTTCTCCAGGTTTTCTTTACTGATACCAATGCCTGTATCTTTTACCTCTATTTCGACGGCTCCCTTCCGCTCTGTCGCGCTGATAAATATTCTCCCTTCTTCAGGAGTAAATTTTATAGCATTAGAAATAAGATTGCGCAGTACAAGGTTAATCATGTCCTTGTCTGCATATACATAAACCGGCTTCGAAAAGTTATTTTCAACATCAATACTTTTCGCTTTGGCAGATAAACGAAGTGCATGCATTACATCATTGAAGGTCTCTGCAATATCAAAACGCTGCGGAAAAACGGTATTTACCTGCATCTGGCTTTTGGCCCATTGCAGCAGGTTTTCCATTAATCCTGTAGTATAGTTCAGGTCATTGACTACTTCCGGCAGCATTTCCTTTATCTCTTCGCCGGGAAGATTATGCTGCTGTACATTCTGAAACAAGTTGCGCAAGGCATACATCGGGGCTTTCAGGTCGTGCGAGATGACGGAAAATAGTTTATTCTTCAGGGAATTCAGCTCTTCCAGTTTTTTAGTTTGCTGCTCCAGCAGCAAGGCCTTTTCAGCTATTACTGCTTTTTGCTCCTGTATTTCGCTATTGATATTGCCTAATTCATTATTTGTATTGAGCAATTGTTTTTCGTAGTCAGTATTTTCCTTTTTAATCAGGAACAGCCCATAGAAAATAAGAAGGATAGCCAGCCCCTGGTTAAAAAGATATAGCCCGAAATTAGCCGTTTCCAGTTTGTATACATAGTTCTTCAATACGACTGAAAGCATAAAATAACTCACCATGGAAAGGCCAATGGAAAATAACATATCACTGATTCGTGAAATAAAAAAAACGGCAAGAATGCCATACAGGATAAAGAACAGGTCGACTCCAAGGTTGATGCCATTTAGGTAAACTACACTGGTAATAACAGGGTATAACACAAAATAAGCGATCATCCCTGCCTCATGCTTTTTAAAATAATTCAATACAAGAACGATAACACTGATCATAGGTGGTGCAAAAGCAGCAATCCATGCAGTTACGGGCAGGTTGCGGTCCTGTATCAACCCTGTTACCGGTACAATAACCCCGGCAACGAGGTTTAGAAAATTAAGCAGGTTAAATATCTCCAGTTTCCGCCGGTCGTAATCCGTCATGGAAAAAGATATACCCAGCGATTTTATGATACCTAAAAAATGAACAATCTTATTTTGCAAGGAATGCAACCTGTGATTGAAGGGAAATGCTTTCCCCTGTTGGGAGAGCAAACCGGTTTCCTCTGAAACCGCTGGTGTTGATTGCTTTTCAGCAAATATAGGTTGATGCTGAAGGGAATTCATCGTTTATTCAATTGGGACAAAGGATTATAGCTTGGAACGGCAAAATAGAAAAATTTATCCACACCCGCAAATAGTTCCGGCTTTAAATCAGAAGAAAAACTATGAAATTGAGCATATTACGATTGGGGCTGATTTAAACGTGGCCGTAACCTTGATTTTGATTTGTTGAAAACGTTTCTTCCTTTGTCAATTCCCTGACGTATTTTCTTTTGTTCTTCTGCCGGCAAGTGGATTATATCATTGCATTCTTTGCTGCAGCAGCCCTCGTATTTCTGTTTACATTCTTCACATTGAATAAACAAGAGGTGGCAACCATTATTCACACAATTCACATGCGTATCAGCCGGCTTTCCGCATTGATGACATTTGGCGATTATATCTTCAGTTATTCGCTCTCCAAGTCTTTCATCAAATACAAAATTCTTACCGATAAACTTATTTTCCATACCTGACTGATTGATTTCTTTTGCATAATTAATAATACCCCCTTCGAGATGAAAAACATTCTTAAACCCATTATGCAACATAAAGGCGGACGCTTTTTCGCAACGGATACCGCCTGTGCAATACATAATAATGTTCTTCTCTTTATCTCTTTTCATCATATCAACAGCCATGGGTAACTGTTCCCGGAAGGTATCGCTGGGTATTTCAATCGCATTTTCAAAATGCCCTACTTCATACTCGTAATGGTTACGCATGTCGATGACGACAGTGCCCGGTTCATTCATAAGTTCATTCATCTGAGATGCTGTAACGTACTTACCCTTTTTACTCATATCGAAACCGGGGTCATTGATCCCATCGGCAACTATTTTCTCTCTCACCTTTACCTTTAATACCCAAAATGATTTACCATCGTTAACGGCAATGTTTAAACGGATACCATTTAATTCAGGAATAGAATATAAGTAGTTTTTAAACCTTACAAAGTTTAAAGAAGGTACGCTAATCTGTGCGTTAATGCCTTCCTGTGCAATATAGATGCGCCCAAATACATTTAACTGAAAAAGGCCTTTATAGAGTTCATCCCTGAATTGCTGTGGGTTTTCAATGCCGAAATACCGGTAAAAAGAAATAGTTGTACGAGGTTCTTTCTCTTCGTATAAACGTTTCTTCAACTCCTCAGAGGAGATTCTGTTGTGTAGTATTGCCATGTTGTTGAAATCTGATCCCGTTTCCGGGAAATTAAATTCTTCTATAACAAAAGATAAAATTGGACAGTTGCAGGCTGAACCAAATTTCGCTGCAAAGATAAGCTGTAAGGGTGGTGCTTAAAAATGATTAAAATCAGCTTAGTTTCTCCTGTTATTGTTTCCTCCGGCCAGGAGCCGGCTACCGAATATACCGTCAAAGCCTATACGAATTCCATATTTATTTGCGTCAGCCTGCTGGTTAGCAACTACGAAATCGACGCGGAGTAACTTGAAGATATTCTCAAGTCCGGCAAATGCTTCCAGGTAATAGGTGCCCCGGTTAATATAAAAAGCATTCGATCCGATAACAAGGTTCCACTTCAGGCTACCCAGCAGTGGTACTTTATTTGTCAGTAACCCATTGAAGTGATGCTCTGCATGGCCAACTGCAAAAAACCGTGCGGCATTACTATACTGGTAATAAGGGGCCAACTGGAAACTGTTCAGGTATTTGGAATTATAAGTGGTCAGGTTACCGTTGAAATGCTGCAGGTCGGGTATTTCAACATGGTTGTCATTTAAAAAACCACCCACTACAAACCGGTAACGAAATTCACCTAACAGCTTAAAGTTCATATTGTCAAATACAGAGAACCTCCATTTATCATAGTCTACATCACTGCCCAGTATGTTTTTAAACCCTTTTATATACTCTAACTCAAGTGTTGGGTATTTTGATCCCAATGGCATTTTTGAGTCCGGGAATTGAATATACTTCTGGCCGGGTTGATAAGTTAATATTATCCCGGCCGACACTGCCTGGTGCCGGTTAAACGCTATTGTTTCCAGTTCCTGCGGATGGTTCGGTAATAAAACCCTGTCTTTATAAAAGAAGGAAAAATCAGTTGTGTTTTCCAGTGGGATGCGATCTTCATAGGTTGCTTTTACATTCCACTTTATTCCATTTTCAAAACGATTGTTGTATTCGATATCCCCGAACCAGTTTTCATAAAGTTTTATATAATTCCTTTTATAGAAAAGCGTACTCATTTCATTGATCAGTGGCGTTATCGGATTATCATGATTGAACTGGGACACACGTTTACCTCCTGAAATGACCAGATACCGGTTCCGGTAATTTTCTTCTTTTGGTCGCACTACAAATTCGCCCCATGAATTAAAATGTGTATTGCTGAAACCATACCGGTTATACCAACCTATCAAATAATTATTCTTTCCTTTTGTAGGTTGTAAACTATATGCCTGCTCAAGGTTCACGGAGAGACCTTCCACTGTATTATACTCTGCCTGCTGCAGCAAACCCCTCAATGTATAGGTTGAAAATGCTTTTTTATTGTAAAATGTATGGTGTGCGTCTGACCATAGGATATCCATTATTTTTACCGGTTTCTGATTTTTGCGCAGCGAATCAATACTACTTTGAGAATACAGGGAGTCTATATCTCTTTTTGCAACGCTGTCTTTAAACAGAAAATCTCTTTTCTCATCTTTCTCCAATGGCACTGGCCTTAAATTATTCCAGTAACTGCTGTCCTTTTTATCATAAGTGGAATCATATTTCATCAGTATCCGGTTGAAATATTTTTTTCCAAAAGAAGGAGCGAGATTATAATTGGAATAAACATTCACAAAATTACCGGCGAAGTCAAGTCCGAATTTTTTTACCGCAACATATACCACCTGGTCTTTGGTACGCCAGATATCAGGCTCCACCGGTACATGGATCTGGCTGATATGCAGTGTATCGATTAATTCGAGTTGGTACTGGCTTGTGGTAAGCAAATCAACGCTATGGATACGCCAGTCGTCTTCAATAATTTCAATATGCCCGCTGAATAAGGGTTCGTTTTTCCTTCTGGGTATTACTTCAATTTTATTTACCAGTTTATTATCCTCTGTATAGCTTCCTTCATACCTGTATTTATAAAAATGAAGTGCATTCTCCGCGACCGGTGAAATAAAACCCCTCGGGTTTAAATTATTATTGAATACAGACACATTGTTTTCATAGAAATTAATAAAGAAAGGAAAACTCAGTCCAGGACCTCCCCCACTCTGCCTTGCAGATATAACTTCAAATTTGATCTTATTGGGTTGCTTGAAATATACTTTGGTAAATGATTCCGAAAGGAATAAAATTCCTTTTCCTGCTGAGTCAAGACCGCTTTTTTCAAAATCTTTTTTGTCTACCTTTTTGCCCAGTATCCTGTCAGGAAACCCTCTTGAACGAAGCAATCCTTTAATATAAACATCAACGGAAAGCGAATCCACCTGTGTGTTATAATAGGACCTTTTTTTTATGGCTTGCCGGATGATTTCATAAGCAGGATCTTCTCCTTTTTTTACAATCACTTCTCCCAGCGTTAATTCCTGTACGGCCAGGCTGAAATCAAGTTCTAAGTTATCACCGGTAACAGTTACCTGTTTTTCTTCCCGCCTGTAACCCACATGCTGGCAAATAATAGTGTAGGTTCCGGGAGTAAGGAATATTGCATATTTACCTTCACTGTTTGCATTCGTCCCTTTACTGGTACCCTTCACCAATACAGAAGAATAAGCAAGTGGTTTACCATCAGTATCAGTAACTACACCGGATATTTTTCCTGCGAAAGAAGTATAAGCAATTTGCAGAAATAAAAGAAAGAGAATAATTTTTCTCATAATACAGGCTACAAAAATAGAGTGCGCTTTGTTAACCGCAGGACATTTAACATTTTCATCCAAATAAATGCTATCCTGTATCGAATGGAAATGGGAACCCGATAGATCAGTCTGCTTGTTATACTTCCACTTCTGCTTCCGGTATATATTTCAAGCGATTCATTTCCGGGTAAGATGAAAGCAACTCGCTGTTAATGCGGCAAGACCGGCGACTATTGCACCAATAATTGCAGTAATTACAATTAGTAAAATTGCATTGCCGCCAAGTGGCAGTACCATTGCAATCTTTTTAGATAATATACCCTGGTTTTTCAGATCAATCCACCAGGCGAGCAGTCCCCACAAAATAAACAAGGCAAAAAAACCCGATAAAAGAGATTTAAGCGGTGATTGCCGGATAACTAATGCCACTACAAAAGCTACCAGCGCAATACTCCACCAGGGCATAATTAATCCCGCAAAAAAAGAAAAAGCTATTGTCAGTATAGTGGCAACGAAGAATCGCATATAAATTCTATATAAATATTTAATACCTGATAGCTTACCGCTCTTGCTATCTTCCCTGCAGGCTCATTTTCCCCTTCACCCTGCCATCCCCTTCATCCGACTTATTCATCATCCACAAAGTATAATAATCTCCTTTCGCCCATGTATCAACGAAATTATCATAATAAGCGCTGCCGGGGTTTCCATCCTGTCCGCCGGGATAAACGCCATACGCTTCCGTCGTTGAATCAAGGTGAACAACCATGCGCCAGCTTGGTCCGTGACTGATCGTAATCGCATTAATTATATTACTCCATCCGCCAACAGGAAGCCCTATTCTTCCAAAAGGTTTTATTGTTTTCAATAAATGAAAGATAGAGCTGTTTTTATGTTTCGTCCAGACCAGTCTTCCTTCGGCTTCCTCCTTCATTAACTGTGGCGCTGCTTTTTGTAATGCAAGTGTTACGATATCGGATAGGGTTTCTTTTTTACTGGTGTTGATATTGTCAATATACTTATAGGCAGAGTCCTTTAATAAAGCTTCCAGCAACGTCATGTCATCCGGCCATTCGGGTTTTGTTTTCAGTTTTTCAAATTCATCACGCCATACCGTTGTCGCCAGGCTATCCCACCAGGTTTGAAAAACAGTTTGCCCCGTTTCTTCTGCATTAGCCTGCTGGTTCCAGTCACGGAATGTATTGAGATACTTTTTTGCTGCATTATTTAGCTCATTCTCCCGCACATACTTTAACAAAAGTGGCTTCGCATAAGCAGCAAAATAACTATAGTTATCCGTCTGCAGCTTCTTCATATCAGCCGGGGAAATATGTTCCATATTCTCCAGCCGTTTATTGATGCTGATACTACGGATTGTATTATAACTACCGGGAATAAAATAAGGATAGGTAGAATCCACAGGCCGCTGGTTCGCACTCACAATATAACCGCTTAGCGGGTTAATCACATGTGGGTTTTCCTTTTGTGGAATATAACCCTGCCAGGCGTAGCTGCTATCTTCACCCGGCATCAGCATTAATCCCTGCCCGTACCAGCGGGCCGGGAATTTTGCCTGTTCCCATAAGGCGATATCACCGTTTTTGGCAGCAAATAACATATTTTGGCCCGGGCAGGAAAAGCTTTGAATTGCGGCATAATAATCGTCATAATTTTTTGCCCTGTCTAATTTAAACCACAACAAGCCGTCATTCGATTCGTCGTGCGCTATCCAGCGACAGGCGATCGCTTTTCCTTTTGACAGTTCATCGGAAAAACTATGATCATACATCACCGGCCCGAATTCATCTGTATATGCCACTGTATCATACACCGGTTCACCGCCTTTTACTTTTATTTCTTCTATTCTTAGCTTCGCTGGTTTCCATTGGCCATTAAACCAATATTCCTTCTTACTGTCATCTTTAAATTTTACAGAATAAAAATCCATCACATCTCTTTCTGCATTGGTAAAACCAAAAGATACATTATCATTAAAGCCGATAATAACATTAGGCGTACCCGGAAAGGTGACACCATATGCATTCACTGTCGGCGAGTGCAATTGCATTTCATACCATATGGATGGAAAGGAAAGTTCAAGATGGGGATCATTGCAGAGTATCGGGTGACCGCTGGCTGTTTTTGCTCCGCTTACCGCCCAGTTATTACTTCCATTATGCGGGTTAAGTTCTGCATAGTTAGCCACCTTTGCCGTATCTGTTTTGCCAAAGTATAAAGTATCAGCTGATGATGGCCTTACCGGTACAATACCCGGTGCTTCAAAAAGAGTTCCTTTTGGTACAATCGGAATTAACGAGTCCTGTACCTGGGGATAAAGTTTATCCAATTCACTAAATGAAAAAATGGATCGCTCATTGGTTACGGGCAGATCATGTGCATAGCCTTCACCGGCTAGCTGGCGGCTCATTTGTTTTAAGAAAAGACAGGTTTTAAAATTGCTCCACTTTTCCGGGGTATAGCCCAGCAGTTTATATTCCAGTGGCATTGTTGCTTCTGACAATGTTTCGATATAAGCATTTACGCCAGCCGTATAGGCATCACACCCCGTTTTTGTAACCGGGTCAGCTTCCAATGCTTTCAACGCATGTTCTGCCCCATATATCATTCCCAGGCGTCTTGTTTCCCGATCATAGTTGATAAATCGTGGATCATACCCCAATATCTCACTGATACGACCAGAAGCAGCCATAGTTTGAAACTCCATTTGCCAGAGCCTGAATTTTGCATGCAGGTAACCCTGTACGAAGTAAAGGTCTTCATCGTTCTCTGCAAACACATGTGGTACAAGACGGTCATCGAAATAAACTTCAGCCTTTCCCTTTAATCCTACTATTCGAATAGCTTCATTATAATTTTTATTTACCGGTTCAGCATTTTGCCAGAACCCATGTTGAGGGCTTAAAAAATTACCCATATCCGGCACTGTGCCCCATCGCTTATTCAGTACAACGATTAAAGCAGCTGTAAAGAGAAAGGATAATATAAAAGGAATAAATTTCATGTAGAAGCTATCAAGCTGTAAATATAAAGAACTGATCCTTCGTGAAAAGGAAATTTTTATTAAAGTAAAATAAAGAGCTGTAGCCTTTTTGAAAATCATTGTAATTTCGTCCATCCAATCTATATGGACATACAGCAACAGGAACTGCAGAAAGCAATTGAATTTATACGCCAAACCTTCGCGGAAAAGAAAATTGACCTCGACTATAGCCCCGGCAGTATGAGATACCTCGATACGCTGTTTGACAATGAATTTAAAGATGGAAAACTGCGCAAACCTGATAGCAGTTTCGCCAAATTCCAGGGACTGATACTTACCGGCGTTTCCGGCTACCTCGCGTCTGTAATTATAAAAAATAGTGGCAATACCCAGCTTCTAACAGATGCCGGTGACGAAAAATGGTTTATGAATTTCAAAGTGGTTTCAGCCACAGGGCAATCAGTGCAGCCCGGTTTAAGGGTTATCAAAAGGATGTTACAGGGTGAGGAAATGAGTCTTTATGCTTATACACTTACATCCATCCGCTATTTTAATCCCGATGTAGTATTACCGGTTGAAGCACCGATAACCTCCGCCGGCAGAAAGCCGTGGTGGAAGGTTTGGTGAGAAGAATATCAAATACTGTAATCTGCATACACTGCATACATCCCTTATTTGAGCATACAACTTTTGAAGAACCATTTTCGTCCTATTACCAGTTAAAAAACCGTAAAACGAAATGGATACCAATAAAACCTCCTCTCTTCTCTTTTGTATACTGATGGATCTTATCGGCATGGCCACTTATTCTATCCCGGTATTGGGAGAAATCGGTGATGCATTCTGGGCGCCCATTTCTGCACTTATTTTCTTCAGGATGTTTGGGGGATGGAAAGGGGCCGTTGGCGGCATCTTCAACTTTATTGAAGAAATATTACCGGGTACCGATATCATTCCTTCTTTTACATTAATGTGGCTCTGGCAGAATTTCAGGCGAACAAAAAAATCATCTGTAACCATACATACACGATAAATGAGTGGCTGCTATTCCCGGCAGCCTTTCATTTTATCTTCATTTTCACCAGGCCGTTTTCAAGTATTTTTATACAGTTGACTAGTTTGATTTCCTCAAAATGCTCCAACACTGTATTTATAAATAAAGCAAAGCTTCTTTTAAATTATATCTGCTTATATATTATCCCGCACATCTGCATCCGATACCGTAACTTCAAATAGGTAATGAAGATATGAGGGCAATCCTGTTTTTAATACGCATTCTATGCGCAAATAGACTGTACAAATCATAAGATGAAATTCTGTGCGGTACACAAATTCTACGCTATCCAGGATAATGATCAAAAGTTGCTGTATAATAATAATGGACAAGGATATAGTATAGAACAGGTTGATATTGCCATTCATGATGATAAAGATTTCCGATTTTAAATCTAATTATGTGAGAAAAGTGAGCCCCTTCCAATTTATTTTGGTTTCTACTGTATTCTTATTAGCAGTTAAATCCACTGCAGTTGCCCAACCTGTATTAAAAGTAGAAAACTATAAACACTATATTGATTCCTTCAATGCCAACGATGAAGAGCTATATGCTCAATACATTAGCAACTATGAAAGCTGGCATTTTTTATCCGGGAATATTCCCCTCTTCGATTGCCCGGATAAAATGATCGAGCAAACCTATTATTTCCGGTGGTGGACATACCGCAAGCATATTAAGAAAACACCAGATGGCTTTGTTATTCTTGAATTTTTACCGGATGTACCCTGGGCGGGAAAATATAATACTATCAATTGCCCTGCTGCCCACCATATCTATGAAGGGCGCTGGCTGCACAATAGAGCTTACATTAATGACTATGCGAAATTTTGGTTAGAGGGCGGCGGAAGCCTAAGAACTTATAGCTTCTGGATTGCAGATGCCTTATATAATGATTACCTGGTTACAAAAGATGTATCATTACTCAAAGAGTTATTTCCCCTGCTGATTAAAAATTATGAAGGATGGGAAAAGGAAAGACTGGACTCAACTGGTTTGTTCTGGCAGGAGGATGGAAAAGACGGCATGGAAGTATCTATAGGCGGGGCCTTATCAGATGGCGGTGCTGGTTACAGGGCAACCATTAATGCCTATATGTATGGGGATGCTGTTGCCCTATCCAAAATAGCTTTGCTTCTTCATCAACAAGAAACTGCAAAAAATTTTATTGCCAAGGCTGAACAAATTAAAAGAAAGATGCAGGATAAGCTATGGGACATCAACGCTAATTTCCTCAAAGTGCTTCCGCGGGGGAAAGTCAGTCTTTGTACTGCACGTGAGCTTCATGGCTATACGCCCTGGTATTTTAATATGCCCGATCCAAAATATAACGAGGCATGGAAGTACCTGATGGACCCCAATTACTTTTATGCTCCCTTTGGCCCTACAACTGCTGAACAAAATCATCCGGGTTTCAAAGTTGCCTACGAAGGACATGAGTGCCAATGGAACGGGCCGAGCTGGCCCTTCGCTACATCCATTACACTAACGGCAGCGGCTAACCTACTTAATAATTATACACAACCTTATTTTTCACAAGAAGATTATTTTAAACTCATCAGTATTTATGCTAATAGTCATCGTTTAAAAAAAGAAGATGGTAAAACAGTTCCCTGGATAGACGAGAACTTAAATCCCTTTACTGGAGACTGGATATCCCGTACGAGGTTAAAAACCTGGGAAAATGGTACATGGTCTGCAGAAAAAGGCGGCAAAGAAAGAGGTAAAGATTATAATCATTCAACCTTTTGCGACCTCATTATTACGGGCTTGGCAGGAATAAGGCCGCAACCCGGTAATTCCATTATCATTAATCCCCTCGTACCTCCCAATACCTGGGACTATTTTTGCCTGGATAATATATTATATCATAATAAAACGATTACCCTACTTTACGATAAAAACGGCGAGCATTATAAAAAAGGTAAAGGGTTGGTTGTATTTATAAATGGCAAGAAAGTTGCCTCCTCAGTACAATTGGGTAAATTAGAAATTGCGTTATAATACAGTTATGCTCCCCGTAAATTTTCTATTTGTAAGAATCACAAATGCCCAGTATCCTGTAATAACACCAAGCCCGTTCAGCAATACATCATCGATATCGAAGATCCCTACATGCAATAACGCCTGCATTCCCTCGAGTATAAAACCGGCTGCAATGCCGAGAACGATCGATTTTTTCCATGTCATGTGGCTGTAGATAAAAGGAACCAGAAATCCTACAGGCGACAATAGAAAAACGTTTCCGGCCAGGTTAATAAACGAAATTATAGCCCCCTTTTCACCAAGCAGGTAAAATAAAATGGTCCTGAACGGCACTAAGTTGGCCGGGCCATCCTGCGTTCCTCCGAAACGAAACACCAGGGAGCCTATCCTGACAAGAGGTATGTCTTTAAACACCATAATCTTAACCAAAATCGCGAAATAGGCGATAAGTATAACTGCTAAGAGTAACTGTTTTTTCATTGTTTGTAAAATATTGCCGGGTTGCCTTGTTATATCCATCCCCCACTACGTGTCAATCATTTCTTAAAAAGAGTTTTAAATCCAGAACATACACAAAAAGTCCCTGACTATACGTTCTCCTGACAATGGCCGAAAATTTTTACTGATCCGTTTCTTATACCAGCAACACTAAACACGAAGCAACAAAATCATTTGTATCTCCCGAAATGTAATAGATGTATAGGTAGTTATTACCGATAGAAAGGAATTCACAGGCCATAGATGTTCTTAATTGAGGAAACGTCAGGCTGCAGCTATTCAGAGGCGACTAATACCCGGAACGAGTGAAAGCAACAGAAGGTTTAAATAAAAAATACGCTTGCCTCCTTTATATTTCTTATCCCAGGGAACCAATCGAAGCAGTCATTTACCGGGCCCATTGTGGGATTGCCGTGTTCTCGTCAAAGAGTTCATCCAGATAATATGTCCTTTTATAGGTATTATCCTGGCAACTACCTCCAATGGGATATAAACAAGGTGAATATAAGTCCCGTTTGTCTTCAACCATAATGCTTCGTGGATCCCCGTTAGGTAAAAGCCGGTTATCGTGGCTACGACCTAAGATACAATGGCCCAGCTCATGAAAAAACAAGACCTCAAATTCCTGTGCATTCTCATAACATTTAATCTTGGGGTTAACAGTTATCAGTTTTTGTATTCCGGGATCTGACGAAAGAGTGTTGCAAAGCGCACAATACAAATTGCTCTGGCTACTATCATATTTTATAATCAGGTTATTGATAACAAGGGTATCTCCCCGCAGGGCAGCTTCATGGATGAACCCGGAAACAACAGGTTGAAATTCGACCGGCACATCATATACCGGAACAAAATCCTTATTCTTTCCTTTCGTACAGCCCAGCATAAATAAAACAAGGCTTAACCAACAAGTGTTTTTGATCATTTGCCTGAATATATACACCCTTTGAGAATACAATAAATTTACAAATAAAATAACTGATTTTATTATTTGTTAGCTTAGGTGATGATTTAAACGGAATGTCATTAAAAACAAATAAAAAAATTTACGTTCATAGATTTATATAGAAAACGGAATATTCAATGCCCTACTATGTAAGAGCTTTTTGTAAATCAGCAGGAATACCTGCATTAAACCTTGTTTTTGACTCCATCAACAATAAGGGATATCCATTTACACTCAGGATTGTAGAAAATACATTGGAAGGAGATTTGATAAACTGGAAATCTTTTGAAATGAACTATAAAGAAGGAAAAGGCCCGATAATAGTAGAATTTAATGTTGTTGACGATGAAGATGGGCTGGCAAAAGAAGAAATAGAAGAATTTCTCGATCGCATTGGCTCTGCCGGCTTTTCCCTGAGGAAGAGGAAAGTTATTCATCATTTAAAGCAAACAAAATATTTAATCTGTAATCAGCTTTTGAGTGATATTGACAATGATGGATATGACGCCAATGGCGAATTCATGAACTATTTTGTACAGCATTGCGAAGGTATGCAGCAGGCAGACGGCGAAGGATTTTATGATAGTAATATGAATTTAATACTGGACGACAAGTAATCCACATAGATTCACATATAGAATTAATCAACATCTTCCCAACGAATAATTTAATAACACATTCACATCACCGGGATCGACTTAGTTAAAATAGCATCCAAAACAAACTTTTGTCCATTTGATTTATAGAAAACAGGAAACCAGTCACAGAAAAATTCATTTGATCCCGTATATTTCAGAACGTAGATACCTTCATATCTATACCTGTATTGATCAAGATACGGTTCTCAGGTACAATTGAGATTCTCTGCTTTTAAATCTTCTACCAATATTTTTATTTCTCCAGGGAATTCATTTCTTTCCCTGGGGCAGGAATAAAAGAATAAACTTAACTCAATCATCAAATTTATTAACAGCGTTTTCCTATGAGTGATGCCCGGATTACCTTTATCCCTGTTTCATGGAAACATAAATTTCCTTTTCTACCTGACAACAATGAATGTATAAATGTTCTACAGGATGCCTGCAGAAATTCAAACCTTTTTTTGTTTTAGTAGTTATACTGTATCTTAATAGCGTTCTGCATTTTTAACCTATTTCTTCAATTTTAATTTTGAGCTATGTCTTCTAAAAAAATTATTACAGTATTCGGCGCTACCGGTGCACAAGGAGGAGGTTTGGCCAGGGCAATTCTAAATGATGCAAATGGAGGCTTTGTCGCCCGTGCTGTTACAAGGGATATTAATTCAGATAAAGCAAAGGCCCTGGCATCGCTAGGTGCGGAAGTAGTTGCCGGAGATGTAGATGATCAGGCGTCAGTAGATAAAGCATTGGACGGCGCGTACGGCGCATATTTTGTTACTTTCTTCTGGAACCACTTTTCACCCGAACTGGAATTGGTACAGGCAAAGACTTTTGCGGATGCAGCAAAGAAGGCAGGGTTACAACATGCGATCTGGTCCACATTGGAAGATGTGCGTGAATTTGTTCCGCTGCATGATGATACGATGCCTACCCTGAGGGAAAAATATAAAGTGCCTCATTTTGACGCGAAAGGGGAAGGCAATAAATTTTTTATTGAAGCAGGCATACCCACAACCTTTATATACCCTTCTTTTTACTGGGAAAATTTTATTTATTTCGGATCAGGACCTAAAAAAGGAACTGATGGAAAACTACAATTGACTTTACCCATAGGAGATGCAAAAATGGGAGGTATTGCATCCGGGGATATTGGCAAATGTGCCTATGGCATTTTTAAAAAAGGGAAAGAACTGGTGGGGAAAAAAATAGGGCTTGCCGGCGATCAACTGACGGGGCAGGAAATGGCCGATGCGTTAAGTAAAGCTTTAGGACAGCCGGTTGCCTACAATAAAATACCGGCTTCCGTATATAGAAGCTTTGGTTTCCCGGGGGCAGATGATCTTGGCAATATGTTCCAGTTCTATACCGATTTTGAAGACCAAGTGAATTCCCTGAGAGATATTGAAAGATCAAAACAATTGAATCCCCATCTTCAATCGTTTGACCAATGGCTCAGAAAAAATGCAGCTAAAATACCACTGGATTAAAATATTTTAGAGAAAGATCATGGGGCTAATTGTTGCATACGCTTTATAATGGAAAGTTGAGGCTTAAAGACCGGGAAGGAAAAATGACACAGCCAGCCAATTTGCCAGGAATCTAATTGTATATGTATTTAGGAAGGGTTTTCTGATTAAAGACTTTTTATATAATTAGCGCATCCCTGCATAACAGTCGGATCAGACTCCATCTCAACGAAAATATAGCTCAATCCGCCAACTTTGGCAGCGGCAAAAAAATCAGGCCAGTCTACAATGCCGGTACCCATGGTCACTTCTTTTTTATGATCCGCGGGACTATAGTCCTGCAGGTGTGCTGAAATAAAACGTCCCGGAAATTTGCGGAAATAATCCTGGGCTTTATAACCAGAAGTAATTGCGGCTACCTGGAACTGCATTTTTACAACGGAAGGGTCAAGGTGTTCCAGCATCAGGTCATATTGTGGGTGGCCGTTAAGTTTCTCGTCAAATTCGCCGTTATGATTATGATAGCCTGCTATCATACCGCTTTTTTTTACCATCTCCCCTACATGATTCATCTGGTCGCAACGCTTCTTTACTTCGTCTTCTGTCTTTGCCATCAACCCGCCTGAACAGACCATGTTTTTCAACCCTAATTGATTGGCAAACTCAATACGTTCGGCAAGGCTAGCATCATCGGTAATTTCTTTCCAGGTGAAATGGCAACTCGTAGTTTCCAACCCTGAGTCGTTGGTAATTTTTTTCAATTCTTTACCTGAATATTTTGCGAGTGGTGCGAAGTCTCCCTGGTACCCCTTAGGGCTGCACCATTCTATATTTTGATAACCGTAGCCGGCCAGTCGTTTCATTGTTTCTTCAGGTTTCTGGCCTATCACATCCCGGAATACATAAGACTGAAAGCCCAGCGGCATATCAATCCCTTTTCTTTTCGACATAGCAAGGAGGGCATCGGGAATAGATGTAAGAAAACCGGTAGCAGCGAGTCCGGCCGCAGCATTCCCTAAAAAAGATCTTCTGTTCATGATAATCGTTTTGATTTATGCATTAAAAAATTGTGCCTCTAAAAAACCGGTTAGTATCCGCCTCTTTGCTGATCAATACTAATTGGTCGCAAAAGTTAAGCATTAACAGGCAATCTTCAATAATCCAGGCATTTTATATATTCATGCAAATGTTGGTTACTCAAGGAAAGCAGTTGAAAAAATTGGAACCTGCTAATACCTGGGCCTGCAAATAAAAATCAGCTACGGAATAAAACCGATACAGTAACTTACCTGGTAAATAAAAAAGATTGGAAGCATTGATTCACGGCAAATTTGTAAATTAGTTATCAGGACCTAAGCTTACATTACCTTAAAAGAGATTAAGGAATATGAAAGTCAAATTCTACGGAGTTCGTGGTTCGGTCCCCGTTTGCGGGCCGGAATTCCAGCTATTTGGAGGCAATACGACCTGTA
>JAFDYH010000103.1:0-5632 GCA_018267535.1 Bacteroidota bacterium
TTTATCCAGTCAAAGGCGCAGGATGAGCCGTATCCATTCTGGAACGATATACAGGCGTTTAAACAAAAGGATAGTATAAATTTTCCACCAGCTAATGCGATATTGTTTGTAGGCAGTTCATCTTTTACCAAATGGACAGATGTTCAGGATTATTTTCCTTCTTATCCGATTATCAATCGTGGATTTGGCGGCTCTTCTTTACCTGATGTTATACGATATGCAGGCGATATTATTTATCCGTACAAACCGAAGCAGATTGTTATCTATTGCGGAGAAAATGACCTTGCTTCCTCTGATTCAGTAACTGCACAAACAGTGTATGACCGGTTTGAAATTCTTTTTTCAATGATCCGTAGTAAATTCAAAAATATTCCGCTGATCTATATATCTCTTAAGCCGAGCCCAAGCCGGCAGAAATTAATGCCGAAGATGGCAGCAGTGAATAATGCCATTCAAAGTTTTTTAAAGAAAAAGAAAAACGCAGTCTTCATTGATGTTTATCATAAGATGCTGAACGCGGATGGATCACCAATGGATGATATTTTCCTGGAGGATAAGCTGCATATGAACGGCAAGGGGTATGCAATATGGCAGAAGGAGATTGCGCCGTATTTGTTAAAATAATGAGTGATAAATCGTGAATAGAGATATACCTGCTGACAGGCTTTTTTAGAATGAATTTTATAAAACCAACTGATATGAAATTAATATCCCGATTGCTTGTAGTCTTTATCCTGGTTGTTTCTGTTGATGCAAGGTCACAAACAACCAACACTACGAAGATGAACATCTTCATCGATGCATTAATGAAGAAAATGACATTGGAGGAGAAGATCGGACAATTGAATTTACCAGGTGCGGGAGATATTGTAACAGGGCAGGCATCAAGCTCGGATATTGCAAAAAAAATCACAGAAGGAAAAGTAGGCGGTTTGTTTAATATAAAATCTGTGGCGAAGATTAAAGATGTACAGAAAGTAGCTGTAGAAAAAAGCCGTCTGAAAATTCCATTGTTGTTTGGTATGGATGTTATACATGGGTATCAAACTATGTTTCCGATTCCTTTGGGTTTATCCTGCAACTGGGATATGCAGGCGATTGAACAAAGCGCAAGAATTGCTGCTACCGAAGCAAGCGCTGACGGTATTTGCTGGACATTTTCCCCGATGGTAGATATCGCCCGCGATCCTCGCTGGGGAAGGATTTCGGAAGGTAACGGTGAAGATGTTTATCTCGGTTCTCAAATTGCGAAAGCAATGGTGAAAGGCTACCAGGAAGGTGATTTATCGAAAAACAACACAATTATGGCCTGCGTAAAACATTATGCTTTGTATGGCGCTGCTGAAGGAGGCCGCGATTATAATACAACCGATATGAGCCGGGTGAGAATGTTTAATGAATATCTGCCGCCGTATAAAGCGGCAGTAGATGCGGGTGTTGGATCAGTGATGGCGTCGTTTAATGAAGTGGATGGCGTGCCGGCAACTGCTAACAAATGGCTGCAAACCGATGTATTGAGAAAGCAATGGGGCTTTAAAGGTTTTGTAGTAACGGACTATACCGGTATTAATGAAATGGTAGCACATGGTATTGGTGACCTGCAAATGGTTGCGGCAAGGGCATTGATGGCCGGTATAGATATGGACATGGTTGGTGAAGGTTTTTTAACCACATTAAAAAAATCATTGCAGGAAGGAAAAGTAACTGCAGCGCAGATTGATGCTGCCTGCAGAAGGATACTGGAGGCAAAATACAAGTTGGGTTTATTTGATGATCCTTATAAATACTGTGATGAAAAAAGAGCAGCAACTGAAATTTTTACAGACGCAAACAGGAAGATTGCGAGAAAGATTGCTGCAGAAAGTTTTGTGTTGTTTAAAAATCAGGGAAATGTTTTGCCATTAAAAAAATCCGGTACAATTGCGCTTATTGGCCCTTTAGCGGATGCTACAGAAAATATGACAGGTACCTGGAGTGTGGCGGCAGATTTTTCAAAATCAGTTTCGGTTATCAGAGGCCTGAAAGAAGCCGTAGGCAACGAAGCGAAAATTTTATATGCAAAAGGAAGTAACCTGACAGCGGATGCTGCTTATGAAGAAAGGTCAACAATGTTTGGTAAATCATTACACAGAGATGCAAGACCAGCAACTGAAATTTTACAGGAAGCTTTAGCCGTCGCAAATCAATCGGATGTGATTGTGGCCGCATTGGGTGAGGCAGCAGAGATGACGGGTGAGTCCAGCAGCCGTACAGATATTGGCATTCCGGATGTACAAAAGGATTTGCTTAAAGCTTTATTGAAAACCGGCAAACCTGTGGTTTTAGTATTGTTTACAGGTCGCCCATTAACATTGACCTGGGAAAATGAAAATGTACCTGCCATACTTAATGTTTGGTTTGGTGGTTCAGAAGCTGGCTCGGCAATTGCAGATGTTTTATTTGGTGATGTAAATCCGTCCGGTAAACTCAGCACAACCTTTCCGCAGAATGTGGGGCAAATACCGCTCTATTATAATCATAAAAATACAGGCCGTCCTTTACCGGAAGGACAATGGTTTCAGAAATTCCGTTCCAATTATTTGGATGTAAGCAATGACCCGTTATATCCTTTTGGATATGGATTAAGTTATACCAATTTCACGTATGGCGATCTTCAGTTAAGCAACACTTCACTGAAAGGGAACCAGACGTTAAGTGCAAGCATAACGGTGACCAACAGTGGCACAAGAGATGGAAAGGAAACCGTTCAGTTATATATACATGATATGGTTGGTAGCAGTACAAGGCCGGTAAAAGAATTAAAAGGTTTTCAGAAAATAGAACTGAAGGCAGGTGAAGCAAAAACAGTCACATTTAAGATCACGCCGGAAGATTTGAAGTTTTATAATTACGACCTGAAATACGATTGGGAAGCTGGTGATTTTGAAATTATGATCGGTGGCAATTCACGGGATGTAAAAACTGTAAGAGTTAACTGGAGTAAATAAAAACCATTAGAGCTCTTTTTCAGTACATTACTTTAATAAAAAACCATCCGCAGTAACGGATGGTTTTTGTTGTCTGTTTTATTAAGCGATAATAAGTTTATTCCTCCTCGTCTCGCATGTTATCATCGGTAGCGGGCATTTCTTCTTCCACCACTATAGATTCTTCGGGCGTTGAAGTAATGAATACTTCTTCAACAACAATTGCTACCGGTTCTGGTGCAGGCTGAGGTTTTGGTGCTGCGGGTTTCCTGGGTGCAGCCTTTTTTGGTTTAGGCTTTTTTGCTGCTTTTTTAGGAGCAACTTTTTTAGCTACTTTCTTTTTTGGGGCTGCTTTTTTTACCGCTTTCTTAGCTGCTTTTTTCTTAGGAGCCGCTTTCTTTTTTACGGCTTTTTTTACTGGTTTTTTGGCGGCCTTTTTTTTAGGTGCAGCCTTTTTAGCTGTTTTCTTTTTAGGCGCAGCCTTCTTTTTTGCTTTCTTCTTTGCTGCCATACTTAAAGGATTTTGGTAAATTATTTAATTGTAATATGAACTGCATTCAAATTACAACGAATAACAATTACCAACAAAATTTTAGAAACAATTTGTTGGTTATTTTTTGATATTCCTGATTGGATAAAGTTTTAGCAAAGCAAAAAGCCGAAATAATTCTACTGGTGTCAGGGTTTAATAGTACAAAAATCAATTTGAGTAGTTCATAGAACCCTTTCCTGGTGAGGGATCTGTGGGAGTCGTATAAAACAAAGGGGCTTTTCCCGGGTGAAAACCAATAAACCTATTATAGATTAAATTGTATATGCAACGCCTTCGATAGCCAGTTCCGTGTCCGGGAAAACTTCCCTTGCTTCGGCTTCAAATTGCTCCAGTGTATCGTATTTGCTGCTGAAATGGCCTATGAGTAATTTCTTTACGCCTGCTTTTTTTGCCAGCAAAGCAGCCTGTTTTGTAGTTGAATGGAACCGGAAATCAGCCCGTTCACGGAGATTGTCCAGATAGGTAGTTTCGTGGTAAATCATATCTGCCCCCTCAATATGCGGGATCAGGGTTTCATCGTATTTCGTATCGGCGCAATAAGCGTATGATTTAGGCTTTGTTCCGGGGTCTGTTACCCATTCATTCTTTACAACTGTTCCATTTTTTTGGGTATAATCTTCACCATTCTGAAGGCGTTCATAGAATGAAGAAGGTACTTCAAATCTTTTGGCATTATCAGGGTTAATCCGGCGCGGTTTCTTTTTTTCTTCAAAATGAAAACCATAGCATTCGATCCGGTGGTTAGTACGAAAACATCTTACTCTAAATTTTTCTTCATCCAATAATACGCCTTCCTGGTTAATGGTGTGAAAAATTAGTTTAAAAGGCAGGATTGTGTTCGCAACAGAAAGTTGCAGTTCTATAATTTGTTGCAAAGGAGAGGGGCCAAACACATGTAAATCCTGTTGGTGACTGAGTAATCCAAAGCTGTTAATGAGTCCTATTAATCCAAAATAGTGGTCGCCGTGCAGGTGCGAAATAAGAATGTGGGAGATTTTGCTGCGTCGGATTTTATAGTTGATCATCTGTATCTGGGTGCCTTCGCCGCAATCTACCAGGAAGTTATGGCCGTCCATTGTGACTACCTGGCTGGTAGGGTGCCGGTCAAAAGCGGGTACAGCGGAGTTGTTTCCAAGAATAGTGACAGCGAACATGCTCAAAGTTTGTGTGTGAATTTAACAGTTATGACCTGTTTTGATAAGTTCTGGCTGCATCAATCTAAAACTTTTTTAAAACCGATTCAATATCGTGCAGGTAACCGCTGCCAAACAGATTTAAATGGATCAGCAAAGGGTACAGGTTACAAACGTCCCATTGTTCCTGGTAATTGCGCGGGAATGGGAAATGATAATTGTAAGAATCGTAGAAAATCCTGTCAAATCCGCTAAATAATGTTGTCATAGCAAGGTCCATACTGCGATGACCAAAATATATAGCAGGGTCAATAAGAACTGGCCGACCACTGTCATCGCACATAAAATTGCCTCTCCATAAATCTCCATGAAGCAGGGATGCGTTTTCCTCTTCAAAAATGTTCACCAATTCCGGGTATAGCTTTTCAAAGCCTTCTATATGTTTTTTAAATAAAAGCCCTTTGCTGGCAGCCAGGTTTATCTGAGGCTGCAGGCGCTGATGAATAAAGAAGTCAATCCAGTTCTTTGTGTATTGATTAGTTTGCGGTAATGCACCTATATAATTCATTTCATAGAATCCATGATCTTCGCTGGTTACTTTATGGAGCTTTGCCAATGCTTCACCAAAGATGTTCCAGAAGGTTTGCGATTTAAGTCCTTCGCTGATCCATTCCAGTACCAGGATTTGATAATTGCTGATAATCGATGAGTGAAGGACTTCCGGTGTTCTGATTATTTTCTGTTCAGCAATAAAGTTCAAACCATTTCTTTCCTTTTCAAATAAAGCAGGAAATTTTTGTGCATTATTTATTTTGACAAAAAAATATCGGGTATTGTTGATAGTTATTTTAAAGGTATCATTAATCGACCCGCCACCAATAGGAGAAAAATTAAATGAAGAGACTGGCGATCGAACCTTTTCAGCTAAAATTTGTTTTATATATTTTTCTATTATGTCTGCTGGCATCTGTACTAAATAA
>JAFDYH010000103.1:5731-5991 GCA_018267535.1 Bacteroidota bacterium
GGCTAATATCAATTATTCCCTTCCTCTTCATCAAAAAACTCCCGTTCTATTTCTTCCATCTGTACAATGTCCCAGGCTTCACTTTCCGTCGGCGTTACATTCATCAGGTCAAGCAATTCTTTTTCTTCCAGGAATTTTTCGACTGGCTTTTGCAACCCGCACAGTACAAAAGAGGCATTGTTTTCGTAAAATTTTTGTTGGATATTTATAAGAGCATTTGCCGCAGCATCGTCCATGGTTTCGGTGTCTTTTAAAATGAG
>JAFDYH010000103.1:6047-6735 GCA_018267535.1 Bacteroidota bacterium
TTCTTCTGTCATAGTAGCAGAAATCGAGGGCTCTGCAAGCGTGATGGCATGAAATTTCTCTTTGGTATTTATTTTGACCTTCATAAAACTATTATTGTCAACACAGCGTTTATAAGTTGTGGCGAACAAGTACCAAAAATATTCGTTATTATTGTATTACAAGCAATTATTGAAAAATGGATAACAATTTTTCGGCACAGGTAAAAGAAATCATTTCGTTCAGCAGGGAGGAGGCTTTACGGTTAGGAAATGATTTTATAGGAACTGAGCATCTCTTGCTCGGGTTGATCCGGGAAGGAGATAATACTGCAATTAAAATTCTGAAAAGCTTTAATGTTGATCTATACGAGTTGCGCAAGGAAATAGAACTCGCCGTGAAGGATAAGGCCGGAAAGAATATTGCAAACATTAACAGCCTGCCACTGACTAAGCAGGCGGAGAAAGTAATCCGGGTAACAGTACTGGAGGCAAAAGCCTTAAAAAGTGCAACGGTGGAAACTGAGCACCTCATGCTTTCAATTTTAAAGAACAAAGAAAATATTGCTACACAAATTTTAAATCAATTTGACGTGGATTATGATTTATTCAGGCAGGAATTGGGTATAGTAAAATCCAACGAGCCAAGAGCAGAATATACTGATGAGAACGACGACGATTTTGATGAAGAGAAAAAATACTCGCAGCAAAA
>JAFDYH010000104.1:0-555 GCA_018267535.1 Bacteroidota bacterium
AGCGCAGTTCAATACGAAAAACCGTTTTCTGAAAGATGAGCGGACAAGAGAGCATATTGAAGGTATTGATGATTGGGAAGAAAGTAGTGTATCCACCCAATACATAGAACAGGAATCAAAAACAATTGTCAATAATGTAGATAGTCCTGATGTAGGGATGAGCTACAGCATGAACCCTTATGCCGGTTGCGAACATGGCTGTATTTATTGTTATGCCCGCAATGTGCATGAATACTGGGGATATAGCGCCGGGTTGGATTTTGAACAAAAAATAATTGTAAAGAAAAATGCACCGCAATTACTGCGCAAGTTTTTAATGAACCCGAAATGGCAATGCGCACCATTAATGCTGAGTGGCAACACCGATTGTTATCAACCAGCAGAACAAAAATATCGTTTGACGAGAGGGATGCTCGAAGTATGCAATGAATTTAACCAGCCAGTTGGGATATTGACAAAAAATTCATGGATACTGAAAGATAAAGATGTGCTGCAGGAAATGGCGAAGAAGCGATTGGTATCCGCGATGGTTTCTATTACTTCTTTCAATGAAGA
>JAFDYH010000104.1:613-23006 GCA_018267535.1 Bacteroidota bacterium
GTACGCATGGGCATTATGATGGGGCCGATGATACCCGGATTGAATGAACACGAAATGCAGCGCATCATGAAAGAAGCAAGAGATAATGGCGCTACGTTTACAGCCTATACATTCATCCGGCTAAATGGCGCTATCAAGTTTTTATTTCATGATTGGCTATATAAAAATTTCCCTGATCGTGCTGATAAAGTGTGGCACCTGGTAGAACAAAGCCATGATGGCAAAGTAAACGACACACGCTGGGGTGTACGTATGCGCGGCGAAGGAGCAATTGCGCAAATGGTAGCACAGCAATATAAAAAGTATGGCAAACTATATGGAATGAATGCCGAAGAATGGAGCCTTGATACAAGTATTTTCAGAAGGCCTGGAGAGCAAGGGAGGTTGTTTTAGGAAAATTTGTACTTTAAATACCTAAAAATTAAACCTTATGACCGATAAAAATCAATTTGGAGGCAATTGGACAGAAATCAAGATTTCTATATTAGAAACTTATACAAAGCAATTCCTCACAGTTTTTAAGAATCAGCCAAATCAAAAACTTCTATACTTTGACGGATTCGCAGGTTCTGGTGATATTGAAGTTGAAGGTATTAATGAAGATGAGAAACATACAATTGAAGGAGCGGCAATAAGAGTCTTAAAAATTGATAAACCTAGAAGTTTCAACATGTGTTATTTTGTTGAAAAGAAAAAAAGCTTAGCCACTTCCTTGGAAACTAAAATTAAAACCGAATTTCCCGACAAAGAATGTTATGTGCAGACAAAAGACTGTAATCAGAAGTTGAAAGATTTAGCAAAATTTCTTCGCTCAGATAAAGGCAAAATGTTTAAAGTGTTAGGATTTATTGACCCGAAAGGAATGCAATTAGAATGGTCTTCCTTAGAAATCCTGAGAGGATTACCAATAGATTTGTGGATATTAAACCCAACTAGTGGGACAAACAGAGTTCTTGTTCGAAAAGGTGAAATAGAGGAATCATGGTTAAAAAGGCTTGAGTTGTTTCTGGGAATGAATCGCGAAGAAATTAAAAACCACTTTTATTCAAAGAGACCAAATTTATTTGGAGATTTGGATGTCATTAAAGAAAACGACCCAATCAATAGGCTTCATGAGTTATACGCTAGCAGAATTGCAGGAAATATTTTTAAGTATGTCTCGAATCCCAAAATTTTAAGGAATAATTCGGGTTCTCCGTTGTTTCATTTCTTTATGGCAACTAATAGTGAAATTGCACTTAGAATTGCAAATTAAGTTGTTAATCCTAAACTTGGATTTTAATATGGCACAATCATCAATAGAATGGACAGAAATGACTTGGAATCCTACAACAGGCTGCAATAAAATTTCCGCAGGTTGTAAACATTGCTATGCAGAAGTGATGGCAAAAAGATTGCAGGCAATGGGAATTGACAAATATAAAGAAGGATTTAAACTTAGAATGCACGAAGATGCTTTACTTACTCCCCATGGCTGGAAATCTCCAAAAATTGTTTTTGTAAACTCTATGAGTGATTTATTTCATAAAGATGTGCCACTTGATTTTATAAAGAAAGTATTTGATACAATGAATAAATGCCCGCAACATACTTTCCAGGTTTTAACTAAGCGTTCGGATATTTTACTAGAATATCATAAAGAGCTGAACTGGACTCATAATATATGGATGGGTGTTTCTGTAGAAGATACAAGAGTAAAACATCGGATAGATGATTTACGTAAAACAAATGCAAGAACAAAATTCCTATCTCTTGAGCCATTGATTGGCCCCTTACCAAAAATGAACTTGAAGAAAATTGATTGGATAATTGTTGGTGGTGAAAGCGGTAGAAAACCTCGCCCTATGAACGTAGATTGGGTATTGGATATTCAGCAGCAATGCGAAAAAGCTAAAGTAGCTTTCTTTTTCAAGCAATGGGGTGGCACTAATAAAAAGAAAACAGGGAGAATACTTAACGGGAAAACTTACGATGCTATGCCACGTATTGAACAACTAGAAGAGATTGTTTTATAAATTATTTTTAAAAATTCTTCTCAATTATTTGGCAACATCAAAAAATTATTTTCATCTTTGCATCGCAAAACAAATTTTTAAACAGACACATGCTACAATTAATATCACATATTGAAAGAGCGAATTGGTTTAGTCCCAAAGGTGACTATACAGTTTGCGGAGCATGTATGCTGCATGAATAAGTTAATACAACGAATTCGATAGAATACAGGCCCCGCAAGAGATAGCGGGGTTTTTTATTGGCCTCCCCAAACCCCTCCGAAGGAGGGGCTTACGAAGAGCCTGAAACCTGAGTAGTGATTATATAGTCAGAAATGAATTGAAATTTATTAATAGACAAATAGAGAAAGTGTTGACACAATTACGACATAAACGATTTACAGAAACGATGCTGAAAGATGCTCTATCATCGCTCAGGTGCTATTGGTATCCGCAAGTGAAAGGAAGTATTGTGCCCATAGGTAATGAGAATGATAGTAAACATCAGCGACCGGATTGTATCCATACATAGGTATATAGTGTACTTATAAACGAAGCCCGGTCGCAAATAACGACCGGGCTTTTTTATGTATAAAATTTTTACACAAATTAAAACCTCTTCAACAAGCTGGGCTTGTGCTTAGATGGCGTCCTCTGCATAGAGGAGGTCGGGAGGAGGCTAAAAGGATGGTATGTGATGGCATTTTTAATGGTGGTATTGTTGATTCATTTAGTTGTGAACCTAATGAGCAATAAGACAAATAAAAAAAATATAGTTGAAGAGAATGAAGGAGTAATGGATGTAAAACACCCTGCTGAATTTCTTCTGCGTTGAAAATATTAGATGCAGGAAGGAGGAAATAAGTGCTCCTGGTGAGATGCAGCCGGGACACTTTTAAAAAGTTCTTAGAAGAAAAATATAGCAGTATTCCGATTGGCCGGATACTTCACCTGGAATGAAGAGGATGCTGGTTCGAGTCCAGCCTGCTATACTAACTGGCGCATTTGTCTAATGGTTGAGGACACTACATTTTCAATGTTGAGATATGGGTTCGATTTCCCTACGGGCTACCGAACCGGAAAGGCAATGATTTTTCACGCCTTTCCGGTTTTTTAATGAGTATAACTTTGTTATTTATCAAAAGATAGCCTCGGCTACAGGATTGACAGAAAGAGTTTGATATTGCGTTCCATCAAAACAGATTTTTTTCTGAAATATCGAACTCACTATTTCCCTCCTTTTTATAACATCTGCGTCCTCAAACATTATATCTGCTGTGATAGGGCAATTTTATAAACAAACTTTTAGAGATGCTTTTAATGTCTAATTGGTATTATTTTCCATTAGAATGATGGCTTTTATCGATTTTTAATTTCCCCTCCTAATCTTTTTCCATTTCCCTCTTTTCAATTTCATGGCTGCCTGCTTTAGCAAATCAAAGCTTTGCCCTCCAAAACTTCCATCCTCATACATCAACAGGTTGAATGCAATTGTATAATGCTGTTGCTCCAGCTTATGGGTTAAATCAACAATTCTGTCCACAGGCCAATTTTTTGGTGTATCGATGATGGTATTGGGTTTATAAATCCCCCAATCAGGGCCATCAAAAACAAAACATCCAAATAGCTGCAAACCTTTTTGTGGTCCCCCCATAATCACCCCATTATCCAATTGGAACGGTGTAGCGCTGCCATCAAACCCTTCTCCACAATAAAAATCCTGAAAGGGCGTCAGGCTGGGCGCAATCCAGGGGTTATAAGCGATTACTCTTTGGGGGTTCCCTGATTTTACCGCCTTACCCAATTTCTCAAAATCCGCGGGATACCAAACACAGCCATCATCCAAAAAAACACCATCCAAGCCAGTACCATATCTGTTCCCAATCTCCGCCAGTATAGCTTCCTCCGTTTTGAGCCATTTTTGTCTCGATGTGTAATCCTGTTCAGGACTGTCTTTCCATCCTTTGGCCAGCAAGACTTCTTTTGAACCATGACCTAAATGATAGTACAGCATAAAGCGGATATTCCTTTTTTTGCATTCCCGGATAAGGTCGGCGATAAGGTCACGCTTGCTGATTCGGTTTGGTAAGATATCACCGATAGTTCTAATGGGAGCAGGAAATAAATAATCAATCCATGTGGCACTCCAAACGATATAGGACCCGCCCATTTCATCCACTTTTTCAACAAATTTCTGCGCATTGAAGTCTTCAGCAAAACCGGGCCAGGGTTTTTTATCTCCATGTGGTGGGTATGCCCATCCGCCTCCTTGCACCATGATACCATATCCCGCCTCTTTCATCCAAGTACAATCGCCTTTGAATGCAGCCACCCGTTTTTCGATCTCTTGCTTTCTTGCGGCATTCACCAACTCAGCCGATTTAATATCAATAGGAGACAATGTGTTGACCAGTTCCAGGCTGATAATGGTTTTCCCTGCGGGCAACAATAGCAAAGTTTCTGTAGTTGTTTTTTGCCAATGGTCTTCTTTAACATTTACCATTACGCTATCGTCGCCAGCTTTAATTTTAAGCACAGTCCCCGTCTTTGCGTTCAATAAAACGGAAACCCAATAGCTGGCTTTCTGTGGGTTGAACACTGCCCATTCCATTTTATTGCCATTCACTAGATCGGTAAGCCAAAATCGTTTGGCATTTAAGGTAGACTCAGGGTTGAATTCCTTTAAACCCAAGCTGTGTGAAGCATCCAAAGCCAACAATTGGTTGATCGATTTTGGATTTATTTGGATTGGGTCCTGCATTTTTTGATTGGTCATCTTGTTTTGGGCAAACAAGCATGCTGGGACAAAGAGCAGGAAATATATAAATTGCCGTCTCATTTTCGATCGATATTTTTTGTCAATCAAATAAAGCAAAATCACTAAACCATTTTTGAGCGGTTTGATGATTGTCCATTCTAAAATACAACCCATGCGATTACATTAGTAAGCTGGGTTTTGGGGGATATTGTTATTGATGATTTCATTATCTGGGATCAACCATGTTTGGTTATATGGGCCTATCGGATTGATCAAGCCTGATCCCCGAAGGGTCTGAATATTAGAAAAAGTATTGCTACGTTTCATATCAAACCAAGAACTCCCTTCCAAACACAGTTCCCATTTTCTTTCCATCCACACTGCCAGCCGGAAATCGGATTGTGACAGACCGGCGAGGTCGGGCACATTGGTCGGGTCCGATTTGTTTACCCTAGCTCTCCATCTGATCTTGTTGATATACTGATAGGCATTGGTTGGTCCATTCAATTCATTTTCTGCTTCTGCCGCAATCAAGTACATTTCTGCCAACCGAAGAATCGGCATAGTATAGTTTATTATCAATGCCCCACTATAACTAGTGTACCCAGCATCGATATACGCATTATTAACAAATTTTTGAAAAAAGGGAGCTAATGTATTGTTGGAAGGATCCTTATAAGCCAATTGAATACCCCATTCCTTACGCTGATCACCTTTCGAAAAACTATTGATAAACCATGTGGATGGAAGTAGAATTGGTTTAAAACTGTTTGCAGTAACACAAATTGCATACATGGGGTTGCCACCAGTAGTTGGCACAAATAATTGCTCCCAAATGGATTCGCTCGTATAGGCCGTATTATGAAATATGGTTGAATAATCATTGAGCAAGGCAAACTTTCCAGAATTGATCACAGCCAGCGCTTTGTCCCTGGCATTGGAGTAGTACTGGGTCTGTTTCAATGGGTTGCCAGCCATGGTGAGATATACTTTTGCCAACAAAGCTGTGGCTACCAATTTATATACCCTTCCTTGTTGAATAGCTACATCTGGCAGATTTGCCTCTGCATAAGTTAAGTCATCCAAAATTTGTTTATACACTTCAGCCTGTGGCGTTCTTGGCATTTTTAAATCGATATAATTAGATGGTAATTTTAAAGGTAATGGCACATCTCCATACAATTGTACTAAGTAGAAAAATGCATAGGCCCTTAAAAATTTTGCTTCCGCCAGCAACGCATTGTTCTGAGTGGAGGAAAGAAGAGATGAAGGAAGATTAGCAATAACAAAATTGGCATTTTTAATTATAGTATAGGCACCAGACCATGCCAGTCTAGTGTTGTAATAAAAATAGGCTGGCGCATTTTGATAAGTTGGCAAAGCCTGCTCAAATAAGGGGGAAGGCGTTCCATATATATCAGTGCACATCTCCAATAGCATATTGGTATTGGAGTTTTCCAGCCCCGATAATCCTGAATAAATACCAATAACTGCCTGATCAAAGCTTTTAGGATTTGTAAAGTATGCGCTAGGGCTAATAAAAGTTTTTGGCACCTCTTTTAAATCCTTTTTACAACTAAAAGCGGATACAAGCATTGCAAATAATACGAATGTTTTAATAGTATGCGTATTCATTTTCTCTATATTAAATATTAGAAATTGATTTTAACACCACAAGTAAAAGATTTCATGGAAGGGTAAACCCCTCGATCCCATCCATTAATTGTAGCTGCACTCCAACTTGCCTCTGGATCGTATCCTGAATACTTAGTAATCGTAATCATATTCTGGGCACTTACATAAACCTTTATCGAAGATATTTTTGAGGTGTTGAATGTGTAGCCAAGTGTAATATCACGGAGTTTAAAGTAGGATCCATTTTCTACCCACAAGCTATTTGCATAATCACTTGTATAAGCACTGCTTCTTGATGATGGTTTATCAGCAATATTGCTTGTCCCTGACCCTCGCCACCTATTTTTAAATGCTTCTACAGAAGGCGTCATTAAACCATTTAAAGTAAAATTAAATTTACGATACTCGTTTACCACATCATTACCATAAGAACCAACAAACAAAAGGGTTAAGTCAAATTTTTTGTAACTGAAATTATTGTTGAATCCAAATGTAAATTTAGGTTCGAGATGAGTTAATACATGTTTATCATTAGCATCTACCACTCCATCATGGTTATAGTCCAAGAATTTGAAGTCCCCTGCATGTTTTTGTGGCTCACCATTTTTTATTGCTTCTTCATCTGTTTGATATACTCCAGCTATAGTTTGGCCATATAGTTGGAACATGGATTGACCTAGCAATAAGGGGAACCAATTCCCTCCTGTACCTGATTCTTTGTAAGTCAGGGGGATTCCAGCACCATCTCTCCCCAAATCCAATACTTTAGTACGATTATGTGAGAAGGAAAGGGTAGATATCCATCGTATAACTCTTTGACTATTTATTGTTGTTAATTGAAATTCATAGCCTCTGTTTTGTACAGATCCAATGTTTTGTAAGGCAGAGCCAAATCCTGAACTTGGGGGCAGTGTTACATTCAATAAGAGGTTTTCAGTCTTCTTGTTATAAAAATCGGCTGTAAACAGTACCCGGTTGTTATATAGACCTAAATCAACGCCTGCATCAAATTGCCAAGTCGTTTCCCATTTAAGCCCTCGATTGTCCAAAGAATTTTGTATATAGCCCGTAGTCTGGAGATTGTCCAATACAGCTGAGTTGGCAGTTACACTGGGCAGGGATTGATATGGGTTGATTGCCTGATTCCCTGAAGAACCGTAACTGACTCTTAATTTAAAGTTCGAAATGGTATTGTTGTTCTTCAAAAAATTCTCTTCACTTACTTTCCATGCTAGCGCTGCCGAAGGAAAAAATGCAAATTTATTATCAGCACCAAAAACGGAAGATCCATCATACCTACCTGTAATAGTGGCATAATATTTTCCAGAATAATTGTAATTTATCCTACCTAGATAAGACAGCAATTTATAATTGCTATACCCAGAACTTGGATAATTCCGATTTGCAGCCGCTTGCAAAAGGTTATTTTGAAAAATACCACTAGCAAAATTCGACTGTGACCCACTATTTAAAAATTTTGAAATATTGGTTTGATATGAAACTCCTCCCACCGCATCAATAGAATGTTTTGCAATTTTTTTTGCATAAGATAGCATGCTTTCCGAAACGAATGTATTGAGATTCGAATATCCCACAGATGCAACACCTCCTGGTTGTCCAAAGGTTATATCTGAAGAAAAATAGGAATCGTTCCGGTTCCAAGAATTGTCTAAGCCTGCATTTATTTTTAGTTTCAATTCATCTGTAAGTTCATAAACAAGGGAAAGATTTCCTATAATCCTTAAATTGTTTGATGGACACCATGAATTTTTTGCAACACCAACCGGGTTTGTCTGCCCCCAAGCCACTCCGGTAAAAACGGTATAATTACCGTTCGCATCTTTAATCGGTTGATTTGATGGTTCTACCATTGCTTGGAATGGAATAAACCCATAATAAATCGTACTTTGAATGGTATTAAATTTGGAGTTTTGAATTGACAGGCTAGAATTTACATCAAATCTTTTATTGATTTTTTGATCAAGGTTTACTCGAAAAGATAGTCTTCTAAACCCAGTATTCTCAATCATTCCTTTTTGATCAAAATAACCAAATGATGTATAGTACTTAGTGTTGATATTTCCACCAGAAATAGAAATATCATGATTTTGTACGGGTGATGGTTTATAAGTTTCATCCTGCCAATCAGTTCCTTTTCCTTTCATAGAATCAATCTGGGCACTTGTCCAGGGAATAGGAAGCGCGGGTGAATTAATACCAGAAGCATTATCGTTAATAATAACTTCATTCTGAAGCTCTGCCAAATCGGATGCCCCAATTACTTTAATCTTTTTTCTTAAACTTTCGATACCATAATATCCGGAGTAGGTAACTTTTGCTTTTCCCTCCTTGCCCTTTTTTGTAGTGATCATTATTACCCCATTTGCACCTCTAGATCCATATATAGCTGTTGATGATGCGTCCTTTAATACTTCAATATTAGCTATGTCGTCCACATTTAATTGGTTACTTAAATTATCTAACGGCAGACCATCTACTACATATAGTGGAGCATTGCTAGCTCCGATGGAGTTGGTTCCCCTGATTTTTATCATAACGCCTTCACCAGGTTGACCGGACGCCTGGTTAACTTGAACTCCTGCCGCTTGCCCTTGCAGGGCCTGTGCCACATTTGATACAGCGTTGACTTGGGTAATCTTTTCTGAGGACACTGATGAAACAGCACCTGTCAGATCCGATTTTTTTACTGTGCCATATCCGATAACCACTGTGTTCGAAAGCTCAGCAATATCGAGTTGAAGGCTTATATGGATGATTTGTTGTAGTGAGGTGACCTTTACTTTCTGTGCTTTATAACCTACAAAGCTAAATTCAAGTATATCGTTTACCTCTCCCGTGATAGAGAATTTCCCGGAGGCATCCGTCGTGAGCCCCTTACCGGTTTTGAGGTTGGTTACCGATACCCCTTGCAATGGAGCCCCCTTGCTATCAGTTACCTGGCCATTGATCTCTGCTAGTGGGGTCAAATCCTGTGTTGATGAGGCGACTGGGTCCTTTTTCGTTTTGATCAGGATTGTTTTTTCGATGATTAAGTATGAAAATGGCTGGTTCTTAAAACATTCATTGAGCACTTCGTCGATAGTTGCATTTTTCACCTGTATATCAACTTTACCTGCTTTTTGCAGCAATTCGTCCTTATAGAAAAAATGGTAGTCGGTTTGCTTGCGTATCTGTTTGAACACTTTTTCAAGAGATGCATTCTTTTCTGTGATCGTAATTTTTTGCGAGTAGGTTTTGGCGCTTACTTGAACACAAATAGCCGTTAGCAGGACAATCGTTAGTTTCATAACCATCCAGGTTTTTCGAAATGAAAGCCCCACAGTAGGTGGAACTTTACAGCGTGCATTTTTCATACTTTTGCAATGTTTGGGTTAAAAAAAATAAAGCAGTCATACGCGATTGTAAAAAAATTAGCCCTTCAAATGGCCAGGGGTGCTTCACCACCTCTGGTTTTTTTTGACTAATGGGGTTCTGAAAAATCAGTTAGTGATATACATAATTGTTGTTTTATTTTTTATGGATGAGCTATTAATTTTTTTCCATCAAAATTGAAATGCACTTCGCTCATCTCCAGCATTTTTAAGACTTCTGATAATGGAATATTTCTAGACACTGTTCCAGTAAAATGCCAATTGGGCAATTTGCCTTCATAGCCTGTCTCGATATTGTACCACCTCCCAATCTGACGCAGTACCGTTCCAATATCATCACTGTCGAATTGGAACAAACCGCTTTTCCATGCGATGGCTTCCTCGACATCTGTTTCAGCGACGTAAATATGTGAGGAGGATTTATTCAACTCACTTTGTTGCCCCGGTCTCAACAGGGCAAAGGCCAATCCCTTGGTAACTTTTACGGAGCCCTCCAGCAAGGTGGTTTTGATCGCACTCTCATCTGTATATCCCATGATATTGAAATGCGTGCCCAATACTTCCACACCCATGTCGCCTACTTCCACTTTAAAGGGCATGCTCTTATTCTTGGCCACTTCAAAGTAGGCTTCACCTGTTAGCTGCACGTTTCGCTCCTTGCCTTCAAAGCTGGTAGGGAAACGAAGGGAAGATGCCGCATTCAGCCATACTTTTGTCCCATCAGCCAATATCAATTGATATTGCCCGCCGCGCGGAGTAGTTACGGTATTAAAGTAAACTGGGCTGTTATTTTTTGATTGTGCATCGTAGACCAATTTGCCATTATCAAGCCTAGTAACTCTTGTATTTCCTTGTTGTGCAAGAACCCCGTTCGTTACATCGTCCAGATTGATAGTTGAACCATCCGCCATGGTCAAAATGGCTTTGTTGCCACCGGGCGCAGGGTCCTTAATGACTGACAACTTTTTATCCTCTTTTGTTGCCGTATTTACAGAAACCAATCTGTGCATGCTCCAATAAACAAGACCTGTTCCGGCTATAAAGAGTATAATAGCAGCCGCAATCATTTTCCGAAAAGGCAAAACCCTCCTTTGTGTATTTGCCGAATCTTTTATAGATAAAATGAGGTTATCGTTTTCTTGGCTTTTAAAGTCCTTTGCCTTTGCTAGGATACGCTGAAAAAGCATTTCACGGGTATCCAGGTTTGTATGTTGGTTGAGTTGAACAAGCTGCAATTGGCTTTCGATTTTTTGCAGCAAGTATTCGTTATTTTCTTCTTGCTTCAAGTGTTGAATAAGTTCTTGCAATTCTTTTTCCGTGAGCGACCCCAAAATATATTTGTTCAACAATTCCTCTAAATGTGTATTGTTCATTACGGTTCAATAAAGTATAAATAAATTGACTATATGTCTTTAGTATAAAGACACAAAAAAAGAAAGCAGGTATTAGTGGGAGTTTAATTTTTTTTAAAACCCAGCATCACCGATTGTGGTGGACAGGATAAAATGGGTCGCTATAAGCATATAAGCAATATCCTGGGTTTGAAGATAGCCCCGAACAGATTGAATAGCCTGCCTCATATGGCTTTTCACTGTATTTTTTGAAATATGCAATTTTCTGGCGATTTCATCTTGGCTCAGGCCTTGCTGTCTGCTCATGCAAAAAACCAACTGTTGCTGCTTGGGCAGTTGTTTGACAGCATCGTCTATGATTTTTTCCGTCTCCTTTACTAATAATCGCTCTTCGGGAAGATGGGAAGTTTCTTTGAAATAATTGACCAGTCGATCTATAAATGCATGTTCATGAAGCTTTTTGCGTAAATGATTGTAGATATGGTTTCTGGCGATGATAAAAAGGTAATCGTTGAATTTATTAACGGTCATCAGTTTTTCACGCTGCATCCATATTTTTAAAAAAACATCCTGAGTAATTTCTTCTGCATCCGTAACTGATTTTGTGAATGTTAACGCCGTGGTGTAAATGTGGTTGAAATAATAATCAAATAAGCACTTAAGTGACTTTTCATTGCCATTGGCAACTTCCTGTAAAATGGAAGCTTCCTCTTTGTATGGGGCTAAAAATGGCATGCAAAAATCATTTTTCGAAATGGTCAATTAGCATTATCAGCATAATTAGCAAGCATTGATAAACCTTAAACCTATATAAAAATAAGAATTTTGATAAAATTTCAATTGAAAATTTACAACGCTCGATCTAAATGCGCATATCCACCATCCATATGGATCAACTGCCCAGTAGTATAGCTTGATTTATCTAAAAAAGAAACGCCACCATATTGGCGATTTCTTCAACAGTCGTCATTCTCTTTTCCAATGGGTTTTTATTGGTAATCTGTTTCAATTTTTCTTCTGGGTTAGCAAAGGTTTTGATCCACGTGTCAAAAAGAGGGGTAAAATATTCAGCCACGGTCACTGCATTTACCCGAATGCCATATTTCAAAAGCTCTACAGCTCATTCACGGGTGAGCGCATTGCGGCCACCAATGTAAATCGTCAGCGAAACAGTTTACCACTTAGAGCGTTTTGCTAAGGAGACATTCTGGTGAGAGGTTAGTTTGGGCGTAAGCTGATGTAGATGGTAGGGAACCATCACAACGTTGTAATGCAATCGCAGAAAGCATTGGTAGATGTTGTCGGGCGATTTACTTCGAAGATTGTAAAGATGGATGGCGCGAAGCATAAGAGTTGGGGAAAGGAAAGAAGTGATGAAGTAACGGGAGAGTGAGTATAGGCTGTAAGCTTTAAGCATTAGGCGATAAGCAGGAACCCGCTTATCGCCTATTGTTTTACCTTCACAATATGAAAACGATTGGACTTATTGGTGGCATTACATGGCTTTCCACACTGGATTATTATCGCTTATTAAATCAATTGGTAAATCAAAAACTAGGTGGCGTATCATCGGCGAGAATTATTTTGTCGTCATTGGAGTTTGCCGAAATAAAACGATTAACGGAAGCGGATGACTGGAATGGCCTGGCAAAAATTATGTGTGAAACAGCAACCCAATTAGAAAGAGCCGGAGTTGATTGCATATTGATCGGCGCCAATACGATGCATAATATTGCGGATAAAGTTCAGGCCGCTATTTCTATTCCGATTATCCATATTGCTGAAGAAACCGGTAAGAGTATCACCAAACTGAGATTAAAGAAAGTAGCACTTTTAGGTACGAAGTATACGATGCAATTACCATTTTATAAAGATAAACTGGCTGAACAAGGCATTGAAACAATAATACCCGGCATAGATGATATGGAGTATACCAACAACGCTATTTATAATGAAATGGGAAAGGGGATATTTCTGCCGGAACGTAAAAGAGGTTTTATTACTATTATTAATAAGCTACAACGGCAGGGGGCGGAGGGAATTATTCTTGGCTGTACAGAAATTCCTATTCTTATTAAACAAGGGGATGTTGAAGTGCCTGTGTTTGATACAACACTTATTCATGCAACTGCCGCCGTTAACTTTGCTTTAAGCTAGTTTGAATGGATATTACATTCGAAGAAAGAAAACTTCAATACATACAATCAATAGAATCGGAATATATGCCGCAGGAGATGAGCTATTGGCAGCATCCTCCACCAACTTATCATCTGACCAGTGAATACATTGCTGAAAAGGATAAAATAGTAACTGTCGGAGAAGCTGTGACTTTCAAAAAGATAAGAAAAGAAGGGGTGCTCGTTACCGTTATGGCTGTAGTGGCAGCCTTATTGATTTATATGGTGGGGAAAAAGGAATTTAGTTTTCTCTATGTTGCTTTTCTTTTAATCTTATTGATAGTTGTATTACCTGTATTGTTGAATAATAAAACAATGATTCGCGTAAGTCGGGAAGGTATTTGGTTACTAAAGAACAATAGGGAGGTACAATGGGAGCAGGTTTTACTAACTTATATCAAAAAAAATAATGACGAAGATGGCGAACAGTATTTTATTATGCATTATTATGACGAAGGCCTTGGTGAATTCTGCAGTAGTGAAGTGCCATTAAACGGCTTTGTGTCACCAGCCCTTCTTTCAGCAACAATAGAAGCATACAAGCCTGTTTAACTTTTGTCCTTTATTCTTGATGGAAATACATTGTATATAGTCAGGTTGGTTTTCTGCTGATTGTGCTTAAATATCCGTGATAACGATTGCTGATGAAAAAGATGAAAATTGAATGAATTAGGTAGGCGGTAATACAAATAGTAGGATGCTTGTTATAATTTCACATTTATAATCAATTTGAGTAAAATGGATTTTCCTGAGCAGGGCAAGAAAATAATTTTATGAAAGGTTTCTCAAAATCATAAAAACCCTTCCTTACGAGAGCTATCGGGGCTGTTCAGACTTTTATATAAATCTTCTTTTTATCGAGCCAATAGCAAATCGCCCACATAAATGTAATAATGCAGAAAGCATACAGTAATGAGCCAATGCGCGGGTCGCCAGGCACATTAATCAGCACTTTTTGATAGAGCCAGGTCCAGGGATTATAATATACGGTTTCTCCTTTTTCATTTATATAATCCGAAAAGCGAAGCAAAGCCAATGAACGGGGAAGGAATGCACTTAAAGCAAAAACGAACAAAGCATTTTTGCCAAATACATCAAAAAAGCGGGTAAGCCACCCCTTCGCATTTTTCATCTCAATCATATAAATCATTGTTGCGATGGTAATAGTAGCTAATCCTGATGTATACACGGTATAAGAGCTTGTCCATATTTTTTTATTGATCGGGAAAACCATATCCCAGCAATAACCAGTAACCAGCATGGCAACGCCTGCAATGAACAAACCTGATATCATTTCATAATTCTTCCCTTTCTTTTGAATATAATCGCCCACCATATAGCCAAAGATTACTTCTACTATAGCGGCGATAGTACTTACTAGGCCTTCCGGATCAAAAGGAATTCCTTCTCCTTTGTACATATGTGGGATATGCAGGATTTTTTTATCAATTTCTGTTCCAAACCAGCCTTGTAAACTAAAAGGATCAGATGGATTGCCCAATACACAAAGGACCCAATATAGTAGGAGGAGAACTAATCCAATATAAAATGCCTTATGTAGTTTGAGGTAATAAATTATAACAGAAGCAAAAAAATAGGATAAAGCAATTCTTTGCAACACACCCAGTATACGAACACCAATATTGGGATTTACTGAATCAACCCAGCCGCGAAGAATAAGATGATTGCCTTCATAACGAACGAATGGCCACCAGTTTAAAAACAGGCCGATCAGAAAAATCAGCGCTGTTCTTTTTATTACTTTTTTCCAGAATAAACCGTCGCCAGCAGTTTCAAGCTTTGGTATCACAAAGGACATAGCATTCCCTACAGCGAATAAAAAGAAGGGGAATACAAGATCGGTTGGTGTTACCCCGTGCCAGGGTGCATGTTCAAGCGGAGGATAAATATGCGCCCAACTTCCGGGGTTATTTACCAGGATCATCAGGCAAACAGTGGCGCCGCGAAATACATCGAGGGAATAGAATCGTTGATTCAAGCTACCTGGTTTGTGTTTAAAAATAATGAATAACCGGTTTATTTAAAATATAAAAAGTCCGGTATGCAAGTATTTAAGTCGCAATAAACATGTCTTATAATTTATGAACTACCGGGGCTAAAGATGTTTTCGTCCTGATAGCAGAAACGACAGGATAAGTACTTTATTGAAAATGGGATAGGATGTAATATAGCATAGGAAGTTTACGTTTATACTGCGTAATTATAGGGAACAGGTGAAAATTCAGAATCATTTATCATTTTACAATGGCGTAACTATAGAAGACGGTGGTCTTGATTTTTTCTTTGTATTTAATAATTTTGAGATTAATAACAGTTAAAGAATGTGTTGTTAAGTGAGTGAAATTGAGCATCTTGCTTTAGGTTTAAAAGTCTTATCTGGAGTTGATGCAAATTAAATACTTATGAAAACCGGGCGAAGGATTTAACCAAAATGCAGCTGTTAATGGAAGTCAAATCTTGCTACTCTGCAAAAAGTGTTGCCGGATTATTTAACATCGGTGACCGATTCTTTTATGTCGCATCTTGTAAAAAATCAATTGAAAAATACAAACTATTAACTGGGATCGTAAAATCCCTATAGTATTTTTCAACCGGTGGGGATAAATGCCTCAAAATCCGCAAATTTTATTATGTTGCCAGTCACATCGTTACTCCTATATTTGCAAACGACAAGAAAACTATTGCAGTTTAAAAATCTGATAACCAGTCATATGTAAAACTAATATGTGACTGAGATGGCGAAGCCATCAAAAAAAATAAAAAATTGAATAGTAAGTGGTTAGCGATATATACCCGCCCCAGGTGGGAAAAAAAGGTAGACCTTTTGCTAAAGGAAAAAGGCTTTGAAAGTTATTGCCCTTTAAATAAGGTAAGGAGGAAATGGAGTGACAGGATCAAGCTTATTGAAGAGCCTTTATTTAAATCGTATGTATTTGTAAAAACTGATGATGCTTCAAGAACACAAATACGTATGACTAACGGCGTTATCAACTTTGTGTATTGGGATGGAAGGCCTGCAGTTATTAAAGAAAAAGAAATTGCTACCATAAAACGTTTCCTGGACGAGCATGAAAATGTAGAAGTACAGTCGATGAATGTCGTCGAGGTAAATCAACGGGTAAAAGTAACCCATGGTCCTTTAATGGACCAGGAAGGAAGAGTGATAGATATACGACATAAAGTAGTAAAAGTGGCGATAGATAGTATCGGGTACGTATTGGTCGCGTATATTGACAGAACTAAACTAATTTCGGCTCTTCCTAAGCAGAGTTAATTTATTGTCTTAATCATCATCTTCAAAAGCACCCCAATGAAATTGTTACGGATTACTGTTCTCTTTTTCATTGCCTTCTATCTTGTTTCCTGCGGCACGCAAAAAAAGGCGGCCATCAATTATGTAGATAATACAGATAGCACGCAACTTAACGATACAGTAAAGGTTGTGGAAATAAAAATTCAGAAGAACGATTTATTATCAATACAGGTATACAGCAGCAGTTTGGATCCATCTGTGGATGCTCCGTATAACCTGGGCGGGGGTAGTTCAATAAATACCACAGGCGGTGCATCATCAGGCAATTCTGGAGGATCAGCATTATCATCAGGTTTTTTGGTGGATGAAAATGGAAATATTGAGTACCCCCGGTTAGGAACTATTCATGCCGAGGGGCTTACTAAATCGCAACTGGCAGATATTATAAAAGCTAAGCTGACAGCGCCTGTTGAGCTTTTAAAAAACCCATCTGTTATTATCCGGTTTCAGAATTTTAAAGTGACCGTGTTGGGGGAAGTGGCAAAACCCGGACCTATTACAATTCCTACAGGCCATATTACCGTTTTAGAAGCTATAGGTTTGGCTGGTGATATACCCATTACTGGTAAAAAAAATACAGTAAGGGTATTACGTGAAATTGATGGTAAAAGAGAGATTGGTAATATAGATCTTACTTCAAAAAAGATATTTGATTCTCCTTATTATAACCTTTTGCAGAATGATGTGGTAATGGTTGAAGTAACTAAGACAAAGCTCAGGCAAAGTGATCAGCTGACATTGCAAAGAATAACTACGGTGTTAGGCATCATAACCAGCCTTACCCTGATATATAATATTTTAAAATAATCTCCTAATTTAACTGTCTTTGTGATAATCAAAACATATTAATGGAAGATCAACAAATAAACAGTAATAAAAGTGAATTATGGAATATAAGTGTTAAAGACCTGTTCTTTAAATACGTCAGGTTCTTGCCTTTTTTCCTATTGTCTGTGGCTATTATGCTGTTTGCTGCGTATATCTATCTCCGCTATTCCACCGATATTTATGCAGTACGGGGTACTAATATAATAAAGAATCAAAATAATAATAAACAGGATAAGCTGGATGAATTATTTATGTCGAACAATAATCGCAACATCCAGGATGAAATGGAAATAATAAGATCCAGGCCGTTAATGGCAAGAGTAGTTAAAGCATTGAATATACAGACTGCTTATTTTGCAAAGGGAAGATTTAAGTCAACAGAGTTGTATACAGCATCTCCTCTCCATCTCGACATTTTTATGTTGAAAGATACAATGGCCAATTTTTCTATATCTCTTCGGTTTGTTAATGATCATGAGTTTTATTTTAATAAAGAAGCCAAGCCATTCGCATTAGGCCAGGTTTTTGAAAATAATTATGGCGTATTTCGGTTGAATGGTGATTCCTCTTTCCATTCTGATCAGGAGTTTGTTATAAGGTATAAGTCACTTCCATCAATTTCTTCTGAGTTAGCTGCTAAAATAAATGTTCAGCCCAAGAGCCCGGGTACTGGTCTGTTAACTATTTCTATGGAAACACCAACCCCACAAATGGGTGCGGATATTATAAACCAATTAATGATTGAATACGCGAAACGAAGCGTGGAGGTTAAAAACCTCACTGCTTTGCAGACCCTGGAATTTATCGACTCGCGCCTGGATAAATTAGGGCATGAAATAGATAGCATAGAAAAAATTAAATTGGCTTTTCAGCAGAAAAATGATCTAATAGATGTAAGTGCTCAGTCAGAAAGTTATTTCAGCTCGCTTTCGGAATCAAATCAGGCCCTTAATCTGCAGATAGATAAATTAAACACTGCTCAGATGGTAGATGCCTACCTTAAAGACAAAAAAAATGAACACGAGCCGTTTAATCTTGTTCCTTCCGCATTAGGCCTGGAAGATGTAACATTAAATGGCCTTATTCAAAGCTATAATATAGCGCAGCTAGAACGAAAAAGCTTACTTGATGGCGGAACGACAATCGATAATCCACTTATAAAGAAGAAGGAGGGTGATATAAATGAAATAAGACAACGTTTACTGGAAAACCTTTCCAATATAATGTCTGCATATGGTAACCAGATACGGAAAGCGAAGGACCAAAGTCAGCAAATTCAATCCCAGTTAAAAATGATTCCTGAAAAAGCGAGAGGCCTTTTGGAAATAGATCAGGTTTTAGAAGGAAAGCAGACTTTGTTTAAGTTTTTGTCTGAAAAAAGAGAAGAAACGGCTATATCCCAGGCATCTACGATTCCTGATTCAGATATCCTGGATACTGCATTGGTTCCCTCTTCCCCGGTCAAACCTAACCGGAGGACAATCCAGTTACTGGCGATACTTATCGGTTTAGCCATCCCGGCACTTTACATTTTTATATCCGAAGTGCTTAATGATAAGATAACAACACGATTTGATATTGAAAAAATTACAAGAGCTGCTGTTTTAGGAGAAGTAGGTCATTCTTTTGCACAAGATTCTTCATTGGTTGTTAGTAGCACAAATAGAAGTATGGTGGCAGAACAGTTTCGAATCATCCGGTCGAACCTTCAGTATGTTACAGGTAATATAGAAAGACCGGTCATTCTTGTTACTTCTTCGTTTAGTGGTGAAGGCAAGTCGTTCATAAGTACTAATCTTGCTGCTGTAATGGCCCTGGCTGGGAAAAAAACTATTGTGCTTGAGTTTGATATCAGGAAGCCGAAAATTATGTCTGGCCTTAAGTTGCAGCAAAAAATAGGGATAACTAATTTTCTATTAGGAAAATCAGAAATGGCAGACTTGCCAATATTGGTGCCGGGTTATCAGAACCTCTTTGTGTTGCCTTGCGGGCCGGTTCCCCCCAATCCTTCAGAATTATTACTGGAAAGTAAAGTAGCAGAATTGTTTGATTACCTTAAAAAAAATTTTGAGGCAATTATTATTGACACCGCACCCGTTGGTATGGTTAGCGATGCTATGACCTTGAGCAAATTTGCTGATTGTACTTTATATATAGTACGACAGGGCCATACATTTAAAAAACAAATCATCCTCATTGATGAGTTTTATACGGAATCTAAATTGCCCAAACTGTCTATTGTAATTAATGATGTAAAACTGAAACCGGGTTATGGTTATTATGGTTACGGCCGCTATGGTTATGGGTATGGCTATGGCTCCGGTTATTATGAAGAAGAAGCTCCGCCTAAAACAACGGTTGATAAGCTGATCGAATGGCTTGATCCAAGAAACTGGCTGAGATGGTTTAAACGTAAATAAAAACCCGGTATAAATTAATTCTTAACCCTTTCGATTATGAAAATTCTGATTACAGGTGGCGCTGGTTTTATAGGGTCAAACCTGGCTTTTGCATTATTGGAAAACAAAGAAGTGTCTTTTGTTCGTGTACTTGATAATTTTGCTACAGGTTCTCCGGATAATATTAAGACCCTGAAGCAAAATAATAAGTTTGAGTTGGTAGAGGGCGATATAAGAAAATATGAGGATTGTCTTAAGGCCTGTGAAAATATAGATCTTGTCTCTCACCAGGCTGCGTTAGGTTCAGTACCGCGATCAATAAAGGATCCTATAACCACCAATGAAGTAAATATTGGCGGCACTTTGAATATTTTTAATGCCGCAAAAGAAAAGGGTATAAAGCGTGTTGTGTATGCAGCCAGCTCATCTACCTATGGAGATCATCCGGGACTTCCCAAGGTTGAAGATAAAATTGGCAACCCGCTTTCTCCTTATGCGGTAACAAAATACGTTAATGAACTATACGCCCGGGTATATTATAATGCGTATGGTTTGGAAACCATAGGGCTTCGTTATTTTAATATATTCGGGCCAAGACAAAGCCCCAATGGACCTTATGCAGCAGTTATTCCCTTATTTGCAGAAGCCCTCTTGCAAAACAGGGCTCCACTCATAAACGGAGATGGTAAGCAAAGCCGGGATTTTACATACGTTGACAACGCCGTTCTTGCAAATAAGCTGGCGCTATTTACAGAAAATAAAGAAGCCGTGAATGAAGTGTATAATATTGCATGCGGGGAACAAACTTCACTGCTGGAATTATATGAATACCTGAGGGAAATAGCCGGCAGTACTCTTTTGCCAACTCATGGCCCGGAGAGAAAAGGAGATGTAAAGTATAGTCTTGCAGACATATCAAAGGCGGCGAGGCTATTAAACTATAAGCCTGTTGTTACCATCAAGGAGGGGCTAAAAAAAACATTTGACTGGTATAAGGAGCGTTTTCAGGATAAATAACCGACCGGAAAATTTTCAAAATGAACAAAACGATTTTTATTACAGGCGGCGCCGGGTTTATTGGGTCACATGTCGTTCGCTTGTTTGTAACAAAATACCCGGATTACAAAATTGTGAATATAGATGCACTTACTTATGCCGGTAACCTTGAAAACTTAAGAGATGTAGAGCATTATTCTAATTATTACTTTGAGAAAATTAATATTTTGGATACTGATGCCCTCGAAAGATGTTTTGTATTACATCAGCCGGATAGTATTATTCATCTCGCCGCAGAAAGCCATGTTGACCGATCTATTGTTTCACCGCTTGATTTTGTTTATACAAATGTTATAGGTACGGTTAACCTTTTGAATACTGCAAAACATTTCTGGGCAGATAATTTCGCCGGCAAATTATTCTATCATGTTTCTACAGATGAAGTGTTCGGGGCTTTAGGGGACACCGGTTTTTTTACTGAGCAAACTAAGTATGACCCTCATTCACCTTACAGTGCATCAAAAGCATCCAGTGATCACTTTGTAAGAGCTTATCACGATACCTATGAATTGCCAGTAATAGTATCCAATTGTTCTAATAATTATGGTCCTAATCATTTTCCTGAAAAACTGATTCCCCTCTCCATCAATAATTGTATCAACATGAAGCCTTTACCTGTTTACGGCGACGGTTTATATACAAGGGATTGGTTATTTGTTAAAGATCATGCCCGGGCTATTGATCTTATCTTTCATAAAGGAAAAACAGGAGACACATATAATATTGGCGGATTTAATGAATGGAAAAACATTGACCTGGTGAAGCTGCTTTGCAAACTGGTTGATGAAAAACTAAAAAGGCAACCCGGTGAAAGTGAGAAACTGATCACCTTCGTAAAAGACCGTCCCGGACACGATCGCCGGTATGCAATAGATGCTACGAAAATCAACAAAGAATTAGGCTGGAAACCTTCTGTAACATTTGAAGAAGGCCTCAGCCAGACGATAGACTGGTATCTGCAAAATACGGATTGGCTAAAGCATGTTACGAGCGGATCTTACCAACATTATTATGAAGAACAGTACACGAAACGATAGTTATACTCTTTTATCTATAATCTCGTCTTTATGAAAGGTATTATTCTTGCCGGTGGTAGCGGAACCCGTTTATATCCTATTACCAAAGCTATTTCCAAGCAGCTCATGCCGGTTTATGATAAGCCTATGATATATTACCCGCTTTCAACACTTTTAATGGCAGGTATAAGGGAAGTATTGGTTATTACTACACCGGAAGATAATGTTTCATTTAAACGATTGCTTGGAGATGGCAGCCAGATAGGGTGCCGCTTTGAATATGCTATTCAGCAAGTGCCCAACGGACTGGCACAGGCTTTTGTAATCGGAGAAAAATTTATCGGCAACGATAAAGTAGCATTGGTATTGGGCGATAATATTTTTTATGGCGTAGGGCTTGGCAGGCAGTTAAAGAAACTTGCGGATGTGGAGGGGGGGTATGTGTTTGCATA
>JAFDYH010000105.1 GCA_018267535.1 Bacteroidota bacterium
TTTAATGTAATCACAATAGTTTGTGTAACTCCTGATATCACTGTATCGCGGGCTACAGCCAACTGCGTTTCCGATAAGGCATTTATTTTAAAATCGCCTGTGCCGGGAAACAATGGGGTGGTAGTATGAATAGAGGTCTCATTATTTTCAAAATTCCAGTTAAAAGGAGTTGTTTGCGAGTCTGCCGCATTGCATTTGGTAGCACCTTCATCAACTGTACCTGTTCCATTCGATACAAACGTAACTGTGTTATCCTTTTCACAAGCATTAAAAAAGCCGGAAATATCGGTTGTTCCTATTTTTGCATTATCAAACTTCCATGTAGCGGACGAAATAAGCTCTGTGTTAGTTTTACCACTGGTATTATTGTTGTTAGTTGAATCTTTTTTGCAGGCAAAAATAAATGCACAGGTCAAAAGAAGCACAATTCCGGAATAAAGCGCCGTTTTTTGCATAAGGCGGGGGTTTTATTTTAAAAATAGTCCGCTTTAATCAACATTAAAACGGTAGAATTACGTTTAAATTAAACGCAATTTTCCTGCCGGATAGTACATGGCTTGAAAATTGCTAAAAGCAGGTCGTAATTTTGGTCACCATAATCTATTACTATGTTGAAAACCGCAGATGACATCCGCCAACTGAACGAACGCATTGCCCATATCGGGCAGTTTACCGACAAAATAAGGGATGAGGTGGGAAATGTTATAGTCGGCCAGCACCATATGCTGGATAGGCTCCTGATTGGCCTTTTGAGCAATGGACATGTATTACTGGAAGGGGTACCCGGACTGGCAAAGACGCTTACAATAAAATCGCTTGCCCAGGCGATTCATGCCCGTTTCAGCCGTATTCAGTTTACACCAGACCTCCTGCCTGCAGACGTAATTGGTACATTGATCTATAACCAGCAAAAAAATGAATTTGTCGTCCGTAAGGGGCCTATTTTTTCAAATTTTATCCTTGCCGACGAAATTAACCGAGCCCCGGCAAAAGTGCAGAGCGCTTTACTGGAAGCGATGCAGGAAAGACAGGTAACTATCGGTGATACTACGTATAAACTGGAAGAACCTTTCCTTGTACTGGCAACCCAAAATCCGTTAGAACAGGAAGGAACCTATCCTTTACCAGAAGCACAGGTTGACCGTTTTATCATGAAAGTGGTAGTGGACTACCCTAAAATGCATGAAGAGCAAATGATATTGAGGTCAAATGTGCAGGGAACAGGGCTGCCGTCCGTAAAGCAGGTTGTGTCAGTGTCTGAGATTTTCCAGGCGAGAGACCTGACCAAACAGGTCTATATGGACGAGAAGATTGAACAGTATATACTGGATATAGTGTTTGCAACACGCCAGCCTGATAAATATAAATTAGAAAAACTGAAGCCTCTGATTTCATACGGGGCATCCCCCCGTGGCAGTATTAATCTGGCATTGGCGGCAAAAGCCCAGGCATTCTTAAATAAAAGAGGTTTTGTAATACCGGAAGATGTAAGAAGTATTTCAAAAGATGTACTGAGACATCGTATTGGCCTTACTTACGAAGCCGAAGCAGAAAATGTAAATGTGGAGGATGTGGTGGAAGATGTGTTGAAGCAGATCAATGTACCATAGCAGAATTATTTTAAGTTTTATAGTTTAAAAGTTTTGAGTTGCTAACCACCGCAGAAGTAATAAAGAAGGTAAGAGAGCTTGAAATTAAAAGCAAAAAGATAACCACTGATCTTTTCACTGGTGAGTATCATAGTGCATTCAAAGGTAAAGGGATGTCTTTTAAAGAAGTAAAAGAATATCACCCCGGTGATGATATCCGCTTTATCGATTGGAATGTATCTGCAAGGTTTGGCCACCCGTTTAGCAAGGTGTTTGAAGAGGAGCGTGAACTAACGGTGATGCTGCTGATCGATATCAGCGCCAGTTCTTTATTTGGAACACGGTATGGAACCAAACGGGACCTTATTACTGAAATGGCAGCGACGCTGAGTTTTTCGGCAGTAAATAATAATGATAAAATCGGGGTAATCTTTTATAGCAGCGAGATAGAAGCATATATACCTCCCAAAAAAGGAAAGCAACATGCCTTGTACATCGTCCGTGAATTGCTTACAAAAGAACCGAAGCATAAGGGCACACAGGTAAAAAATGCGCTGCGCTATTTCAATAATACAACCCGGCAAAAAAGTATCGCATTTGTACTGAGCGATTTTCTGGATGCAAATTACCAGGATGCTTTGCGTGTGGCAGCAAGAAAACATGATGTGATTGGAATAAAAGTGTATGATAAAATGGATATGGAGCTGCCTAAGGCAGGAATGTTGCAGGTTCAGGATGCTGAAGATGGGGAAACAAAATGGATAGACAGTAATAGCGAATATGTGCGCCAGCAATATCAACAGGAGTTTTTCAGGGTGACTGCATATAGTACAGAAGCATTTAAAAAAGCCGGCAGCGATCTGCTGCATCTGCGGACCGGTGACGATTATGTAAGAGTTTTACAACGGTTCTTTTTCAGCAGGAACCGCTGATCCGAAAATAATGAAACAACGAAGAGGCAATAGAACCATCCACTCCCTTCTTTTTTTGCTTATTGCTTTTTTTAGCAATGCGCAGGATAGAACAACTGTGCATGCTACGGTAGACAAGAATTCAATTCTCATTGGCGAACATATAAATCTTGTGCTGGAAGCCGATATCCCGGAAAATGACCCTATTGGTTTTTTTTCCGTAGATAGTATTGCACATTTCGAGTTTTTGCTGAAAGGAAAAATAGATACTACTAATACAAATAAAGGAACTGTATTGAAGCAGTTATTCCGTATTACCAGTTTTGATTCGGGCCGGTTTGTTATACCATCCTATCATCTGCCCCAGTCGGAAGATTTAAAAACTGATTCGATTATTATTCATGTGGGCTATATGCCGATGGATACCACAAAGGATTATAATGATATAAAGGAGATAATTGAAGTAGAAGGGAAAAAGAAAATCGATTGGACATGGTACTATGTTGGCGGAGCGGCCTTACTTGCACTGATTCTACTTTATCTTTTGACAAGAAAGAAAAAGAAGAAAAAAGAGGAGGTGTTAGCAAATGAAGAGACTGTTGATCCTTATACGGAAGCCCTGGGAAAGCTGGAAGAATTGAAGAAAGAAAATTTACCGGCAACGGATGAAACCAAACTCTATTACAGCAGGCTGACGGATATATTCAGAGTTTATGTTGAAAAAAGAAAAGGGATACATTCTTTGCAACAGACAACCGATGACCTTGTGCGGCAATTGAAAAACATTAACCTGGGCAAAGAGCAGTATGACCAGCTTTCCCAGGCATTACGACAGAGCGATTTTGTGAAATTTGCAAAGTATATACCAACAGCAACTGATAACGTGACGGTATTTGACGTGATCAGAAAATCTATAGAAAGTATTGAAAAATTAAGCCCTGTTTCTTCTGTAAAAGAAGTATAGATATGTTATACGACTGGTTCAGAAATATTGATTTTGCGTGGCCATGGCTATTTGGCTTATTTGCATTATTGCCTGTTCTTATCTGGCAATACGCAAAAAACAATAACAAAAGGCAGGCAACAATAAAGGTCTCTACCGTTCATTCGTTTACCGTTTCTTCATGGAAAAGCAGGCTCAGGCATTTGCCATTCATTTTACGGATAATAGCCTTGAGTTGTCTTATTGTAGCTTTGGCAAGACCACAAAAAAGAAATGATGATCAACTGACTCAGGGAGAGGGCATCGATATCGTATTGACTATGGATGTAAGTGGAAGTATGGGATCAAGAGATATTTTACCCAGCCGGCTGGAAGCTGCCAAGGAAGTAGCGGAAGAGTTTGTTAGAAGCCGCCCTGTGGATAGGATTGGATTAGTTATTTTTTCAGGAGAAAGCTTTACCCAGAGCCCGATAACGACAGATAGAAATACATTGCTTCAGCAAATTAATTTGCTGGAAAGCCGTCGTTTTTTAATTGATGGAACGGTGATAGGAGAAGGCTTGGCAACAGCCGTCGACAGATTGCGGGATAGCAAGGCAAAAAGCAAGGTGATTATTCTTCTTACTGACGGAAAAGAAGACCCCCCGGAAACAAGGTTAATTGACCCGTTGACAGCATTGGATATTGCTAAGTCACAAAACGTAAAAGTGTATACAATCGGGATGAGTGCAATGGACACAAACAATAGTGCTGCAATTGTGAAGGAAAACGTAAAGGGGGGCAGCGCAAGAGTAAGCAGTAATTTCCTGGATGAAGAACTATTACGCAAGATTGCTACTGAAACCGGTGGCCAGTATTTCCGGGCTATCGATAAGGAAAGCCTGAACAATATATATAAACAAATAGATAAGCTGGAAAAATCAAAAGTAGAAGTAACTGCTTTTAAACGCTACCAGGAGCGTTTCTTCCCTTTTATGCTTGCAGCCCTGACATTACTTACAATTGAGTTATTATTGCGGTTACTTATCTTCAGGAAATTTCCATAGGTCTGGGCTTTATTATGTTGTACAATAGTATAGTTTGTAAACATTTCTAGTAATCCCTGAATCTAACAACTAATACCTAACTTTCCCGCTTATCCCATTACTTTTAAAAATCCGGGTTTAGGCAATGAAGGCAATCGTTTATAAATCAACCGGCAGTTGGTACACGGTAAAAGATGACTCGGGTAAAGTATACAATGCCCGGTTAAAAGGTGTATTTAAAATTGATGATATTACCAGTACCAATCCGTTGGCAGTGGGAGACAAAGTGGACATTGAAATGGAAAACGAGGCAGAGAATTCGGTCGTTATAACCAAAATATATGACCGGAAGAATTATATCAATCGTCAATCACCAAGGGTAAAACACCAACATCATATTATTGCAGCCAACCTCGACCAGTCTTTTATGGTAGCAACACTCCGTGACCCAAAAACTTCGCAGGGATTTATTGATCGTTTTTTGGTTGCCTCTGAAATGTACCACGTGCCACCCGTAATCATTTTTAATAAAGCTGATCTTTATAAGAAAAAGGAAACAGAGTTATTCAATCATTGGGAAGAAATATATAAAGCAGTTGGCTATAAAATCATTCTTGCCAGTGTAAAAGAAAATAGGGGGATCAGTGAAATCAGGGAGCTGTTGAAAGATAAAGTCACTTTAATAAGCGGTCATAGTGGTGTTGGTAAATCTTCTTTACTGAATGTGTTGTTGCCGGAGTTGAATATCCGCACACAGGACGTAAGTGACTGGAGTGGTAAAGGGATGCATACAACCACCTTTGCTGAAATGTATGACGTGCCCGATGGTGGTAAAATCATTGATACACCTGGTATGCGTGAATTTGGCCTGGTAGATATTTCGAGGCAGGAACTTTCTCATTATTTTCTCGAAATGAGAGAACGTTTGAATAACTGCCAGTTCAATAATTGCCTGCACATTAATGAACCAGGTTGTGCTATAAAAGAAGCGATGGCAGAAGGAGAAATTGCTGAGGACAGGTATGTGAGTTATTATAATATACTGAAATCGATTAATGAGCAGAATTATTGAAAAATAAGAATGATTTTCCGATTATATTTCTTATTATGCGGCACAGTGGTCTGTAATATATTTTTTTACTTCCTCCCAGCTTTTATTGTATGGAGGAATGCCTTTAATGTCAGCTTCAGTATCGGCATCAGTAAAATATTCTATGCTTTTCCATAAGAAGTAAAACTGATCTTCTCCGTATTTTCGGCCGAACCATTTCAGCATTTCTTTCCAGCTATAAGACTGCAATAAAGCATAAATATCAAAGAAGTCTTTCTTTTTGCCCCTTCCGCAAATAGTATGCATTTTCATTGCAGCTATATCTGGTATGCTAAAATAGTTTACTCCATCATGTTCAATAAAAGGATGAAGTAATTGTGCTGGTTCGTGTACAAAATCACACTTTATATTGTTAATATAACAAAACAGCATCCTGCTGTTATTTCCTGTATAGGTGAATTTGAACCCTTTGTAATCTGAAAGTATTATTTCTATTTCTTTGGTGTTGAAAGAAGCGGTAGAAAAAATGTCCAGGTCAATGGAATGACGATGACCAATTTGTAAGGCAAGAGATGTGCCACCAGCCAGCGCAAACTGTTTATTAATAGTATCAATTCTAAAAATCTCTTTTAACAGAGCGTATGTTTCCCCGCTAACTGTAGTAGGATGATACATATATTTCGCTTATTGGCAGGTTAAAATAGCGGGAGCAAAAATGAGCTGTTTTGGCATCCAGTTCTTTACTTTTCCACAAGGCCTCTTTTATTTCCTCAGGCTTGTATAATTGTAAAAGCAGGTAAAAGTCTTCCAGGAAACCTCTGGTTAGTACCCGTTCGATAATATAGCGGCTATGAGCCCTGATATCAATATTTTCATAATCAGCATCCCAGAACAAATACTTGCTAAAAGGAAAATTTCCTGAAGCGAGTTTTTTATCTAATAATTCCGTATTTATCAAATTGAAATAATTGTTGTTCATCTGGAAAATTCTGATAAGCAAAAATAGTAAATTGAAACAAAGATGGGGTTAATTAATAACACTGTTTATTAAACGTATTCTACGGAAGAAAAATGCTAAATAAAACCATATTTGCCTAATTGTTTGATACATCCTGTATGCGGGAATTTGGTTTAGTTGATATTTCGAGGCAGGAGCTTTCTCATTATTTTCCGGAAATGAGAGAACGTTTGAATAACTGCCAGTTCAATAATTGCCTGCACATCAATGAACCAGGTTGTGCTATAAAAGAAGCGGTGGTAGAAGGAGAGATTTCGGAAGATCGATATGTAAGCTATTATAATATTCTTGAGTCACTTGTGGAAAAATTATATTAAAGCATCTTGCTACCTTTATACCAAGTCAAATAAAAATCCATGAGAATTCTTTTTGCTGTTTGTTTCTGTATAGTACTATCATTTCTTTTTTCTTCCTGTAAAACTTCTTTCCCGGTATCTGAGTATTCCAGGTATAATCAAGTAACAGAATTATGGCTTAATTTTTATTCTAACGATAGTCTCGGCATTAGTATTGATTTAAATGGCAGGCAAAGAATTTTAAAAGATTTTATGAATCCTGTTATAGGAAGCAAAGAAAAAAGAGTTTTAAAACCAGTTATAAAAGGATCAGGGGCAAAATTATTTTATGCAAGTAAATCAACCGGACGTTTTTTCGGATACAGGCTATATGGATTTATACTTGCCGGTAAAAAGGATTACAAATTGGTTGACTGGAATACTAAAATAGTTTCCCAGTATGGGACTTCTTATTACACTACAAAAAGCGTCCTGAAAAATGAAGTATGGAGAATACGTCCCATACTGGTCAAAGCAAGGAATAAGAACCTTCTTTTTATTTGGTTGAAAGAAATGGATCCGGCATGGTCTGCTGAAGATGTAAAAGACGACGAAGATGTTTTTATAATGAATACGAACTCTGATTTTTTTACTTTATCGTCGGACGAAAACTATAAGTTTCGAAGACAAAGAAAAGACTCGCTCTATAGGCTAATTGACGGATGGGTACAGACTTCAGAATATATTAGACCGATTTCAGCGTTTAATAATATTTCTGAAGACAGTGTAGATAATTACGGCTTGACATCTTTTTTCTACCAGATGAAAGCAACTGCATATAGCTTTATCGATGATTTAAAGAGTGCAAGGGAAGCAAATTTGAAATCTGTATCAGGAGTAACACAAAAAATAAATAAGGGTAATGATGATTCTTTGGTATTTAGTAGTCATTTTACAGATAGTATCAGCCAGTTAGCAGAAAAAGCACAGGTTTTAATGTTCAATGAATCACACTATGATTGGAGAAACAGGTGGCTGCTGACGATAATGTTGCCACGATTAAAAAAACAGGGATACAAGTACTTGTGTATGGAGGCGCTTTCGCCCCATAATTCTGATAACGGGCTTGAGTTTCCTTCTTTGAAAAGTGGGTTTTATTATAAAGAACCATTTATGGGAAACCTTCTAAGAACCGCGCTGGACCAGGGTCTTAAAGTGATTGCCTACGAAGATACAATTGCAGCTCATAATACAATAGATGAAAGAGAAAGAACGCAGGCGAAAAATCTTTATTATCATTTTAAAGGTGACCCCACAGCAAAATGGCTTATCCTTGCCGGGTATGGCCACATCAATAAGGATGGTTTTTCAAAGGGTCAGCCTTCAATGATTCAATATTTTCAAAGGCTTTGCGACAAAGATGTGAGATGTGTTAATCAAACAAACTATTCACCGCTTTTTAATAATAATATGAATACAGGGTATTCGGCTAAAGGATACTTTGTTGTTTCTAATCTAAAGAAAAATGACCTTGATGCCGATCTTTTTATCTTATCTGACTTGGAAAGGTTCCCCTATGAGGACGATAGTACAGGAAAAGAAATGAACTTCACCCGGTATAATCTTGCCGAAAATATAAAATCTGTTTCCGGCTCATCGGACTATCTATTCGTGTACAAGCAGGATGAATATTTAAAGCTAAAAGAAAATGCTATCCCTGTTTTTATCAAAAAAATCAATGCAATAGATAAGGAATATTTACTTCTTCCAGAAAGTAAATATTTGTTTTTCAGAATCGATGCTAATGGTAATAGGAAAGAATTCTGATCAATTAACAATTGAGTATTTTTGGAATAAGCTATTATTTATAAGCAGGGATAAAAAATCCCGATAACTATCGGGCGTATTCTAAAAGGATTATTGACTATTTTGTTTCCTGATTATTTTATCAGGCAATCTTTTTTTGGACTTCTGTTATAAGCATCCGGTTTTCCAAAAAGGAAGCCAGCTCGACCACTGCCTTGTTATCTTTATTTAATGCATCCCTGGTTTTAGTAGGGAAAATAGATACACCATTATAGATGTTATAATGAAGCGTCATATTATGACCGCGGAATTTGAATTCCCAGTCAATAGTGTCAAAATCATCTTCTTTGCGGATGAAGTTAATATCCAGTTCGTGGCCTAAAATGTCAGCAACCTGATAGAAACGTTTCAGACCCCCATCATCATCAATAACCACTTCTGTGCAACCTAATGTAGTACGTAGAGGAAAGCTCATAGTTAACGGTTTTGTTGTTTATAATAGAGACCCGGATTATGAAAGCTTCGCTGCGTAAGAAACAATATCAACTCCTGAATTTCTTCGCTTTTCTTGCTGCTCTTTCTGCTTCGGGATCACCACTGACCAGTTTTTCAGCACCTACGTTTTTTCCGTTTGTGGGACATCCATATTTCGGCCCAAAAAGGCTGTTCCATGCTTTACACGACGATAACATCATCATTAATCCCAGTACAACGAATAAAAGTTTGAAGTTTTTCATAGTAGTAATATTTCTTTACTGTTAACGAATTTAAATAGAAAAAATTACCCTTACCATAGTAAATATACCGGTTACGTAGTTTTCCTAGCAGGATTAAGAAGGCTGCTTTCACAATCAGGTATTTAAGGTTTACTGTTCTGCCTTTACATTACGGAACCAATCTGCATATTTAATGTAGTTATTAGCAATCCGACTGATTTCACCATTGATCAGATCCCGGGAAATATCCTTTACCTTTTTTGCCGGAACTCCGGCATAAATACTTTCTGCTTCACAAACCGTATTTTCCAAAACAACAGCGCCGGCGGCAATAATAGTATTACTATTTACAATTGAATTGTCCATTACGATAGCCCCCATTCCGATCAGCACATTGTCATGCAGTGTACACCCGTGAACGATTGCATGATGACCGATCGAAACATTATTGCCGATTGTTGTGCCGAAGCGCTGGTAGGTACAATGGATACATGCACCATCCTGTATATTAACTTTATTGCCAACCCGGATGAAATTTACATCTCCTCGGACTACAGCATTGAACCATACAGAGCAATCGCTGCCCATAATTACATCTCCAACAATCGTGGCATTTGCCGCAATAAAACAATTATCACCCCATTCAGGATATTTTTCGTTTACAGGAAGGATTAAGGGCATAAATGAATTTATGTTTTGTTTTTTTGATATGGTTTAAGTAATTCTTATTATACATCTCTTGTGTTATTCCGCTGATGGCCATCGGTATATATGCGTGTAATTCTATCTATCAGCTTCTGCAAATTATACAAATTCTTTGCGCCTTTGCGCTGTCTTTGCGTTCTTTGCGTGAAATATTATTTATTGAACCAGCGGGAACTTTTTTTAAAGCATGTTGCGCAAACTTCACCGGCTCCTCTGGCAATGGAAATCGTAAAAGCGGAAGGAGCACTTCTGTTTGATGCCGCAGGTAAGGAATATATTGACCTGATCGGAGGAATAAGCGTGGCAAATACCGGGCACCGTCATCCGAAAGTAATTCAATCCATAAAAGAGCAATTGGATGCATACCTCCATATAATGGTTTATGGAGAATTTGTAGAAACCCCACAGGTACGATACGCGAAACAGCTGACGGATTATTTACCTGCTTCATTGAATTCCGTGTACTTTACTAACTCCGGCGCTGAAGCAGTTGAGGGGGCTATGAAATTAGCAAAACGGGTTACTGGCAGAACACAAATCATCGCATTCAATAAATCTTACCACGGTTCCACACAGGGAGCATTGAGTGTAATTGGCGATGAATATTGGCGAAATGCCTTCCGCCCCCTGTTACCAGGTGTTTTACATTTTGATTTTGGGTCAGGAGAAGTGCTTGATTTTATTAATGATCAAACCGCTTGCGTTATTGCTGAGCCAATTCAGGCGGAAGCTGGTATTATCGCCCCTCCAAAGAAGTGGATGCAGGCCATAAGAAAGAAATGTTCAGAGACCGGAACCTTGCTGGTAATGGATGAAATACAATCAGGTTTTGGGAGAACTGGTAAGCTGTGGGGTTTTGAAAATTTTGATATTATACCGGATATATTGTTGCTTGGTAAAGCAGTGGGAGGAGGTATGCCTTTGGGGGCTTTTATTTCGGACAAAGAATTAATGTGGTCATTGACTGACAGGCCGGTATTGGGTCATATTACAACATTTGGCGGACACCCGGTTTCCTGCACCTCAGGCATGACTGCAATGCAGGTATTACTTGATGAAAAGATAATTGAGCAGGTAAAGGAGAAAGGACAATTATTCCGGTCGTTATTAATCCATCCAAAAATTAAAGCTATCCGTTCTTTTGGTCTATGGCTGGCATTAACGTTTGATTCTTTTGAAACGAATAAAAAAATTATTGATCGTTGTATTGATGCGTCCGTCGGCCTGCCTTATGCCAGCCCCTTAATAACAGACTGGTTTTTGTTTGCTCCGAATTGTCTTCGTATTTCACCCCCTCTTATAATTTCTGAAGAACAGATAAAAAAAGCCTGTAAAACAATTTTACAGGCATGCGATTCTTTTTAATAAAAAAGGATCTTTATAATTTTCAATCCTATTTAATCGGGGTATACTTCCACGATCATTTCAACTTCTACCGGGATACCAAATGGAAGGGAGTTCATGCCTACTGCTGATCTTGCATGTTTGCCATTTTCGCCAAATATTTCTACCATCAGGTCAGAAAAGCCATTTACTACTTTAGGTTGGTCTGTAAAGTCTGCTGTGCAATTAACCATGCCCAAAACTTTTATGACTCGTTTTACTTTATTAAGCGAACCCAGTTCCGCCTTCAATGAGGCCAGTTGGTTAATACCGGTTATTCGGGCAGCAGCATATCCCTGGTCTACTGTATAGTCTTTGCCCAGTTTACCTGTAATGTTAGAACCATCAGGGTTAGTAGGGCCTTTACCAGCTAAATAAATAAGGTTTCCGGTACGTACCCAGTTCAGATAATTAGCTACGGGTTTTGACGGTACCGGCAATACAATACCTGACTTCTTTAAGTTCTCTTCCGGCGCTTGGGCTTTTGTTGTGGAAGCAAATACTAGTATCATTAAAAAAATGACAGCAAAAGTTTTCATTTTCGTTTTTTATAAAAGTTTAAAAAGAAAAGCGGCAATCAGTGCCCCGATGATCGGTCCTATAACAGGTACCCACGAGTAACCCCAGTCGCTGTTTCTTTTGCCTGGTATGGGAAGAATAAAATGAGCGATACGGGGACCAAGGTCTCTTGCCGGGTTAATAGCATAGCCCGTTGGGCCCCCTAATGAAAGACCGATACCTAATACAAGTAAGCCGACAGGCAAAGCATTTAGTGCACCTAAACTATGTTCGGGACTTGACATCAGCAAGGCACCAAATACCAGTACAAATGTTCCGATAATTTCTGTTAACGTATTAAAAAAAGGATTTCTGATAGCAGGCCCTGTACAAAAAACGGCCAGCTTAAAATCACTATTGGTGGTACTGTCAAAATGATTTTTATAAGCAAGCCAAACAATAATAGAACCGGTAAAAGCCCCTGTAAATTGTGCAAGCAGGTAAGGAGCGATCAATGCAGTATCTATTTGGTGAATAGAAGCCATTGCTATTGTAACAGCAGGATTAAGGTGGCCTTTGCCGCCTAATGCCAGGCTGACAAATACTCCTGTGAACACAGCAATAGACCAGCCAAATGTAATCGAAATGAGACCGCCGTTATTTCCTTTTGTTTTATCTAATAGAACATTGGCTACAATTCCGTCCCCAAGGATAATTAATAAAGCGGTGCCGATAAATTCACCTGTAAAATTTGACATAACAATCATTTTGGTTTATAATTATATATCTGTTTTCTGCCCTTCTTTAAGGGAATAGCTTGTTTTGTTTTACCCTGGTATATAGTTTTCCGCAATTTTGTTGAATGCTATTACCTGTCCTTTTTCCCAGGCTTCATCTTTGTTCATTTCTTTTGCCATAATCTTTGCAACAACGGGTGCCGAAGCAACGGCGGCCCGGGCATCTAACAATATGGCCCTGGTCCGCCTGCTTAAAGCATCTTCAACCATCATACACATTTCGTTTTTCACCGCCCAGGCAATTTCGGCTTTTATATAGGGTAATGCCGGGTGTATTTTTTCATTTAAGGAGAGGTCGTTTGCTGCTAAATTCATAACAGCGGCTTTATCACTTCCGAAATAATACATCGGGTCATTGAATTCAACTTTCTCGGCTCCATGTATCGCGAGATTTTTTGTTTTGCATTCAACATCTTTTAATCCGCTGCTGGCAATGGCAATGTCGACTACATCTTCAGCCATATGGCGGTAGGTCGTCCATTTCCCGCCTGTAATGGTTATCAGGCCCGAGTCGCTGACTGTAATTAAATGATCCCTTGAAAGTGCCGCGGTTGTTTTACTATCGCCTTTTACTAACGGCCGCAGACCGGCGAAAATACTTCGTACATCACTTAGCTGCGGATCTTTGGTAAGGTAACGCCCGATATGCTTGATTAGGAAATCTATTTCTTCTTTCATAGCTGCCGGCTCACTGTCAGGTTGTGAAACGGGAGTATCAGTTGTTCCTAAAATTATTTTATTATGCCAGGGTACGGCAAACAGGACACGCCCATCGTCCGTATGCGGAATCATGATGGCACTATCGCCGGGCAGAAATTCTTTGTCCAATACAAGATGGATTCCCTGGCTGGGTGCAATTATATTTTCATGTACGCCATTATCCAGGCTTAGAATTGTATCTGTAAAGACTCCGGTGGCATTGATAACAGCCTTGCTTTGTATTTCATACTCTTTACCAGAGATACTGTCTTTTACTTTTACACCACATATTTTACCGTTTATTTTCAATAAGCCAACAACAGGAAAATAGTTTAATACAACAGCATTATTTTCTGCGGCAGTTTGTGCGATATTGATAGCCAGACGTGCGTCGTCAAATTGCCCATCATGATAAATAACACCACCCCGCAAACCTTCCGGTTCTAATGTAGGCGCCAGTTCCAGTGTTTCTTCTTTGGATAGAAACTGTGAAGGACCTAACCCCAGGCTGCCAGCCATCCAGTCATATACTTTGAGGCCAATACCATAAAAAGGCCCTTCCCACCATTTATAATTGGGTACAACAAACTTCTGGTTTTTTACCAGGTGGGGCGCATTTTGTAAAAGCAACCCTCTTTCTTTGAGGGCTTCCATAACGAGTTTTACATTACCCTGCTGAAGGTAGCGCACCCCGCCATGGACCAGTTTGGTAGAACGCGAGGAAGTGCCTTTTGCAAAATCTGATTTTTCAAAAAGTATTGTTTTAAATCCCCTTGTTGCAGCGTC
>JAFDYH010000106.1:0-12894 GCA_018267535.1 Bacteroidota bacterium
TGCCTGCGATACCAATGAAATGGAAAAGTGGTTTAGTAAAAGGGTTAAGGGCCAGGGGTGCATTTGAAGTAAATATAAAATGGAATGATAATCATATTTTCCAGGCTGAGATAATTTCAGTGAAAGGAAATTTATGCAAAGTGAGAACGGATATTCCGATGAAAGTGGATGGCATGAATGTAAAGCCGGTAAAAACTTCATCGGGTTATGTATTGGAATTTAAAACAGAAAAAGGAAAGAAGTATAGGCTGAGCAGAAATGAATAAACCAGTATAAGATATACAACTAATTGTACCGATAATACCTTGAAACTTTTATTGTTTGTTTGTTGTTCTATATTCTTTGGCTATTGCTATGGTCAAAGTGATAGTATTTCTTTGAATATCGATAATAAAAAGTATAACCCTGCAACGCTTCTCTGGTATAATAAACCTGCGGCAAAATGGGAAGAAGCTTTGCCTGTAGGTAATGGAAGATTAGGAGGAATGGTGTTTGGTAAAGTGAGTGAAGAGCGCATACAATTAAACGAGGACACTTATTGGACAGGGGGCCCGTACTCAACAGTTAAAAAAGAGGGATATAAATCTCTTCCTGAAATTCAGAAATTGGTTTTCGAAGGAAAATCGTTGCAGGCACATACTCTTTTCGGAAGAACAATGATGGGATACCCGGTGGAGCAACAGAAGTATCAATCCTTGGCTGATTTGTATTTATCATTTTCAAATCAAGGTAACTTTACTGATTATAAAAGATGGCTTGACCTGGAAACAGGTATTACAGGTTGTGAGTATAAGTGTAATGGTATAAGGTATCAACGCGAAGTTTTTTCTTCTGTACCTGACCAGGTAATTGCAATACGAATAACAGCAGACCGTGTATCATCAATTTCATTTGCGGTACAACTTCGTGGTGTTCGTAACCAGGCGCACTCAAACTATGGAACCGATTATTTCCAGATGGGTACAATAGGGGATGATCAATTGGTGCTTACAGGAAAATCTGCGGATTACCTCGGTATAGAAGGAAAATTGCGGTATGAGGCGAGATTGAAAGTTGTTGCAGCAGGCGGGAAGGTTTACAGAGATGATGCAAAGTTGATTGTTGAAGCTGCGGATGAAGTAACATTATATTTTACAGCGGCTACAAATTTTATCAATTATAAAAATGTAAGTGGAGATCAGCATGTTCTTGTTGAAAAGTATTTAAAGGCAATAGAAGGGAGAAACTTCAATTCCTTATTACAGGCGCATCTGAAAGATTATCAACCTTACTTCAAACGGGTTTCATTACGATTACCTGTAACCGATAATTCATTTTTACCAACAGATGAACGGATAAAAACAAACATTGATCATTCCGACCCTGCTTTAGCTGCATTGGCTTACCAGTTTGGCCGATACATTCTTTTGTCTTCATCAAGACCGGGAACACAAGCGGCGAATCTTCAAGGCATCTGGAATGAAAACATGAACCCTGCCTGGGACTCAAAATATACAACTAACATTAATCTTGAGATGAATTACTGGCCGGCGGAAACGGCTAACCTTTCCGAAACCTTTCAGCCTTTTGTACAGCTTGTAAAAGATCTTACCGACCAGGGTTCGCAGGTGGCTAAAGAACATTATGGCTGCAATGGATGGGTCTTCCACCAAAATACGGATATATGGAAAGTGGCTGCACCAATGGACGGACCAACATGGGGAACATTTACCGTTGGAGGAGCATGGTTATGTAATGAATTATGGGAACATTATCTTTTTACATTGGATAAAAAATACCTGCAGGAAATATATCCAGTACTGAAAGGATCAGTGCAATTTTTTATGGATTTCTTGGTGCAGCATCCCAATGGTAAATGGCTGGTAACAAACCCTTCTACGTCGCCCGAAAATTTTCCTGCAAGTCCGGGCAATGGTCCATACTTCGACGAAGTAACAGGAAGCATACTGCCGGGAACAACTATCTGCGCTGGTTCATCTATTGATATGCAGATACTGACAGACCTGTTTGGATATTATGCGGAAGCCAGCGGGATATTGGAAATTGATAAGGAGTTTGCATCCAAAGTAACGGCGGCACGTAGCCGGCTGGTTCCGCCCCAGATTGGTAAAGATGGCTCTTTGCAGGAATGGACTGAGGATTGGGAACAATTAGAAAAGAACCACCGTCATTCATCACATATGTATGGGTTGTATCCAGGTAATGTTTTATCAATGCGAAGAACGCCTGAATTTATCAATGCGTGTAAAGCTGTTTTAAATAACAGGGGTGATGGCGCCGCAGGTTGGTCGAGAGCATGGAAAGTAGCGTTGTGGGCAAGATTATATGATGGTAACAGGGCGAATAAAATCTTTAAAGGATATTTAAAAGAGCAGTGTTATCCACAGCTTTTTGCCATGTGCGGAACCCCCATGCAGGTAGATGGAACTTTCGGTATAACCGCAGGTATCACCGAAATGTTGATTCAATCGCATGAAGGGGTTATTGATTTATTACCTGCATTGCCGGATGAATGGAGGGAAGGCGAAATAAACGGAGTGCACGCACGTGGCGCATTTGAATTAAATATAAAATGGAAAGAAGGTAAATTGGAAGTGGCTCAACTATTTTCAAAACAAGGCGCAGTATGCCGTATTCGTGCACATGTACCAGTATTCATTACTGGGAGAGGAAAAAGGATCAAAACGAAAATGAAAGAAGATGTAATCGAATTTCCTACAGAAAAGGGAATTGTATATACGATAGAAGCAAAGAAGAAATAACTGCTTTCAGGTTTTTAACCTACTCGCTATTCTCACTCAGGTTTATTTTATCTGGATAACTTGATTATTTCGGTATAAAAGGTTCAAAAAACATGTCTCTTACCTTTTTACAAAACCAGTATTACCCTGCGGCAACCGGGTGCCCTGTTTTAAGTTATCATTATTGCAGTTTTGGAAAATAAAAAGAAACGCCAAGTTTGTTAACTGACAAGGAAGGAATAATTTTATCATTTACCGGGAGTGCCATTTCAAATATCTCCTGTCAATTAAAATATAGTTGTATGAAAAAAATCTATCTGAGCGACGCCGGCCCAAAAGTTTCACCAGCTATTTACGGGTTTTATCGCTGGCATCCTTCAGATTTGAACTTAAAAAAAATGGAGACAATTATTGATCAATGTCTCGAATTGGGTATTAATACATTTGATCATGCCGATATTTACGGTAACTATCAATGTGAGCAGCTATTCGGCGAGGTGATAAAGAATAAGGGTATAAAAAGAGAGGACCTGGTTTTATTTACGAAGTGTGGCATTGTAATGCCGGGCTCTTCCCATCCCGAAGTAAGGGTCAAATATTATGACACATCGAGGGAACATATACTGAAGAGTGTTGAAAATTCGCTTAGGAAACTGCAAACAGATTACATTGATATTTTTCTTTTAAATCAGTTAGACCCATTATCGAACCTGGAAGAAACAGCCATTACCCTGCAGCAGCTTCGTGATAGCGGAAAAGTTAAAAATATCGGCGTTGTCAATTTCTCTGTATTCCAGCACCAGCTATTAAGTTCTTACCTAAGAATACCCATTGTTACCAATCATATCGAGCTCAACCTGTTAAATACAACGGCATTCGATAATGGCCAGATCGACTATATGAAACAAAAATACATGCGGCCATTGGCTACTTCACCTCTGGCAGAAGGGTTAATTGCGAATAGTATTGAAAAAAGGCCTTTGTTAATGAGAAGGAAACTCGAAGAACTCAGCCCAAGGTATAATGCGCATATTGAATCGATAGCCATTGCCTGGATATTAAAATTAGGAGCGCTTCCTTTGATCGGTACAACCAACGAGGAAAGAATTAAGAATATTACCAAAGCATTTGACATCGACTTATCAAGACAGGATTGGTACGAACTGTATGAAGCGGCCCGGGGAACAATATAACCATTCTGCTATTTAAAATGAGAGATGGTTGGCCCGGCTTGTTTGCGTCCTGCATGCTCAATCCCAGGTATCCCAATCTATCATTAACTGGTTGAAAAGTAGTTGCTCTATTCGGAGTTGGTTCATCATTTAACCATTAGTATATGAAATTATGCACGAAATTCCGGTGTATGAAAAAAAGAAAATTAGTAAAATGCATTGGGCTCCTTCTCTTATTGGCTACAGCAACTATTCATTTAAAAGCACAACCTTATGTGTTTTATAAAAAAAATAAAGCAACTGTTCTGACATTAGATTCCGGGATCGTGAAAAAAGAAAGTTTCCCGGTTTCAGAAAAAGAAAAACATACAATCCGGGTTAATTTTCCAGGAAATGATTCATGGAATTTTTCGGTAAAACTTAAACAGATTTTAAGGGATTCAACTCAAACAAAATCGGCAGATACGATCTTGTTTTTGTCTGATATGGAAGGAGAGTTTGCCCTGCTTCGCCAATTGCTGATCAATAACAGGGTAATTGACGAGAATTATAACTGGACATTCGGCAATGGGGAGCTTGTCATTTGCGGAGACCTTTTTGACAGGGGCTTAGCCGTTACAGAGCAGTTATGGTTATTGTACAAACTTGAGTCGGAGGCTGCTGATAAGGGCGGGTCAGTCCATGTTCTTATAGGAAACCATGAGGTTATGAATTTATCCGGAGACCTTCGTTATGTTCAGCCAGCCTACTTCGATCAGGCAAAATTGTTGGATAAAGACTATTCGCAACTTTTTGATCAGGACACAGAACTTGGCCAATGGTTGCGAAGCAAGAATATCATTGAAAAAATAGGACCGTTTCTTTGCATGCATGGTGGCATATCAAAAGAAGTATTAAACCGGAAATTATCACTTGAATCGATTAATGACCTGGTGCGACCATGGTATTCAGAATGGAAATCCGATTTGCCCGGCTATCTCTCTGATTTTTTCAATACTAATTCGCCTTTCTGGTACAGGGGATATTTTGATAATCCCACGGGCCAGGAAAAATTGATTGTAGCAACACTAAGCCGCTATGGTGCAGAGAAGATTATTGTTGGTCATACAATCCGGAATATTGTTGCCTCTTACTATGGTGGAAAAGTGTGGGACATTAATACTGACTGGCATGCAGGAAATGCGGAAGGGCTTTTAGTGGAAGGAAACAGTTTTTTCAGGGTAGATCAAAATGGCCAAAAAACACAGATTCAATAATCCCTCGATTAGTTTTGGTTCAAAAACCGAAATCGCCGTTTTATGATTGTGTCAAAATACAGGTGATTATTTGTAGCTATTAGCAGAAATAAAAAAGGAGAACCTGACTAAAAATCAATTCTCCTTTTTTGTTGGTCCATAAGGATTCGAACCTTAAATGACTGAACCAAAATCAGTAGTGTTACCATTACACCATGGACCAATCTCACCTTTGGCCGAACCAAGGGTTCGGTTTTGGGAGTGCAAAAATAGGGCTATACAGTCGTTGAACCAAGATTTTTTTGATTCCGGAGCTGTTTACGTTTGGTTACTTAACTCATTAAGGCGGAGACCTTTGGCTTTTCCTTTTCCTCCCGGTCTTTCAGCTCCCTGATTTTATCAAGGGCGCCGGCTACCACATCACACATTATGGTATATAAAGCGCCTTGCCGTGGGTTTTCGTAAATATATTCAAGCGCTTCGTTTTCATTGGCAATAGTCATTACCGGGATCGACGGGTTTACTTTATCAATACCCTCTTTTAATAAACCGATAATTTCATCGGCTGTTCTGCCGCGAAGGTTTTTATCGCAGCGGATAATGATTTCATCAAAATAACTTCCTGATATTTCCCCCAGTTCACGGATGTCTTCATCTCTTCGGTCGCCGGTACCGCTGATCACGCCGATACGGGAAGGGTAATCGAGCTTACTCACAAACTCACAAAGAAGCTTTAATCCATGCGGGTTATGCGCAAAGTCCGCCAGCATAGTAAAGTTTTTGAAGTGGAAGAAATTCAATCGACCCGGTGTTTGCGTGGAAGAGGGAACAAAGGATGTCAGTGCGGAGCGTATGTCCTCGATCGTTATATCTCTAAAAAGATAAGAAGCCAGCACGGAGGGAAGACAGTTTGCCACATTATGTATCGCTTTCCCTTCAAAAGTCAGCGGTATATCTTTTACATGCATCACCCGTATTTTCCAGTTGCCTTTTAGTATACTGATATACCCATTCTCATACACGGTTGCCAGGCCACCTGCATTGCAATGTTCTTTTATCCGTGGGTTATTTTCATTCATACTGAATAAGGCGACATTGCATTCAAGGGTTTCTTTCATTTTATATACTAAATCATCGTCAGCGTTTAACACAGCATAACCATGCGTGAAAACCGTTTCAGGCACTACCGCTTTTACCTTTGCCATCTGCTCGACATTATTAATACCGCCAAGGCCGATATGATCGGCAGCCACGTTAGTAACAACAGCCACTTCACAATTCTGAAACGCCAGCCCGGATTTTAGTATGCCGCCTCTTGCACATTCCAAAACAGCAAAATCCACTGTCGGATCTTTTAATACAAATGCAGAACTAATGGGTCCTGTGCAATCACCCTTCATCATCAACTGGTTTTGTATATACACGCCATCGCTGGTGGTATAACCTACTTTTTTTCCCGCACTTTTTGCAATATGGGCCGTTAATCTTGTTGTCGTTGTCTTTCCATTCGTACCGGTAATAGCGATAATCGGTATTCTCCCAACACTTCCTTTGGGGAATAGCATATCTACCACCGGTTCTGCCACATTTCTTGCCAGGCCAACAGCCGGTTCAATATGCATCCGGAAACCCGGCGCTGCATTTACTTCCAGCACGGCGCCGCCATTTTCGCTTACAGGTGTACGTAAGTCAGTTGCCATTACATCGATACCGCAGATATCCAGACCGATAATACGGGCGATACGTTCAAACATAAATACATTAGCCGGGTGTACTTCATCTGTTACATCCGTGGAGGTACCGCCGGTGGAAAGATTTGCAGTCGGTTTTAATAAAACCAGTTCATCTTTTACCGGAATAGTTTCCAGTGTGTATCCTTTATCATTCAGCATCTTCCAGGTAAAGTCATCAATCGTTATCTGCGTCAATACTTTTTCATGACCGTAACCCCGGCGCGGGTCTTTATTGGTTTCATCAATCAGCCATTGAATGGTATGCACACCATCGCCTACAACAGAAGCCGGCGTACGCAAAGCAGCACAAACAAATTTGTAATTAATTACCAATGCACGGAAATCAAAACCAGTAATGAATTTTTCTACAATTACACTGCGGCCATAGTGTTGGGCTGCCTGCAAGGCTTTTACCGCTACTTCCCACGTGGTGATATTCGTTGTATTGCCTTTACCATGGTTACCATCAATCGGTTTTATCACCAATGGATAACCGAAACGGTCAATCGAATCTTTCAATCCTTCTTCACTTCGTATCACGGTGCCGCGGGGTACAGGCACCTCTGCAGCCTCGAGCAATGATTTTGTTTCTTCTTTATCGCAGGCTATGTCAACTGCGATGTTGCCTGTTGTTGAAGCAATCGTAGCGCGGATCCTTTTCTGGTGTACTCCATAACCTAACTGCACCAGGCTTTGTTTATTCAACCGTATAAAAGGAATCCCTCTTTTTACCGCTTCATCTACAATGCAACCGGTAGAAGGCCCCAATCGGGTATCTTCCCTTATCTCCCGTAGTTCCTGTATATCTTTTTGCAGATCATATTCAGCGCCGCTGATCAATGCCTCTGCAATACGCACCGCTGCTTTTGCCGCGTACACGCCTGCATCTTCCTCCATATAACTGAAGATGACATAATACACTCCATCTCTCTCCCCCGTGCTTCTCGTACGTCCAAAGCCTGTATCCATCCCGGAAAGTGTTTGCAACTCAAGAGCGATATGTTCAATCACATGCCCCATCCAGGTGCCTTCATCTACCCGTAGAAAAAAACCGCCAGGCACACCCTCACTGCAACGGTGTTCATATAGCGATGGCATCAGTTTTTCCAGGCGTTCGCGGAAGCCGGGGATTTTACTGGTCGGCTGCTCCTCCATTTCCTGCAGGTCCAGTTTCATTTGTATCAGTTTGGGGCGTCGTACACTCCAGTAGTTCGGCCCTCTCAGCACTTTTATTTCGAGTATTTGCATATTCGTAGGTTGAATATTCAATTTAACGGATTTCTCTTTTTCGGCCAATTTCTTTCGTGCGGAGGAATTAATCTTAGATTTTTGTACCCGGCTGCATTGCTACTATGAAGCATCTGTTGCGTCGCACACTTGTACGGTTGAGAATGCTATTCAACAAATAAGAAGTGGCCGAAGCATAAGGCTCCAATTCAACTATAAAAATCATGGTAGTCCGGCAAATAAATTTAGGATAATGTTATTTATCTCCTTTTATGCAAGGATATAGAGTGGTTTCAATAAAAACATAGGTTTATGTCAGCACAGATCGTACTATAAATGGATGTAATAAAATGTATCTTGAATTGTCATTATGATATCCAGGCGGCTTCATTAATATTTTATATGTTAAAGATATAAGTGTATGCGTAAGGAGTTTACTTATTTATTATCAGTTGTTTTTACCATTTTGCAAATACCAATGCTGACGTGTGCACAAACTACGTTCTTTGTTTCTCCACTTGGTAATGATGAATGGTCTGGTAAATTCAGTGATCCTGTAAAGAACCAAACAGATGGCCCTTTCAGAACACTTGAAAAAGCAAAACAGGCAGTTGAAGCGTTGGATGAAAATGCATTGACAACTGACAATGAAGTAAAAATATTTTTACGTAAAGGTGTTTACAAAATAGAGCAACCGCTATACTTTTCCGGTAAAACAGGCAATGAAAGGATTAAAGGAATAACATTCAGCGCCTATAAAAATGAGAGTGTACATCTTACCGGTGGTAAAGAAATAAAAGGGTTTCATTCTATCAATGATCCTGATATCTTAAAGAGAATAAATCCACTTTATCGCGATAATATCCTGCAGGTGGATCTGAAAAATTCTGGTATTACTGATTTTGGAAAAATCATAAACCGTGGTGGCCCCGCACTTGAGCTTTTCTTCAATGGCAAAAAAATGGAACCAGCCCGCTGGCCGAATGAAGGCTGGGTAAAAATTGCAGATGTACCACAAAATGGGTTATTGGTATTTAAAGGCGATGCGCAAAATACACGTTTTGGAACTCCATCAGGTAGGCATTATGGGCGGTTTACTTACAGCGGGAATCGTCCATCCAATTGGTCTGATACTAAGAATATTGTTCTTCATGGTTATTGGGTATGGGATTGGTATGATGAATACTTAAATATACTTTCAATAGACACAACCGCACATGAAATTTTTATAAAGCCTCCTCATTCAAATTATGGTTATTGCAAAGAGCAACGATATTATGCGGCAAACGTTCTGGAAGAGCTTGACCGGCCTGGTGAATGGTATATTGATCGTAGTTCCGGCTTATTATTGTTCTGGCCACCATCATCGATAAATGAGGCAGATGTTTTTGTATCGCTTCAGCAAAAACCTTTGATAGAACTGGATCATACTTCGCGGATTAGAATTGAGCGTTTATCATTCGACTATTCGCAGGGCAGCGCAATAGTAATAAAAGAAGGAGAAAACAACTTAGTAGCAGGCTGTACATTTAGTAACCTTGGTGATATTGCGGTACGTATTGAGGGCGGAACAAACAATGGTATATCAAGTTGCGATATGCATGACTTGGCATTAGGCGGAATTGTTGTAAGCGGAGGCGACCGCAAAACACTGGCGCCGGCAGGTAACTATGTAATCAATAACAATATTCATGATTTTGCACAGTGGATCCGAACTTATCAGCCGGGTATTATTATATCAGGCGTTGGCAACCGTATTTCGAATAATTTAATTTATAACGGTCCCGGTACTGGTATCCTTCTTTCAGGTAATGAACATATAATTGAATACAACGAGATGCATGATCTTGCTTTGGAAACCGGCGATGTTGGGGCATTCTATATGGGCCGTGACTGGACAGAACGGGGAAATACTATCCGCTATAATTATTTTCATGATTTAAAAGGGCAAGGGAAGCATGATGTAAACGCGGTTTACCTGGATGACTGGGCGAGCGGATCTATTGTGGAAGGAAATATATTTAATAATTGCGCAAGAGGCATTATGATTGGCGGCGGCCGGGATAATATCGTTAGTAACAACATTTTTACAGGCTGCCATGTTGCAATTCATGTTGACTCGCGGGGATTGGGTTGGGCAAAATATTATTTTGATGGAACGGACAGTACGTTATTCAAAAGAATGGATGCAATGAATTATAATAAACCTCCGTATTCTGTAAAATATCCCGTGTTGCTTTCCTTATATGGTGATGAGCCTGCCATAGCAAAGAACAACAGGATATTCAGCAATATTTCTTATTCGGGAAGATGGATGGATTTATTGGATAAACTTGATTTTACTATTGTACAAAGCCGGGATAACATTATTGGCAAACCAGACGAAGGGCCGCTGAGCAATAAAGATTTTATTGTTAAAAACAACCCTGGTATTTATGATGCTGATAAAAGAGATTTCAGAATAAAACCGGAAGGATATAAACATGGGTTTAATGGCATTGACTATAAAAAGATAGGCTTGCAGAAAGATACATTCCGGCCGGAGCCATTGAAAAGTTTTAGATACTAAGCTCTTATTTATAGATTGGCAATTATCTGCCTTTTTTTATTTCTGTTTTTAATACTGGGAAATCGTTCGTAACTTAAAGAGTTATAGTGCTTGATTTGCAGCACAGCTCATGACACGAAAAGCAATGTAAAATATATCTTGGTTCGATAACCTGCATTCAATCTGTGAAGCGTCTTGCGGTATGAAAAAAGTACAAATAATATTTTACTTCGTCACTCTTTTGTTCATTATATCTGTTGCTTTTCAGTGCAGTCATAAATCAGGGTCCGTCAGTTCTGAAAGTTTACCCAAAGAAGTCAGTTATAATTTTGATATCCGGCCCATCCTTTCCGATAAATGTTATGCCTGTCATGGTCCTGATGCGAATAAAAGAAAAGCGGATTTACGGTTAGATAAACCCGAAAGTGCTTTTGCGGCATTAAAAGAACATCCTGGTGCACATGCGCTGGTAGCAGGTAAGCCAGAATTATCGGAATTGTTCCTTCGCGTTTCTACAACAGATACTGAATTAGTGATGCCGCCTGCTGCTTCTAACCTGCCCGCATTAACGCCACATGAAGTTGCATTAATTAAAAAATGGATTGAACAGGGAGCGAAATATGAAAAGCATTGGGCTTTTGCCCCACCTAAAAAATCCCCCCTTCCTGAAGTAAGTATGAAGAGCTGGCCACAAAATGAAATCGATTATTTCATTCTGCAAAAGATAGAACAGAAGGGAATGAAGCCGAATGAGGAAGCGGACAAGGAACGATTATTAAAAAGAATCAGCCTTGATCTTACAGGGTTGCCTCCTTCTTTGCAACTAATGGATGAATTTCTTGCTGATAACAGTAAGGGTGCGTATGAAAAAATGGTGGACAAACTAATGCAGCAACCAGCATATGGAGAAAAAATGGCGATACATTGGCTGGACATTGCACGATATGCAGACTCACACGGATATCAGGATGATGGTTATCGTACACAATGGCCCTGGCGGGACTGGGTGATCCATGCTTTCAATGAAAATATGCATTATAACGATTTTGTAACCTGGCAATTGGCGGGTGATTTATTACCCAATGCGACCAAGGAACAATTGCTGGCTACAGGTTTCAACCGCAACCATAAAATAACAGAAGAAGGTGGAGTGATTCCGGAAGAGTACAGAACAATGTATGTTACTGATCGTACGGATTTGTTTGGAAAAGGCTTATTGGGCATTACTTTAGAGTGTGCCCATTGCCACGATCATAAATACGATCCTTTCACACAGAAGGATTATTACCAGGTATTTGCTTTTTTTAATAGTGTAAGAGAAGTTGGCATTGAATCCGTAATAGGGGGCCCTGAAACCTATGCCAAGAAACCGATGATTGAAATAAGTCCTGATGAAGCAAAAAATGTATTGAAGTTTATAAATAAAACGGATACCAACTGTACGATTGTATCAGTAATGGGTGACCTTGATAGTATGCGGAAAACGCATATTCTTAAACGGGGTAATTATGATGCACCGGGTGATTCGGTGTTGCCCGGTACTCCTGAATCTATTCTTCCGTTTAATGCATCCTATCCCAAAAACCGACTTGGCCTGGCTGAATGGTTGTTTGATAAACAAAACCCATTGACAGCACGAGTGTACGTGAATATATTATGGCAGGAATTTTTTGGAAGGGGAATCGTGAAAACAGCCGGCGATTTTGGAATGCAGGGAGAATTGCCAACTCATCCGGCTTTACTCGACTGGCTTGCCGTAGATTTTATGGAGCATGATTGGGATATAAAGCGATTAGTAAAAAAGATGTTGTTGTCTGCGACGTATAAGCAATCAGCTATAGTCACTAAAGAGAAATTGGATAAAGACCCTGAAAATATTTACCTGGCCCGTGGGCCACGGTACCGTATAGCCGCAGAGTTGATAAGAGATGAAGTGCTTGCCAGCAGCGGACTTTTAAACAAGACGATAGGAGGGCCCAGCGTTAAGCCCTACCAGCCTGCCGGCTTATGGGAAGGGGCAACATCGGGGCGGGGCTTGCTTTCTATTTATATACAAGATCATGGTGAAAAGTTGTATCGTCGTGGCATGTACACCTTGATTAAACGAACTGTTCCTCCTCCATCAATGGCCATCTTTGATGCAAGCAACAGGGATGTTTGTGAAGTGCGAAGGTTAAAAACCAATACGCCGCTACAGGCATTGGTGATGATGAATGATCCGACTGTGCTGGAAGCGTC
>JAFDYH010000106.1:12912-23461 GCA_018267535.1 Bacteroidota bacterium
AAAGCATTCCGCTTGATTGTTTGCCGGCGACCTGACGAAAAAGAATTGGATGTGTTGCTGAAATATTATCAAAAGCAAAAAGAGACGATGAATGAGGAGACGGCAACAAAGACGTTGCATGTAGGAGAGTACCCGGTTGATAAAAGTATTGATCAAAAAACATTAGCAGCGTTTATGCGGGTGGTTAGTGCGATTTATAACCTGGAAGAAACAATAATGAAAACCTGATATTTTATGCAAAGAAACAACGGGTACAAAGGAAACAAAGATTAGTCTTCAAATCGTATCGTTGTACACTTTGTCTTCTTTGTATTCGTTGTGTGAAAGACAACAGGTATTAAAAAGCTTTTTATGGAAAAAGAAATACTCGAGCATGGGTTCACCTTTAATCGGCGGCGGTTTTTATCGACAATGAGTTTGGGTGTTGGCAGTCTTGCATTAGGTTCTTTATTAATGCCGGATCTTTTCAGCGGAAGTGAAGAAGAGGCGATAACGGCGGGTATTCCTCACTTTGCACCAAAAGCAAAAAGAGTTATTTATTTGTTTCAAAATGGTGCTCCTTCGCAACAGGAGTTGTTTGACTATAAACCAAAGTTGCGGGAGATGAATGGAAAGGAAATCCCTCCTTCAGTAAGAGGTAATCAACGTTTAACAGGAATGACAGCTGACCAAAAAAAACTGCCTTTGGTTGGTTCTTTCGTAGACTTTAAACAATATGGAAACTCCCGGGCATGGATAAGTGATCTTTTACCCTATACTTCCCGCATTGTTGATGATATCTGCATCATTAAAACCTTATATACAGAAGCGATCAATCATGATCCGGCTCTGACTTTTATTCAGACAGGAGCGCAACAGGGTAATCGTCCCAGCATGGGTTCATGGTTAAGCTATGGACTGGGTAGTGAGAATAAGAATCTTCCAGCGTTTACAGTACTATTATCAAGAGGGATTGGTAACGGTCAGGGCGTTTATTCCAAGCTATGGTCTAACGGCTTTTTAGATTCTGTACACCAGGGTGTGCAATTTAGTAAAGGAGAAGATCCTGTTCTTTACCTGCGAGATCCGGATGGTATGGACAGGAAAGCCCGTCGTGAAATGCTTGATAATATTTCGGAGTTGAATGAGATGTCGTATAAACAAATGGGTGACCCGGAAATAACAACAAAAATCAAACAATATGAAATGGCCTACCGCATGCAGTTGGCAGTGCCGGAAGTAATGGATTTGTCGAAAGAACCGGATAGTATAGTAAAATTGTATGGTCCTGATTGTTTGGTACCGGGAACATTTGCGGCTAATTGTTTGCTCGCAAGAAAACTTTCAGAAAGCGGGGTCCGTTTCGTTCAGTTATATCACCAGGGATGGGACCAGCATGGCAACCTGCCATTTGAAATAGCAAAACAAGCTAAGGATGTAGACCAGGCGTCGGCCGCATTGGTTACTGATTTAAAGAACCGCGGTTTATTGGATGAAACGCTGGTAATATGGGGCGGAGAGTTTGGAAGAACGAGCTACACCCAAGGTGAGTTAACAAAAGATAATTATGGAAGAGACCATCATCCCCGCTGTTTTAGTATATGGATGGCCGGTGGTGGGATAAAACCCGGAATTGTTTACGGAGAAACGGATGAGTTTGGATATAATATAGCAAGCAAACCTGTGCATGTTCACGATTTTCAGGCTACGATCTTAAACCAGATGGGCCTGAATCATGAAAGACTCACGTTCCGTTACCAGGGCCGCCGGTTCAGGCTAACGGATGTATCAGGTAAAGTAGTAAAAGATATTATTAGTTAAGTTGTGAGTAAGGCAATAAGGGTAGAGTGCTTTGCCTCTCATTCCTGATAGAAGATATTTGAAAGTTCTATCATCTCTTTTTAATTGACTGTTTATTTAATGAAGAAAAAATTAATTGCTTTTGCAGAACAATTACTGATTGTTGCCAATATATTCATTGTTTTTCTTTTAGTTTTTGAGAACAAGCTGGTTGTTCCCAAATGGCTGCAACCCGTCGGTAGAATGCATCCGCTGCTCATTCACTTTCCTATTGTTTTATTAATACTGGCAGTTGTTATCAATCTATTCCGGTTTGGTATAACCGAAGAATCGAACCGGTTTTATCTGAACCTTTCACAGAAACTATTATTGGCAGGTGCATTGCTTGCCGCCATCACGGTTCTCATGGGTTTATTTCTTTCAAGAGAAGAAGGATATGCCGGGAATACATTGGAGTGGCACAAATGGACAGGAGTGGGAACTTTCTTCCTGGCCTCCATTTTATATTGGATTAATAAAACATTATGGCAAAAGCCTTTTTCATTAAAAATTGGCGGTGCTTTAATTGTACTTGCCTTGATTATAACAGGTCATTACGGCGCTTCCTTATCACATGGTGAGAATTTTATTATGCAGCCTGTAATAGCGGATGAAGAAAATAAAGTTGTACCAATAGAGCAAGCAATTGTTTTTGATGATGTCATAAGACCAATCTTGAAAAAAAAATGTGCATCCTGTCACAATCCGGATAAAATGAAAGGGGAATTAATATTGGCTGACTCCCTATCAATATTAAAAGGCGGAAAATCTGGAAAGCTGTTTGTTCCCGGTGATCCGGAAATGAGTTTGTTGATACAACGTATTCATTTGCCTTTGGAAGAAAAGAAACATATGCCGCCTGAAGGTAAGCCGCAGTTGACGGAACAGGAAGCTCTGTTACTTGAATTATGGATTGATGAGAATACAGAATTTAGTAAGAAAGTGGTTGACCTACCCGCTACGGATTCATTGCGCATAGCCGCTACCGTTTTTTTGCAGGCGCCAATATCTGATGAAAAATTTGAATTCGCTGAAGCCAATGAAAAGACGATTGAAAAACTCAATACTAATTACAGAACGATACGTCCTATCGCGAAAGGATCGCCTGCTTTAACCGTTGATGTTTTTAATGCGGCTGCTTATAGTTCAAAACAGTTATCGGAACTGGCCGAAATAAAAAAACAAATTGTATCACTTAATCTTGACAAACTTCCTGTAACGGATGATGATATAAAATCAATCGCCGAGTTTGAAAATTTGCGCAAATTAGAATTGAATTTTACAAACATAACTGCAAAAGGATTAAAGGAACTGGCAGCGTTAAAAAACCTTCATACGTTAACTGTATCAGGTACCAGGCTTACTTACCAGGATTTAAAAGAACAAATCCCTTCAATGAAGGGATTAAAGACAATTTCAGTTTGGAATACTGGTTTATCGGAGTCTGAAGCTGGGCGATTGCAAAAAGATAATACCGGCGTAGCGATTATAACAGGATTTAAAGAAGGCGGAAGGGATACGCTGACACTCAACCCTCCGCAGGTGAAGAACAGTACTTTGGTTTTTGATAAAAATATAATGATTCAATTGAAGCACCCGATAAAAGGGGTGGAAATAAGGTATACGCTTGATGGATCAATGCCAGACAGTATTAAATCACCCGTGTTTGATAATACAACTGAAGTGGATAAAACAACCAGTGTAAAAGCAAAAGCGTATAAAGAGGGTTGGCATTCCAGCGATGTAATAACGTTTGATTTCCTGAAAAGTACATTTAAGCCAGACAGTGCGATATTGCTTTATCCGCTGAATAATGTGCACCTGGCCGACGGGGCACATACTTTCTTTGATACAAAGCTAGGTGTAATTGGGGCGAATAATCCTGCATGGGCAAACTACTGGGCAGGTGTAAGAAATAACGATCTGGGAGTGGTATCCTTATTTAAAAATCCTGTTACAATTTCATCTGTTGGCATTCATTATATGGTTGAAGAAGCGACGGGAATTTATCCACCTGCGGAAGTAGAAGTCTGGGGAGGCGAAAATGAAAAGCAATTAAAACTATTGGTGAAAATGAAACCGCCTTTACCCAAGAAAAAGGAACCCCCTTCTTTGCGATTAGTGGAAGGTCAGTTTAAGCCTCAACAGGTATCTTGTCTAAAAATTATCGCGAAACCTTATGTTAAAAAGAAGGACAGGTATCTATTGCTTGTAGATGAAATGCTGCTGAATTGAACCCTGTTCAACAATATTACTTTGTATTCGGATTTAAATATCAAATACGTGGTATGAATATCATAAAGGCTTTACTGAAACCGGTTGTAACAAAAATTGTATTCTTGTTTTGCAGCGTTTTGATTGTAGGTTGTTCCATGCCGGTAAAACAAATGCTTGGGCTATTTTGCAATACCCATGTTGCTGTTATTACTCCTTTGGAGCCTGTATATCTTGCAGGCTTTGCCAATCGTAATGGGATGTCGGATACCATTCACCGGGCATTGCGAACTAAATGTATTGTATTGCGGTATGATACAACAAGAGTTTGCCTGGTATTTAACGACCTGATGGAAGTTGCTAAAAAATACGATGATCATATTCGCAGCGTCATTGCCGATAATACAGGCATCCCGGTATCGCACATATTTATTATGTCCAGTCATTCGCATTCCACACCTATTATGGATGAAATGCACCTTAATAGCAGTGATGCGAATGACCGGTATAGAGAAAGGACAATAAGTATCATTGCAAAAAATGCAATTGAAACAATTAAGGATGATAAGAATTTTGTATCATGCCGGCTGCAAATAGCCAGCGGTACATGTATGATGAATACAAACCGGCGTTCAATTGATCCTAAAACAGGTGAGGCAGTAATTGGAAAAAGCGAAGAAGGCTTATGTGATCATGAGGTACAGGCACTGAGATTTATAAATGCAGAAGAAAATGTAATTGCTACTATATTTAACTATGCCTGTCATCCCGTTACCCTCGGGGCTGCGAGTAAAGCGGTTTCGCCTGATTATGTTGGCATGGCCGAGGAAACAATAGCAAAGAAATCAGGCGGGCAAGCTTTTTTTATGCACGGGGCTGCCGGCGATGTGAACCCCATTAATGGATTAGGTACATCATTGGCCGCAACTGACAGTGAAGGCGTAAAACTAGCGACTGCAGTATTATCTTCTACATTTACTAATGATACGACAAAGGTTGTGTTGAAAACAGCTTCGGCAACCATTCTGCTTCCTTACCGGGATCAGAATATAGATTCATCATTTATTAATGAACAGGTAAAAATAAAATCGGCGCAAAAAACGGATTTTATTAACTGGAAGGAAAGCGTATATAATTGGGGAGAGCGAATGAAGGCCAGGTTAAATAAAGAATCAAAGCTGCCCAATGGAAGAAGTGTAAGTATTGGCGCTGTAAAGCTGGGAAGCACTATGATTTTCTTTATACAGGGAGAATTGTTTAATAGTTATCAGTTGAAATTGAAGAAGGAATTTCCTCAATTGCATATACTCTTTGCTGGCTATACTAATGGAGAAGCAGGTTATGTGCCGGATGGATCGGCTTTTAAAGCGAAAGGATATGAAGTGGACCAGGCGTATATCTTTTTAGGCGAGCCATCTCCTTTAACCAGTGACACGGAATCGATAATTGTTAAGAATATGGAAGAGTTGGTAAGAAGTATTTCCGAATAAAAATAGTATAATGATGAAGTTATTTTTTACTGTTAGCTGGCTGATTCTTATGATGAACGTTATTGCACAAAGACCGGCACAGGGGCCGATGAGTCAAAAGAAATATTCACCTGAAAAATTGGGTTATAAATTAGCATGGCAGGATGAATTTAATGGTAACGCCCTGGATACAACAAAATGGAAAGTTCGTGGTGTAGGTGAAAGGGCTATTGCTTATGTATCCGAAGAAGCAGTAAAAGTGGAAGATGGGTATTTAAAATTGTATGCTTTGCAAAAAGGGGATAGTTTATTAGGCAGTGCTATAGGAACACAAGGATTGTTTATGTCGAAATACGGATATTATGAATGCAGGGCGAAGTTGCAGCGTTCGCCAGGTGTATGGGGGGCGTTCTGGATACAATCACCTGATATTTCAAAAGGAGAAGATCCTGCAGTGTATGGTGCGGAGATTGACATTATGGAGTTCTTTAAAAAATTAGGGACAGATATCGTTTCGCATAATGTACATTGGGCGTATGGCCCGCACCAGCAAACAACACATGGTATGCAGAGTTATTTAAAAGGAGTGAGTGAAGGGTTTCACAAATTTGCTCTTGAATGGACGCCAGATAAGTATATTTTCTATGTAGATGGTTATAAATTTTACGAAGTAACACAAGCTATCTCCCATATTGATGAGTATATGATATTGAGTATGGAATATCCATCGGAAAAAGAAGAAATTAGCAAGACCATCTTTCCAGATGTATTTGTTGTGGATTATGTCAGGGTTTATCAAAAGCAGTCCTCTGAAAAAAATCACACAAAGAAGACAAAGTAAACGACGAAGCTTTTAAAATTTTGTTCTTTGTTTCTTTGTCTTCGTGATACGTTATCAGAAACTAATTTAGTTTAACTCCGGGGCAAGATTGGTTGCAATACCAATCCTGTTCCAGGCATTGATGACAATGATTGCCATTAACACATCGGCTACATATTTTTCTCCTAAAAGATTAACTGCATTATTGTATGTGTTGTCTGATACACGATTATGGATCAGTGTTGCCTCCTCCGTCAATGCTAATACGGCCTGTTCTTCCCCTGTAAAAAAAGGAGTTTCTTTCCAGGAGGTTAATGCATAAATACGGCGTTCTGTTTCCCCGTGTTCCCTCGCTTCTGTTGTATGCATATCCACACAATAAGAACAGCCATTGATTTGCGAAGCCCTTATTTTTATTAAATCGCGGTGTATAGTGCTGATCGCTGTTGATTCAGACCAGGCATCGAAGGCTAACATTGCTTTGTACGCAGAAGGATCGGCTTGTTTTACATTGAGTCTCTTATTCATGATGAATTGTTTTTGTTGATACAAATTTCCGTTACGATTTAGTAGAAAATCTTGAACTAGTTCAAGAAATGAGGTTAGATTTTTTTCGCCCTTATTTTGCTGAGAAATTCGGCACTGAAACCTAAGTAAGAGGCAAGCATATATTGAGGAACCCGCTGTACAAACTCAGGAAAGCTTTCGCAGAAATGGAGAAAACGTTCTTCGCCGGACTGGGTAAAAATATATCGCAGCCGCATGACCGAAGCAGCATAAGCTTTTTGAATAATGATACGGAAATAACGCTCCGTTTTCGGCAGTTTAGAAAATAACTCTTCCATCTTTTGCTTGTCGAGATACACAATCTCGGTGTTTTCGACAGCTTGAATATTGAACTGAGATGGTTTCTGCACATCGAAGCTCATATAGTCTGTCATCCACCAGTTATCAATGGCAAACTGTATCATTTGTTCGGTTCCTTCTTCTGTGATATAAAACATGCGAAGACATCCCTTTACCACAAAATGGTTGGCTATACAGATTTGTCCTTCTTTTAGCAGGAACTCTTTTTTCTTTAAAGATTTTACGTTTAGATAAGTAAGGAGGGTTTCTTCTTCCTCTTTGGAAAAGGGAACAAACTTCCTGATATGCTCTAAAAGGTTTTCGGTTGGCATATTACGGAAAGTTAGTTGATCGCAGTTAAAACCAGTAAATCAGTCATCATTTTATTCTTACCTTCAAGGTGATCTGACTTATACTTCAATCAAACCCAACTATATGTCATCCCCTTCACGGAGAAATTTTTTGCAGAAAGCCGGGGCGTTTTCGGTTGCCACTTTATTGTCCACCATTGCAAAACCGGCCTGGTCAAGAAATCTTGAATCTGCATTGAGAAATGCAGAAGGTATATCCGCGACTGACCTTGCAAGCGAAGAAGATTTCTGGTATTATATTCAACAGTCGTTTACCGTTTCACCTGGATTGATCAACCTGAATAATGGCGGTGTTTCACCTGCACCAAAAACTGTTCAGGATGCCATGAAGCGATATTATGATTACAGTAATGAAGCCCCGAGTTATTTTATGTGGCGCATTCTTGACCAGGGCAGGGAGCCATTGCGAAAGAATATGGCAAAGATGGCTGGCTGTAGCGAAGAAGAAATCGCTATTAACCGTAACTCATCAGAAGGATTAGAAACAGTCATTTTCGGTATGCAGCTAAAAGCAGGCGATGAAGTGGTGGCTACCAAACAGGATTATCCGAATATGATTAATGCTTATAAGCAAAGAGAAATGAGGGATGGGATAAAAATGGTTTGGATAAATCTTGAATTGCCTACGGAAAACGAAGATTATATCGTGAAGCAGTTTGTAAATGCTTTTACATCCAAAACAAAACTGGTTCATATCACACATATCATTAACTGGAACGGACAGATTTTACCAGTAAGAAAAATTGCACAGGAAGCGCATAAAAAAAATATTGAAGTAATTGTAGATGGCGCTCATAGCTTCGCACATTTTGATTTCAAAATACCAGATCTTGATGCGGATTATTTTGCCAGCAGTTTGCACAAATGGTTATATGCACCTATTGGCAGTGGTATGCTTTATGTAAAGAAAGAGAAAATAAAAACGATCTATCCACTATTTGCTACGAGTGATAATCCATTAAAAGAAGATATTCGAAAGTTTGAAAACCTCGGCACAAGACCTTTTTTTATAGAACAGGCAATAGGTAAGGCGTTGGAGTTTCATGAAATGATCGGCAGTGAGCGAAAAGAAAAAAGGTTACATTACCTGAAGAATTACTGGATGGAAAAAGTAAAAGATGTTCCGAAAGTAAAGATCAATACTTCGCTACATCCTAAGTATGGCTGTGCAATAGGAAATATAGGTATTGATGGGAAGAAAGCCGGTGAATTGGATGCATTTCTGCTGGATAAGTATAAAATACATGTTGTCGGTATTGAATGGGAAAATATTCATGGTATCCGCGTAACGCCCAATGTGTATACAACAGTTAAGCAGCTTGATTTGTTAGTAGAAGGCATTACTGTATTTGCGAAAGCTTGATTTCATGCCAGGCAACTAAAAATACAAAGAAACAAAGGCTAATATTCAACAATTTTTGTTTTTTAAAAGTAGTTGTCGACAGAAACGATTTACTAAAAACGATAAACCGGAAAATTATTTGTCTTCTATTCAGGTAAACCGAAAGATCACATTGCTGCAGGCCTCTGCCATTAACATGATTGATATGGTCGGCATTGGTCCTTTTGTTGTGATACCGATGGTCATTGGTTTCTTTAATTCTCCTTTATTTTTCTGGGCATGGATATTAGGGGCCGTAATTGCTTTCATAGATGGGATGATCTGGAGCGAATTAGGCGCTAAATATCCATTAGCAGGCGGTACTTATAATTTTCATCGGGTAGCATTTGGGGAAAAAGGTGGCAGGCTGATGAGTTTTTTATTTGTATGGCAAACCAGTATACAGGCGCCATTGGTAGTTGCCTCCGGTGCAATCGGGTTTTCTCAATACCTGCGTTACTTAATACCTGTAACCTTTGCGCAACAGAAGTATATTGCTGTCTTTGTTATTTTGCTACTCGTCATTTTGTTGTATAAAAAAATAGAATCGATTGGTCGTATATCCGTTTTACTATGGTCAGTTACAATTTTTACAATCCTCTGGATAATTATCAGCGGGCTTACGCACAAACAAGTTGATTATTCCTTTTGGCCGGAAGATACCCATGATTTTTTTAAAGCTGCTTTCTGGTTGGCATTGGGTCAAGCAGGTGTGAAGACGATTTATAGTTATTTGGGTTATTACAATGTTTGCCACCTGGGTGGCGAAATAAAGAACCCCGGAAAAAATATTCCGCGGAGTATTTACATATCCATCATTGGGATTGCCGTCTTATATCTTGGTTTGAATTGGAGTGTTGCAACTGTTATTCCCTGGCAGGAAGCGCAGCGCTATGACTTTATAGTGAGCATTTTTTTTGAAAAAATATATGGGGCTATGCCTGCAAGGATAGCAACCGGATTGATTTTATGGATTGCTTTCGCTTCCTTGTTTGCAGTATTACTCGGTTACTCAAGAGTACCCTATGCAGCCGCTGCCGATGGTAATTTTTTTAAAATATTCGCAAGGCTTCATCCGACAAAAAATTTCCCTCATGTGTCGTTATTATTTATTGCTGGCCTGGCTATTGTATTTGCTTTAAGTTTTTCACTAAAACAAACAATCAGTGCAATACTGGCAATGCGCATACTCGTTCAGTTTATCGGTCAGTCAATAGGCGTTGTTTTATTAAGAAAAAGATTGGGCAGTGAGTCGTTGCCATTCAGAATGTGGTTGTATCCTTTGCCTGTCATATTATCAATTATTGTGTGGCTGTACCTTTTTGTGTCTACAGGGTGGTTTGCGTTAATGGGAACATTGATTGCCGTTATCGGGGTGATTGTTTATTTCGTTGTAAAAAAATATTTTGGGGTAGCAGAACGCGATCGAGCCTAACTTAGGAGACAAAATGAGTCAATTGGCCATGAGCATCATTAGTTTTTACCCACATTTCCACATACTGAAGGTTGTTACTTTTTCGTTATTTGTTTTCAATTATTTTTGTCGCTAACCTAACTATAGTAAATGAGTGAACCCAAAGGAAAACTAATTGCAATTGGTGGATCTGAAGATAAAGGTACAGACCTGGAG
>JAFDYH010000107.1:0-16937 GCA_018267535.1 Bacteroidota bacterium
AAGTATTACTGGCAGGTAAAGGTTTGGGACAAAGATGGTATCGCTATTGTTTCGCCGGTTGCCAATTTTGAAACGGGCATGCTGCAAATGAAGAACTGGCAGGGGGCATGGATACAGGATACCAGAGATATTAATCTGAAACCCGCGCCATACTTCAGAAAATCATTTGCTGTTAATAAGAAGATTGTTTCTGCGAGGGCTTATATCGCTGTGGCGGGTTTGTATGAACTGTATATAAATGGCCAGCGTATCGGTGATCATCGCCTTGATCCGATGTACACAAGATTTGACCGGCGTAATTTATATGTGACATATGATGTTTCTGAACAATTACAAAAAGGCAACAATGCTATCGGTGTATTATTAGGTAATGGCTGGTATAATCATCAATCAACTGCTGTTTGGTATTTTCATGAAGCTCCGTGGCGGGCACGGCCGTCTTTCTGCATGGATTTGCGCATAACCTATGCTGATGGTTCAATAGAAATAATTAAAACAGGGAAAGACTGGAAAACGACACTAAGCCCAGTTATATTTAACAGTATTTATACCGCAGAGCATTATGATGCGACAAAAGAAATCCCTTATTGGAATGAAAGCCCGTTGAATGACAGTGCCTGGAATGATGTGATCTTTGCGCCGGCTCCCTCACAGAATATTGTCGCGCAGGCATTAAGTCCCATCCGTGCTGTTGAAGAAATACCTACTGTGTCAATGAATAAATTCAGTGATACCGTTTATGTATTTAATCTTGGAAGAAATATTGCAGGGGTAAGCAAAATAAAACTGAAGGGGGAGTCCGGAACTATACTTTATTTAAAACATGGCGAAAGATTGTATAAAAATGGCCGGGTTGATCAATCCAATATTAATGTTCATTATCGCCCTACTGATGATAAAGATCCATTCCAAACAGATATTTATATATTGAAAGGGGATGGGTCAGAAGAAACGTTTATGCCCAGGTTCAACTATAAAGGCTTTCAATATATAGAAGTAACAAGTAATAAACCGGTAATATTAACAAAAGAAAGCCTCGTTGGTTATTTCATGCATAGCGATGTTACACCCGTTGGAGCAATTAATTCTTCCAACACTACTATTAATAAAATATGGTCAGCAACAAACAACTCTTACCTGTCTAACCTTTTCGGTTACCCGACAGATTGCCCGCAACGGGAAAAGAATGGATGGACCGGCGATGGACAAACAGCCAGTGAAACAGGCTTGTACAGTTTCGATGGTATTACTATTTACGAAAAATGGATGGCTGATCACCGTGATGAGCAACAACCTAACGGAGTATTACCTTCTATTGTACCAACGGATGGCTGGGGGTATGAATGGGGCAACGGACCTGACTGGACCAGCACGATTGCTATTATTCCCTGGAATATTTATTTGTTTTATGGTGATAGTAAATTACTGGCAGATTGCTATGATAATATCAAACGGTATGTTGATTATATCAATTTAAATTACCCGACCGGGTTAACCACATGGGGATTAGGGGACTGGATACCGGTTAAATCACAATCGCCTATTGAACTAACTTCTACCGCCTATTATTATGCCGATGTAAAGATATTGGCGGAAGCGGCAAGATTGTTTGGTAAAACAGATGACTATGATTCCTATACGGCGCTGTCACAAAAAATAAAAGATGCATTTAATAAAAAATACCTCGGCGAGACAAGGGGTATATACAATAAAGGTGTGCAAACTGAATTGAGTGTGCCTTTGTATTGGGGATTGGTGCCTGATGATATGAAAACGAAAGTAGCTGCAAGTCTAGCCAGGAGAGTGTTAGCAGACAGTCTAAAACTCGATGTCGGGTTGCTGGGAACAAAAGCGATATTAAATGCTTTGAGTGAAAATGGTTATGCAGATCTTGCTTATAAACTGGCTTCGCGGGAAACATTTCCATCATGGGGCTGGTGGATTGCCAATGGCGCAACAACCTTGTATGAGAATTGGCCGATCAATGCAGGCTCGGATATTTCGATGAACCATATCATGTTTGGAGAAATAGGGGCCTGGATGTATAAAGCATTAGGCGGCATTAAACCTGATCCGTCAAGTCCGGGATTTAAAAATATTTTATTGCATCCTTATTTTGTTTCAGGTCTTGATCATTTTAATGCATCGCACCAATCGCCATATGGAATTATCAAATCAGAATGGAAACGGAATGGTAAGAAAATAGTTTATACTGTAACTATTCCTGCTAATTCTACAGCGTCTTTAGTTTTGGATATTCCGGCTAAGCAAACGGTTTACAAAAATGGACAAAAACAAACAGCTATCGGGAACATATATAAAGAGTTTCTTTTGGCGGGCATTTATAGTTTTGAAGTAAAATAATTTTTGTCCCGGCAATTTTGCTTTGGTCAGCTTTTGTTGCGTCGCACACTTGTGCTTACTTAACTTTACTCATCAATATGGTAGTAAAAGGTAAAACTACAGACAATCAAACCCGTTGCGTTCATTATCATTCATCTTTTGATATTATCGCTATAAAATTCAAATGCTGCAATGAATATTATCCCTGCTATTTCTGCCATATGGAAGAAGCGGGACACGAAGTTGTGAGGTGGCAAAAGGAAGAATTCAATCAAAAAGCGATTCTTTGTGGTAATTGCAGGAAGGAGTTAACTATCGAAGAATATTTTAATTGTACCTATCAATGCCCGCATTGCAAAGCCGCTTTTAATCCTAAATGCTCCAATCACAATCATCTTTATTTTGAAATCTGACTTTGGACCAATTGGTATTTCTCCAAAATACATAGGGAAGCTATATTTTTGTTTCTCAGGATGAAATCAATGACAACGGTTAAACCAGAAATAAGAACAGTGCAGGTAATGCGCTATGTAACCCCCCTGCGCGAAGGAGGTTCTTTACCTGCTATTGCGGAAGCAGATGATGGCTTTTTATATGTAGTAAAGTTTCGTGGCGCTGGACAGGGGGCGAAAGCATTAATTGCAGATTTTATTGGCGGAGAAATTGCAAGAGCTGCCGGCTTTAAAGTTCCTGAAATTGTTTTTGCGAACCTGGATGAAGCTTTCGGACGTACCGAGCCAGACGAGGAAATACAAGATTTACTTCGCGCCAGCGAAGGCCTGAACCTCGGCCTTCATTATCTATCGGGGGCCATTACCTACGATCCGGCAGTAACTAAATTAAATCCTGCAAAGGCATCCCACATTGTATGGCTTGATGCATTTCTGACTAACGTAGACCGTACCACGAAAAATACAAATATGCTTACCTGGCATAATGAACTTTGGTTGATTGATCATGGAGCATCTTTATATTTCCATCATTCATGGAACAACTGGAAAGAACAATCTGAAAAGCCATTTACCCAAATAAAAGACCATGTTTTACTTACGCAGGCATCCGAAATTGAAAAAGCGGATAAAGATTTAACTGCATTATTGACGATTGATAAATTAAGATCTATTGTGGAAGCGGTTCCAGAAGTTTGGCTAAATGCTACTGATAACAAAGAAACTGCTTCTGAGAAGAGAGAGGTATATGTGAATTTTTTAACCAACAGGATAAAGCACTCAACTATTTTTGTAAACGAAGCAAACCATGCAAGACAATCACTTATTTGAATATGCGATTATCCGTATAGTACCGCGTGTGGAGCGTGAAGAGTTCCTCAACGTGGGTGTCATCCTTTATTCTAAACAACTGCGGTTTTTACAAACTGTTTATACATTGGATGAAAAACGCTTGCAAACACTGTTTCCCGATATAGATAGTACTGAAGTAAAAAAGCATCTTGAAGCATTTGAAAAAATAAGTTTGGGGGATAAAGAAGGCGGTCCTATTGCTTCATTGGATATGGCCTCCCGCTTCCGTTGGCTCACGGCAAAGAGAAGTACGGTATTACAAACTTCGGTTGTACATCCGGGTTTTTGTAAAGATGCCAGTGAAACATTACAACGCTTGCACCAGCAACTGGTTGTTTTATGAAATGGGAATCTCAATATCATGATGTAAAATTTTTCCTGATCGCTATTGCCTAAAAAATCAATGATGAAAAAGATATTAGTTCTTGCAATTTTAATTTCGGGATGTATTTTATCGAACGCACAGAATAAAAAGACGATCTGTGATCTGGGCATAACAATCAATCCCCGCTTTTCAAAAGCAAAGGCGATTGATTCTATCATAAAAAAATATACAGATGCGATCCTGCCTGGTACCGCTATCGCTGTCTATACAGAAAAAGAAGGATGGTGGACAAGTAGCTCCGGCTATGCCAACCTGGAAGAAAAGACACCTATGGAGAACTGTCACCTGCAGTATATCCAAAGCGTTTCCAAGATGTATATGGCAACAGAGATCTTGTTATTGAAAGAGAAGGGTAAAATAGACTTTGACGACCCGATGACAAAATACCTTCCTGTAAAATACAGCAGGTATATAAAGGATGCAGGTAAGATAACCGTTAGAATGTTACTGAACCAGACATCAGGGGTTCCGGAATATAACAGTAATCCTTCCTTTGTCAATCATGTTATGATGCACCCTTCCGACTATTTTACACAGGAAGACTGTTTGAAAAGTATTGGCGGTGAAGAGTTGCAATTTGTGCCCGGGAGCAAATACAGGTATACCAATACCAATTATCTTTTATTGTCATTGATTGGTGATGCATTGACTGGTAATCATGCAGCGTTTATACAGCAAAATATTTTAAAACCATTAGGTTTAAAAAATACTTACTATGGTTTAGATCATAACTATCTCCGTGGATTGAATCTTCCGCAATCGTATTGGGATATATTAGCAGTTGGTCGTCCCGCCAATTTTACAAAATTACAGCAGGTAACAGTTGCTTCCTCAAAAGGAGATGATGGGTTGGTGTGTACTCCTGTCGATGCAGTAAAATTTCTAAAAGCAATTATGGAAGGAAAGATTTTAAAGCCGGAATCATTAAAAGAGATGCTGAATTTTGTGAAAGATGAAAAAGGCCGTAACCGCTATGGTATGGGTATGATTTATTTTGACCTGGAAGGAATACCGGCATACGGACATGGCGGTGGGGGAATTGGCGCAGGTTGCGGTCTATTATATATCCCTTCTCACAAAACTTATGTATTTATATCTACCAATCTTGGTGTGCTGGTCGATACCGAAACTACCAAAAAGGCAGATGATCTTAAAAACGAAATTCTCATTACATTGCTTATGTAAGCTGAATACTACTTGGAGAGTTTTTTAAGAAGCCTTTCCTTATTTCTCCGTTTCCTTTGTGACCTTGCTACTATCTAACGGCGATCTGTATTCCTTTTCGATCCCATCGCTAATAGTATTGCCGGATCAATTTCTTCGCAGGAATTAGTAAATACAAAAAAGAATTGTATCTTTATAGCTCTTAAAGTTATTCCTCTCTCTGTTTGTGTAGTCTTAGTTCTCCTCAAATATGTGTGATGTTTTAACCTAAGGCGGATAAAGTATCCATTTTAAAGGATAGCCTTATCACATTTTATAATCAATTTTTAGTTTGTGTCATTTAACAATTTACAACTCATCGAGCCTGTATTAGAGGCTCTTCGAAAAGAAGGATATAATGATCCTACGCCTATTCAACAGCAGGCAATACCGCTTATTTTACAAAAAAAGGATTTATTAGGCTGTGCCCAAACCGGTACCGGCAAAACAGCCGCTTTTACAATTCCGGTAATGCAATTAATGCAGGAGCGCCGTCAAATTGAAAAGAAGCAGTATCATCATTTGCAAACATTGATACTTACCCCTACACGTGAGTTAGCTATCCAGATTGGCGAAAGTTTGCTTGCCTATGGGAGGTATTTACCGTTCAGGCACCAGGTAATTTTTGGTGGTGTGCCCCAACATAGCCAGGTGAGGGCGATACGGGCGGGCGTTGATATTATTGTTGCCACACCGGGCCGTTTGTTGGACCTGATGCAGCAGCGTATTATTTCTCTCAACGAAATCCAGTATTTTATTTTGGATGAAGCCGATCGTATGCTGGATATGGGATTTGTACATGATGTAAAGCGTATCATTTCAAAATTGCCCTCAGAAAGGCAAACCTTATTCTTCTCGGCGACAATGCCACCCGAAATAAAACAATTGGCCTCGATATTATTAACCAACCCGGCAAAGGTGGAAGTAACACCGGTGTCGTCAACCGTTGAGATTATTAATCAATCCGTCTATTTTGTAGAAAAGCAGAATAAACTATCCCTGCTTATACAATTACTAAAAGACGAGCGGATCGAAACACTGCTGGTATTTACGCAAATGAAACATGCGGCAGATAAATTAGCAAGGAGCCTTAGCAGGGAAGGAATTCGTACGGAAGCGATTCATGGAAACAAATCACAGAATGCAAGGCAAACCGCATTGAATAATTTCAAAAACAGAAAAACCCGTGTGCTGGTGGCGACGGATATTGCAGCCCGGGGTATCGATATTGATGAATTAACGCATGTTCTTAATTATGAGCTACCGAATGTTCCTGAAACCTATGTTCACCGTATTGGCAGAACAGGCAGGGCTGGTGCAAGTGGAACAGCTATTTCTTTTTGTGATTGGAGTGAAAAGGTATTTTTAACGGATATACAGAAATTGATTAAGAAAACAATACCTGTTGTAAAAGGACATCCATTTGATAATAGTCTACTGCATAGCGGACCTGTTCAGGTAATAACCCCTGCTAACAATAGTTTTCGTAGTGCCGGAAAAGGGAAACGTAGCAGGGCTTTTTCGCAAAAGATGTAATTTGTAAATCCAGCCTTGGATCATAGAGCAATATTCAATATAGATGTGCCGGGTTTTACATGATGTATCCTGATGCCAAGCTTTTCAGCTTCAGGAAAATTAGCGGCGGTATCATCAACAAATAAAGTTTCTTCCGGTATCAGGTTGTTTTCGTTCAATACCATTTCATAAATGGCGGCTTCCGGCTTGCGCAGTTTTGCCGTATGGGAGTAGTAGGCTTTTTCAAACAAATCTTCTAAATAAACCCCGTATTCATTAAACAATCGTTGGTTGAATTCTTTTAAATGAATAGAATTAGTATTGCTTAAAAGAAAAAGGCGATATTTTTTCTTCAGCCTTTTTAATAACTCAATCCGTTCGGGAGGAAAATCGAGTAATAAAGCATTCCATGCTTTGATGATCTGTTGACTTTCTACCGGATTTTCCATCAGGCCGGCAATTCCTTTAACAAATTCATCATCGTCAATTTGCCCGGTTTCATATTGCCGAAAAAAATCAGTAATGTGAAACTGGCTGATATGGTTGGAAAAATTATCGAGGCCTAATTGTTTGAATGCTTCTTCCGTTTTTTTGAAATCGATATTCAGGATAACGCCACCGAGATCAAAAATGATGTTTTTAATATGCTGCATGCCCAAAATTAAGAATGATAGATCAAGGTATACCACATCTGCTGGCTTTTTATGGAAAAAAATGAAACTGAGGTATATCTTCCTGCACTAAGATCAATAGTATAAATTCTAAATTAAATACTACGAATTCAGGCTATGATTTATTTTCGCTGATGGCTTTTTTAATAGTATCGGGAATAAGCAAGAGGATAAATGAGGCTTTTGCTGTGAAAGATATTTCCTTCAATCAACTGCCTTTTCAGAGTATAGCTATTGCAGGGGAAACCGGATCAGGCAAAACGACTTTACTGAAAATGATCGGTGGTTTTGCCCAACCAGACAAAGGGCAGATATTTTTTGAAGGTAAAAGAGTAAAAGGACCGGATGAAAAATTACTGCCAGGTCATCCGGGAATCGCTTATTTATCCCAGCATTTTGAATTAAGAAATAACTATTATGTTCATGAAATACTTAGCTATGCAAATGAACTTACAGAGAAGGAAGCGCAAACCTTGTATTCTGTCTGCAAGATTGAGCATTTATTAAACCGGAGGACAGACCAGCTTTCAGGAGGAGAGAGGCAACGGATAGCCCTGGCGAAATTATTAACCGCATCTCCCAAATTGTTATTACTGGATGAGCCTTTTTCAAACCTGGATACAATTCATAAGAACATTATAAAGTCGGTATTAAAGGACCTGAAAGGTCGTTTAAATATAAGTTGCATGATAGTATCACATGATGCAACGGATGTATTGGGGTGGGCAGATACAATAATCGTAATGAAAAACGGTATTATCGTCCAGCAGGGAGACCCGGAAACAATTTATTACAATCCCGTAGATGAATATTGCGCGGCTTTGCTGGGTGAATACAATTTGATTGAGTCAGTCAATAATTCAAATTACAATAGAAGAATTTTTTGTCGCCCGGAGGAAGTATTGCTTAATCCACGGCAAACGGCATGGGAAGGAAAAGTGAAAGATTGCCAGTTTCGCGGTAGCTACTATTCAATTGAAGTGGAAACGGGAAGTCAAATAATAAAAGTCTTTTCTACTGATAAAAGAATAAAACGGGGAGATATTGTTTACCTTGCTTTAACTGAACGCCCTTATTGGTATCTCTGAATTACTTAAACTATTGACGCTTTTTTTTGAGTGGCCTTTTTGGAAGTGCTTACTCTTTTTAGTAATTGCTTCATATATTTTAAACCTCTTTTCGTGGCCGCATCTATCTCTTCTATTCCGCAAAGTTTGTGATTACGAAGCACAGGTAAACAATATTCGGATGTCAGGTATCCATCATATCCATGCTGATACAGGGCTTAGTAAAAAGCTTCGTAGTTAATCTGTCCTCCATGGCCCGGAGCAGGATCCAAAACTATTTCTCCGTCTTCTGTTTCGCTAAAATTCCAGGCGCCGTAATGGGTATAACGGATAAGGTCACCGCATTTTTTAACCGATTCGCGTACATAATCCGTTTCCTGGCGGTTTAAGAACATCGGTACATCGAGGCAAAGTTTGATGTTTTCATTACCAACCTCATTACGCATTGCCAATACATCTTCATAACCAGGTGAAAGAACAGGGCCATGGTTTTGTAATACCAATGTTATGCCTTTATCATCTGCCCATTTTCCTACTTCCCGAATGCCTTCCACGCAGCGTTGCCAAATGCGTAAATCCGCCGCATAGAGCGGTTTGAAAAAATTTCCCCGGTCATAGGGAGCGTACATTGCCGGCATTTCTTCATCTATAATCCCGGGCCACGCTGCAAAAATTTTTACCATTTTTATTCCGAGATCGCTGGCCAGATCCAGCACATTGCGCATCATTAATAAATTGTTTTCACGCAGCTCCATGATATTACTTGAGAAATCACTTAAACTTTCAACAGCAACCAACTCAATTCCTTCATCAGCGGCAACGGATTTAATCCGTTTTCTATCGGCTGTGTTCAAATCAATAGGAGAGGCTACGGGTCTTTTTGCTTCAATAGCTAATCCATCAAAACCAAATTCTTTTGCTTTATGAACTTGTTGTTCTACAGAAAGGGCTTTGCCTTTGTACCATAAGCCACCATAAGTAACTGTAAGAAGTGAAAATTTCATTTTTAAAAAATTTGTTGATTCGACGACTCTAAGTTACTCACTTAATCTCTTTAAAGTTTTATAATCTTGTCAGTCAAAAGCTGAACATTTTTTTCGTTATCGACAATTTTCAGAATATATATGCCTTTCACAAGCCTTTCCATAGAAATACGACTGACGCCTTTTAAAAGTTTTTGCCTCGCAACGTCTCTTCCATATATATCGTAAATAACTAGCGTGAGATCTGAATAAGCAGGTGTTGTTGCTATCGTTAATACTCCATTTGTTACAGGATTAGGAAATGCAGCAATCAATCTGCTGGTGCGATGCAGCGGTAACGGAACCCTCGAGAAATTGTATTCGTCGGAGTGCGGACTTATGCAACCATCCTGTACTGCAGTCACAGAATATTTTCCGGCCTTTGTAACGGCATAAGTTTGCTCCGTTGCTCCTGGTATAGGATCACCATTAAGATACCATTGATTGCCGGATGTATAGGATGATGTCAGTAAGTTATATGACGCGGTAATCAGGGGCTTTGGAACTGTCGTTTGGGGTGTAAAACTCCCTTCATCAGAGTAATAAAATGTCCCCTTTGAATAAATCTTCATTCTGAACTTATATGAGGTATCCATTGAAACATCATACACCGCTACTGAAGATTTTATTACACTGTCTTTGACGGATGACGGATTACCCTTTACGCTCCTGTTAAAAGCATTATTTCCGTATTCAAAGAATATGCTATCCACTTGTGAAAGTGGAGCTGCTACAATGCCTGATAATTGAATACTGCACGGTAATAGAGCAGCCTTGATCGAGTCTATTCCGTAGGTATCAATTCTATCTGCTACTATAGCACCATAAAGACCAGCAAAGACTACTGTAGAGTCACTACGGAAATCAATTGATGAGAGTTCAGTGAATGCTCTTGCTGAAAAGTACCAATTATAACCTCCATCGGCTGTTTTAAATATCCTTCCCAATTTATCAGTAATATAGCCGATTTTATCAGTGTAGAATTTTATTGCCGCTACATCTATGCTGCCAACAATACTCTGGTCAATGGGGATTTTGGTCCATGTAACACCGCTATCTATGGTCATCTTAAGATATCCTTGTGCTCCGGTGATGAAACCTTTCGAGGGATTCACAAAATACAAGGATGTTATTTCTACATAATCGTAATCCGGCGTCACTTGTGTCCATGAAACACCACCATCCATTGTGCGGAAAAATGTAGAATAGTTAACTGCATAGCCGAGCTTATTATTCAGAAAAAAAAGTTTGGAAAAGGGCTGCGTACCGCCCACCCTGGTCCAATTGTTACCTCCATTATCTGTCCTAAAAACGCCATCAGTTTGATAAGGGGTGTTTCTAAGCGCTATGTAGCCGGTATCTGTACTTATAAAGCTCACATCAGCTATATTATTATAATCATAATCAGTAGGAGCCGGGTTAACTATTGCCCATGTATTTCCACCATTCGTTGTTGTATATATCCGTACAGGGTTATTTACTGTTACAAACCCTGTATCCTTACTGGCAAAGTAGCATCGTTCAAATCTTGGCAACCCAACTGCATTTTCATCAGTAGAAAGATTTAACTGGCCCCAGGATTTACCGGCATTTGTAGTTTTGTAAACATTATTCCATGTAGTCGCATATCCGGTATTCTTATCACTAAATGATAATGCTGTTACGTCAACGTATGTGGGCGAATATTGTTTCCATGTATTTCCTCCGTCATAAGTTTTTGTCAGCCTTCCTCTCAATCCTGTAATAATACCGGTGGAGGTATTAAAGAAATATTGGGAATATAGGTTATAGCCGGATTTGATTCCGGGAAAAGCATTGACAAAATTCCAGCTTGTTCCTCCATTTGTTGTTTTATACATAGCGCCATCCTCACCGATAGCGTAAATATGGTTTATATCTGCATAAAATATATCAGTTATTCTGTCGGAATGAGCATATACTGATTGCCAGGTTACGCCTCCATCGGAAGTTTTCATCAAACTGTCCGAAGTGCGGAACATGATCCCATTTTGAGTATCATGGAATTTTAATGCCCTGTAGTTTGAACTACTATGAACTTCGCGTATTACTTGCCAACTGTACCCGCCGTCAGTTGTTTTATATAATCCGTCGGCTCTTAATGCATACCCGATTTTTGAAGTAATGAAATCAATGTAATCTGTAAAAAACTGGTCTGTATTACTTGCGATTGTTACCCATGTTTTTCCCCGGTCAACGCTTTTTAAAAAAGTTATGGGTGATATTGAATTAGCATCCAATAAAAAAATGGTGTCTCTTCCCACAATATCTACCCAATTTCCGGCAGCTTTGACAGGTAAAGGCTCTTTGATCCAGCTCCTGCCATTATCACTGCTTATGTAAAATGAAGTATCATAAGCAGGAATAATCCCTGTAGAATCATTAATCCGAAATGTTTGTGATAAAGAAAAATTTCCGGCAATATTCCAGGTGTTCCCGGTATCGGAACTTGCAAAAAAATCGCCGTTTGAATTGATAAGATACCCGTTACTGTTATCAACAAACTGGATTTTATTACCCGTGAAACCAGATGGTTGGGGATTCAGCCATTGCAGTTGGGCTTTTACAAATATTAAACTGAGCAATAGGGGTAGAAGGAGCAGGCTCTTTTTCATTTGGCAAGGTGTATTTTGGTAAAAATTGAAATATTTTTAAAGATTTGAAATACCCGGCATTTTACCAAAATAGTTTGTCAGAGTAAATCAATGACTGTTTTTCCTGTAATGCTCCAATAGTTCATCTCCTCCAAAATCATTATTCAGGTCTCGTATGACAGTATGAATATGGTTGGCGTTATTCTGCGTGTTATCATATTCAATAATGATTGAGGGGCCTTGTAGCCTGTAATAATGCGGATTGCCAACTCCCGGCTGTTGCGCTCCTGCCCAGGCAAAACGTAATTTACTTAAACCTGCTGTTTCTATTTCATGCATTATTCCCTGTGCAAAGAAACGGGTATACCGATGAATATATAAGCTCAGTAACTGCAAAAGGAGTTTTTGCTGCGATGCAGTCAGCTCATTGTATAAAATGCCTTGAGGGTTTTCAATCATTGCTTTCCGGTTTGCGGCTGTAAATATTTCTCCCGGCGCTTCATTACTGAATATTGTTTTTTTCAGTTGTTCACCGGTTAACGAATGAAGAAGAGTAAACCCGAGCTCAGTTTCATCTCTCAACACCTGCTTTCCTTTTTCGGGTCCGGATAAAACCACGGCGGGATTGCTCCCGAGAAAACTTGGTGTACCAGCAACGAGCTTTTTATCTGCAAAAGAGAAATTGAAGGAAACATGATGGCCTTCCAGTCTCCAGCCCCATATGGAATCTGTATCCGGATGCCCGAATATGGATATAAAATATTTTCCCGGGTCTCTGTATTTATCTTCAGGTGAGCGGTTTTCAACTTCATGCAAAACATTTTCCAATTGCATGATGGAACTTGCCCTGTTATAGCCCGTATCACTAAGCGCAGTGTGTAATAATGACAAAGCCGCTTTTTTTTGACCCTCATTCATTTCGTTAAATGAAACCCCTTTCCGGTCGTCCTTGGGTATATAATGCCAGTTGTAACGTTCTTCGGTGTCAAAAATGAATTGAGCTTTTTCCCTTTGTTCACCGGACAGTAGTTGTAAGAATGTGTTGGCAGCAGCAGGCATGGCTTTATTTACAGATTTTGCCGTTTGTGCTTTGCCGGTAACAACCAATGCTGAGATTACAAACCAAACAAGTAATCGTTTCATGAAAAGTTTTTGATAAGTAAGTTGTTCCCAAGTTACATTGTTTTGAACAGGAAAACCATCATCCTGAATTATATTTGAACTGCAACAAAAAAGGAATGGGGATTTTTTACGCTTACTCTTTTACAAATTGGATACTGATTGCACTTGCTGCATTTATTATTGGCCTGTCTAAAGCCGGGTTGAAAGGGATAGATATGCTTAATGTAACCCTTATGGCGATCGTCTTTGGGGGAAAAGCCTCTACTGGCATTGTATTGCCTTTATTATGTGCAGCCGATATTATGGCAGTTACCTATTATCATCGTCATTGCCGGTGGAAATATTTCTGGAAACTGGTTCCCTGGATGATGATTGGAATCCTTATCGGGGTATTCTCCGGCAGGGATTTGAACGAATACTATTTCCGGAAAGTAATGGCCATAATCATCATTATTACAGTGATCATCATTATTGCCATGGAGTTCAGAAAGCCGGTATCAATACCAGCGAATAAAGCTTTCGGGGCATCCATGGGATTGATATCGGGTTTTACAACTATGCTGGGCAATCTTGCCGGCGCTTTTTCCAATATTTACTTCCTGGCCTTACGGTTACCCAAAAACGATTTTATTGGAACAGCAGCGTGGGTTTTCCTTGCAATGAACTTATTCAAACTTCCTTTCCAGGTTTTTTACTGGAACAATATAAGTTCTTCTTCACTTAAAACAGATTTGATTTTATTGCCGGCTCTAATCGCGGGATTCTGGGCTGGATTAAAGGTTGTAGAAAAAATAAAGGATGATAATTACAGAAAAGTGGTAATAGTCCTCACTTTAATAGGAGCAATTTTTATCTTCTTAAGGCATTGAGAAAAATTTACCTGATTAGGGTTGTAGTTCCTTTCATCTCCACTTTTTTACCGGTATCCCAATGGGTGAATTGTAATAACCAAACATAAGTACCAGTGGACTGGGGCACGCCATTCAGCGTTCCATCCCATTTAGACTGCCAGTCGTTGCTATGAAAAACCAATTGCCCCCAGCGATTATATACCCGGAATACAAGCTGGCGGGCTTTCAGGGCGTTTAATGGGTATAAATAATCGTTGATACCATCATGATTGGGTGTAAATGCTGATGGAACCGCAATATAACAGCTTCCTAGTACCCGAAGCGTTTTTGTTAAAGATTCATTGCAACCTAAAAGGCTGTTTACGGTAAGACCAACTGAATAGTATTTTTCTTTGCCGGTTAATGGATAATGTTCCGCTGGAGGTGTTTGTAACGAGCTTGTATGACCATCACCGAAAGTCCAGCTCCAGGAATCAATGGGCCCGCTGCTTTTATTGATGAATGATGCAGAATCTTCCGGACAAATAATGTCCGGCATTTCAAAATTCACTGTTACTTCATTATTTAGCGATATATGTACTGAAGACGTATCTGTGCAAAAACCATTGGATACAGTGAGGTGGGCTGTATGCTCGCCTGTAGCCGGGTAATATAGTGAATGTCCTTGTCCGGACATAGTATCTGTTTCGTCAAATACCCAGGTCCACTTGTTGATCCCGTTGTTACCATTATGAAAATAATTTATTGTATCCCGCTTACAACCCATATCAATAGTATAAGAAAAAGCAGCAGATACAGTATCCTTTACAGAAAAAGAAAGGGATTGGCCAACCGGTGTTTCAAAACCACACTCGTCAATAATTGTATTACCATCAATTCCAGGCACAAGGTGAATTGTAAAATTGCCGGATGTAACTATTGGAGCACTAAGCCGCACATTGATAATCGACGATAAACCATCTGAACAGTCGGCCGAAGCGCCAATTATTGAAACAGGCTGGGATCCTGTAATTGTAAAATCAGAACCATCTGCTGCAATCGTACTACATGCAATCGGTTTTCTGAAGACAAGCTGTAGTGTATTGGGGGCACATTTTAAGGGAACTATACTATCCAGCGAAGTGGGTTGCGGTGGCGTCACAATAAAATTGAGGCTATCACCGATCGGAATAGTCCTGTCACAATTATCCTTTAACGTATTTCCATCAGATCCATTTACAATTGTCAATTTGTAATTGCCAACAGGCAGCGGGCTGCTTAAAGTTATTAATACTGAATCCATATCAAATCCCCGGGAACAACTTGCTGCTACTGCATTTGTAATTGTTACAGTAGCAGGAGAAAGAATAAAATCAGAACCATCTGCTGCCAGGCTTGGGCATTTCATTTTCTTATTCAGCTTAACCCTAAGCTGACTTGCATCACAGTTTGTTGTAATGCCCTGTAATTTAGGGTTGGTAGTATCCGTAATACTTGCGGTACCTCCCCCGAAAGATAATTTATAGCCGCTTTGCTGGTCGCCTGAAAAATGGCTGATCATTAGAAGATATTTGTGTCCTTCATAAACAAGTGGTCTTTTTGTAAATAAGGGTCGGTAAGGGCCTGGATTACCATTGGCATCGAAGGTTGATCCGCATACAAATAATGAGTTACCGGCAGAAGATGCGCCCGTATTACCAGTTTCGCCCGACCAGTCGTAAGAGACTATCATTGAAGGGTCCGAAAATAGGTCATTTACGTTCCTGTCTGTTACATCAAACAGTTGCCAGTCATAATCATCCCCCTGGTTGTTGGGACTGATTAAAAAACCCAATGTACCAGATTGAAAACAGGTAAACTTATACCAGTAGGGGTTTTTATCCTGATAAACGTTTCCATCGTTTGCACATGAAGTAGGTATAATGCCGTTGGAGCAAACGGGCACGCTGGACTGTGAAAAAATATCTGTACCGCATACAGGGAATGCTGTGGAAGGTGTTTGACCAAGATTGCTGCAGGATTGAGAATTTGCCTCGATACAGCTAACCCAAAACAGAACTATATAGAAAAAAAACATTCTCATTTCCGTCGTCCGATTACTGCTGTTTGACCCTTTAATATAATTAATCGCTGCATGTAAAATATTTTGTTCTAAAGAGTTACCCGGTAAAGATGAAAAATTACCGAAGGTTTAAAATAAAAAACCACGCAATGGCGTGGTTAAATGTCCGAAACCGTCCTGATATAATGTGTTTTATTATTTGTTATTTTGACTAAGCTGCTGGCGCTGTTCCGGCTCATTACTTAGTATCTATCATAAAAATAATATGACAACTACGATTTTGCAATAGTAGATTTACCATAACCATATAAGTGAAACTGGGTAGAATTCATCTTAATTTAAAGAAAATAAACATAATCAACTGATTGTCAATTATTAAATAATAAAAAAATAATCACTGGAAAGGACTGCTGGGTTATAGTCCGGTTTAGCTAAAGGTATTAGACTCGATCATAAAAATGGATTCGACTTTTTATCGCATTGGTTTCCGGTTGCTGTTCGTTTGATAAGATAAGTTTATAGATCTTCTTAAATTATATTTCTATCCTGTTGCCCATTTTAGTGCTTAAATGGAACCTCAGAAACGGTTCAGGAAATACTACTTAGATTATTTTAATCAGGGCCGCCTTTATTTTTTCATCTCTAAATGAAAGCAATAATAACAAGGTTATTCAAATAGGATTATAAACTGCTAAAGTGAGTTTGTTTATCTCTTTAGATTATATGATAAAAAAAACAATGGGCAATACCCCCACCGTTGATAATTTAATCAGCCAATAGAGTGCTGGTGCACGTTCAACTCCG
>JAFDYH010000107.1:16949-27879 GCA_018267535.1 Bacteroidota bacterium
CTTATACAGGTATTTTTATTCCTAGCCGTTCATGCCATGTTTTTACCAACCTATAGAGCTCATCCAGCTTTTGAACCTGCGAGCTGGTAAGTGAGTTTTTATTGGTCCTGCAAATTGGTGCAATAGGAACTCCCCGTTTATGCAGAAAATATTTTGCACTCATTGAGTATCCATCTGAAATTACCGGGTCAAGCCTTGTTATTTCAGATTGAATCCATTTTACATCATCCTGTTTTTCCGTTTTATTTACATTTTCGCACAGCCATGCATAGATTTCCGGGTAAAAATTTCCGGCTATTGCTGAAATGCCCTTTGCCCCTGCTTGCAATGAATACATTGCATTGGGAGTATGGGCATCATAAATTTCCAATTTAGTGTTTTTAGCGAGTTCAATCTTTTCTTTCACCTTTTCAACACTAAGGGTAGTGTCTTTATGATAAATTAACCGGTTAGTACTTAAAAGATATTTGAAAACGACAGGCGTAAGAATTCTTTTATAGGGAGAAGGGCATTCATAAGTACCGACGGGGATATTACCGGTGGCTGAGAAAAATTTTTCAAAATTACGGATCAATATATCATCACTATCATCTTTATCCGCAAAATGACTGCTGATCAGGATTACCGCGTTGACCCCGGTATCATACATTTTTTTTGTAAACTCTGCTTGCTCTTTTGTGGTATTACCAAAAGACCCGGAAGCAACAACAGATACTTTTCCATTTACCCTTTTTACAACATGGCGGGCAAGAGCAATTCGTTCGTCTGCATTCAATGCATACATCTCGCTACTGAGGCAATTGGCAAAGAAACCCTTTGCCCCGGCAGCAAAATAAAAGTCAATGAGCTTGGATAATGCATCAAAATCAATTTGCGACGAAGCCGTAAAAGGGGTGACCATTACCGGAACGAACTTCTTTTCACCTGCAACGGGAAAGGAGAGAAGTTTTTTGGGGAAACCAGATGCAGTTATAACGCTTGCTGACAGGAGTTGCAGGAAATCTCTTCGTGTATGATACGCTTTTCGCATGCCTGGCCTTTAATGAGTATTTGGGATAAAATTATGTCTCCATTAAAGGAGAGATGCCGGGAAAGGTGAAATACTCAATCCTGAACAAGTATAATACCGGTTGTAAAATTCTTTCCGGTAGAAATGAATTATTGCATTATTATTTATCAATTCATACTAAATGCCACCAAGCAACCGCCTGATTTCCCTCGATGCACTACGAGGGTTTACTATTGCTGCAATGATTATGGTAAACTTTCCCGGCAGTGAAGAGTTTGTTTATTTTACGTTGCGGCATACAAAGTGGAACGGGCTTTCTTTTACAGACAATATCGCCCCGGTTTTCCTTTTTGTCATTGGTGTATCCATTGTGCTGGCCTATTCCAGGAAGAAAATCACGGAGCCCAAAGGCCCACTGTATAAGAAGATTATCTTTCGCTCTTTAAAAATATTCGCTGTCGGCATGTTCCTGAACCTGATGCCGGATTTCGATTTTGCCAACGTACGATGGACCGGTACGCTTCATCGCATCGCCATTGTGTTCCTGATTTGTGCCCTGGTTTATCTGCATACTAATTGGAAGCAACAGGCATGGATAACTGCTATTTTGCTGGTTGGGTATTCGTTGATGCTTACCTGCATTCCCACTCCGGGAGTTGGGAAAGTTATGCTGGAGCCCGGAGTAAATATTGTGGCATGGGTGGATACACAATGGCTGCCTGGTAAAATGTGGCAGGGTACCTGGGACCCCGAAAGTATACTGACTAATATTACTTCTGTAGCGACAGGTTTAACTGGTATGCTTGCCGGTAATTTGATGTTAAGCGGGCATAGCCCTGAGCGGAAAGTGAATTACCTGATGACGGCAGGAATGTTTTCAGCGATTGCCGGTTATTTCTGGGGACTTGGAATCCTTCATGTGAATGAGAATTTATGGACAAGCCCTTTCGTACTGGTTACTTCCGGATTTGCGGCTTTATTATTCGGCGCATTGTATTTTCTTGTTGATATACTTGGTTATACCAAATGGACAAAGCCTGGAATTATATTCGGCTCAAATGCAATTACAGCTTATGTATTGGCTGATGTATTTGCGTTACTATTTTACAGGGCAAAGTTTGGAGGATTGCCGTTAAACGAACTTGTGGTAAGAAAACTTATTTCAATAGGTCTGCAGCCGGAATTAGCGAGCTTGCTCTACGCTTTATCTTTTGTATGTATTAATTTTATTCCTGCTTATATATTGTACAGGAAAAAAATATTTATAAAACTATAATTGCTTTTCAATTGCCAACGACAAACGGACAAGGCTGACGGGCATTTCATTTCACTCCCTTTAATTCTTCCAATGTCCAGGGGTCCCATCTCCGGCCAACAATATCCCGTACTTTTTTGATATCCTCCGGGTGAATTGTTTTGCCTTTGTTACCAAGGTTGGTACGCACATAACTTAGCACCGCTGCAAGCCATGTATCTTCACTATTTAATTGCGGCGGCATTATACTGGGGTAGGTTTTATCATCAATTGGTCCTGTTAATCCACTTAATACAATTCTTATCAAAATATCCGGGTTACCATTCACCCGTGGTGATCCTGCCAATGGTGGCGCCACCATTCCTGAGTTACCAAATTGCAATCCTTTTCCATCGGGACCATGACAGGAAGAACAAAGTGATTTAAAATTAACAGCACCCTGCAAAACCAGTGCTTTATCAGCTTCATTCATGTTTTCCGTATTCACATTTACGGCTAATGATCTGGTAAGATGTCCAAGTGTTACCTGTGCTGCCTGGTAAATCATGTTGGTGTGGACTGTATCAGTTTTGACAATAGCTTCCAGTAAGCCCCTTGCTTTTTCGGGGGTGCTGTATCGTAATGATTGAGATAATTGTATGCGTACATCCCTGTCCGGATCATTAGTGAGTTTTGACAAGGCTGCTAAAACTTCTCCATCGTTTTTCCGGATATATTCTTCACTGATCCATACAGCCATTTTTCTTATTTCAGGGGCCTTATCATTGAATAAAGATAGAAGAAATGGCTTGTCAATAGCATGTAATCCTTCTAATGCCCACAAGGCGTGTATACAGGCCAATAAGTGGTTATGATGTTCCAGTATAATTTTCTTCAGCTCAGGAACTACGGACTCATCATTCCGTACAATCAGTAATTTCTGTGCATTATCCCGCCACCATCCATTCGGATGATATAAATATTCCACCAATTGATGAGATGAAGCATCCAATAGCTCTGGTTTTGTTTTATTGACAGGGATAGACTCATGAACGATACGGTAAATTCTGCCCCGGCCAATGTTTTTATCGAGGCCTAATCTTTGTATTTGCGGACGCAAATAAGATTTGGGGCCTGTCCAGTTTCCTTCCTGGATAATACCATGGTACATATCCACAACATAAAGGCAGCCATCCGGGCCGGTTGCTGTATTGATAGGGCGGAAGTTCATATCCGTTGATGCCAAAAACTCTGCTTTGTCATAGGCGTTCTTTACAATACGTTTTCCTTCTTTATTGATTACTTTTGCCCTGCGTATTAAACGGCCTACAGGCTCGCATATAAATAAATCTCCCTCTGCTGTAGCAGGCAGGCGATCGCCCCGATAAATTGTTTGTCCGCAGGAAGCCGTAAAGTGATTTAGTGTACTGTCTGGCTTCAATCGTTTTAAACCACCTTCAATATCCGGTGTAGTTACAATCGGATAAGGAATTTCAAAATCATTTTCATATTGGTCTTTTTCAAATTCCAGTTCACCATATTGAGGTAGCTGCTGAAAACCAAGTGCAGGTACTTCGCCACCGGCAGAGGATAAGAATATCCTTCCATAGTCATCATTGCCCAATCCCCACTGGCCGTCAGAAGCATCATTGAGGCTGTCAACAATAAGATGGTTTTTATCCCATTTAAAGCGTACCTGCCTTGTTGTATATATCCAATTATCGAGGTTCCATATCAAACCGCTCTTTTGGTGCTCGAGATTCCTTGTATCTGGCTCATCATTATGATATACCTGGACTTTTTCATCCGCATGCCCATCATTATTAATGTCTTTATAGGTGTAAATATTATTTGTATAAGTTTCCTGAACAAGCAACCTGTCATCCAATGGTAATATCATTCGAGGCAATACAAGGCTATCAATGAAAACTGTAACTGAATCCATTTTGCCATCTCCATTAGTATCTTCCAATCTTACAATACGGCTTACTGGTTTGTTTTCATCAGTTCCTTCTATATCTTTCATGTAACTGCGCATTTCAGCAACGTATAGCCTCCCGTTCCCATCCCATGCAATAGCAACAGGTTCTTCTACCATTGGTTCGCTCGCAACCAATTCCAGTTTATACCCTTCCGGTAACCGCATTGTCTTCATACTCTCTTCGGGAGAAAGTGGTGCAGTTGAAGTTGCTTTTATCGGTGCGATACTGGTTATCGGTTTCTCAACAATATTATTATTCACTGTAGCATCAGAGCAGCCTACTGTAAATATAATGAGGAGGGATAAACAGAGCCAGCCAGGAAGTTTCATTTGAAGATTTTGAATGTAGAGATAATTAATTTAAAAGGATACTATAGTTTTTATTGATTATTTTACTTCGAGTAGTGCAAAAGACGCTTTTTTTTCCTGCTTGTTGTTGATTGCGATTTTATCCATGGCATTGATCCATAAAAAATCACCTGCACGTGCCGTTCCCTTCACTTTTTTGTTATTCAGAAATACCTCTGCGCTGGCATCATTAATTGCAATTAAGACAAATGGGTTATTTTGTTTAGCAATTTCAATTTTATCATTTCTATCCAGGTTAATCCTGTACACCCTTACCCAGGGGGTATCGGTGATTAGCAGGCAGTGGGAAAGAGACAAAGCTTTATCAGAAAACGGAGTCTCGTCAGTAAATAACTCGACATCTACCACATGAAAAACAGACTTATCTTCATTCCATACGCGATGGATACGGGTATGTGGAGGTGCCAGGTTTTCAAACCAGATATTACCCTGGGTTGATTGGCCAAAAGGAGAAGGTTGACTGCCCTTTAACTGTGCTGCAGTCTTTGTTGTGCTTAAGCTGATAAAAACAGAAGGTGTAGAGTGAAGATGATATAAGGATGTATCGCCGGGTGGTAATAAAACATTCAGAATCCTGACCTTTTTATTTTCAAAAACAGGGTGATGGCGGGGTTCTTTGCTAACCGGCACTTCCTGGCATAAAACAGGGAAGACTAAACTTTGCAGCAAAAACAGCAGTAAAATATTTTTCATCTTTAAAGTTAATGGCAAACGCAGTATTCGGAGAATAAAAAATCCGGCTTTTACAAACCGGATTGATAAAACAAGTTGTTGAATTTTACTTTTCCCTGTTACGGATGGTGGTAAAAGAAAACTTTTTACCAATTTTCTGAACAGCTCTGAAAATAGAAGCGTTCACTTCATGAAGGCTTAAATTACCTCTGCGGTTAAATTCTTCTGTACGGGGTAAAACAGATCCGGTTTTGTAGGATTTTTTTTTGGTAATCGTAAATAATTCTTTTTTCATTTCTGCCTGCAGGGTTAAGTATTCTTTTTCACCAGCCCCATAAAGTTGAATTCTTGCTGTAAATGTGGCCATACAATCTTTTTTGAAAGTTCCAGGAATATGGTTTTATACCTGCGAAAATAGGCTGGTCTTTTAAGGTGGAGAAACAGCTTTTTTTATTTAACAGAGAATTATTGGAAGATAGCCGGTTTAATGCACTCGTTTACTTCCTGGTTCTCACACAATTATTAGCTCATTGGTACAAGAAACAAACTTATTAATACCTCCACCTAAATTCAGAATTGATATATTTTTTTATCTCTTATAGTTATAGCGGATACATATACTCTTAAAGAAGTCAATATTTTATTTGTGAAGTATTTCGGTTGTTGTTATTTTATCAGTTAATGGAAGGTTTAAGCATATTGAGAAGGCCATTCCGTCAATAAGCAACTTTCTATTCTGAGATATTGTATAAAGAAAATCATCCTGATAAAACTTATTTATGTGGACATGCCCAATATGCAGTCAGCAATTCGTGAATAATAATCAATCTCATTCCTGTAAAGAAAAAGAATTACCTGACTTCCTGAATGGCAAGACAGCGCACACTATCTCTTTATTCTGGTACTTTGTGGAAGCTTATAAAAAAATAGGCAAGGTGACCATACATCCTACCAAAAGTATGATTGCCTTTGCTGCTAAAACACGTATTGCGTATGTTACAAGGTTGGGAAAAGACTTTATTGATATCGTTTTTCCTTTCCAGGAGCAACATGCCGATAATTTATGCTTTCATAAGATTGCTCAGGTGCCTGGAACAAGACAGTTCAATCATCATTTCAGGATGCAGAAAAAGGAAGATATTAATGAAGAAATTATAAGCTATATGAAACTGGCCTATAAACAAGGTCAATAGTTTAATCCTTACTTTAATCGGGAATATTTTATGGGCGAAAATTTGAGGTTCGCTGCTCTACTTTATTGAATTATTCTTTATCAGCCATACTTCGTTTATTCTTGACTGTTGCCGCCAGTTCAAAAAATCTTCATTCAGGTCATCCCAGGTGAGAAGGATATGTCCTTGTTGTATAAGTGATTGCGGCACCGGGAATTCTTTTATTTCACCCACACCTCTTCCATACCTGGATGGTGAAACACGCTGACCATTAATTTTTAATAAGCACTCGCCATAGCCGGTAATCCTTACTGTATAATCTGCGGCACTATCCAAGCCTGTATAATCAATTCCTAACGGCCATCTCATATTTATCATCCAGGACAACCGCTTGCGGCTAAACCCATTTTCCCACCAATCAAAGCTCGGGCCATCCTCCTCAACGTTTAATGGTTTTACTCTCCAGTTTTGCCCTCTTATCTGGTGAGGCGATTTTGAAATGTTCCCTACGTTATCATAGAAGCTTCCTTCTTCTGGATGCTCCCATTCAGCAATTGTTTTTAATGCAGCAGTCTGTTCTTTTTCTGGTAATGCTTTTATTCGCTTAAACTCATCTTCCAGCCACCAACGGTTATTTAAGGGACGATCAATAAAGTCTAATACAGCACCTCTTTCTTCCCCTGAAGCTTTATATTTTTCCACGCTGGTTTGCAAGCCTATGGATTGATATAAGGCATCGCATAAAGCAAAAACTTTCTCCCTCAACTCCGGGGTAACCCTTTCCGATTCTGCCTTATTTAATATGGCCATTGCATCTTCCATTGCTTTTGCTGTACCGATAGTGTTGGCCGCCAATAAAACTGAATTGGCTTTTTGCTCAAGCTCTTTTTCGTACATATAACGGTTTCGCACATAGGCGTCATAGTTAGCCCGCAACAGGTACATTTGCCAGCGCCAATTACTGGTCAGTTCGGGATGCATTTTTTCAAGCATTTGCCATAATACCAATGTTGATTGTATGGAGCCGTTTGCAGCAATAGGCCCTTCCCAATTTTTTTCCAGGCTCAGAATACCATCAGCGGCTTCTTCCTTAAAACTACTACCAAAGAAAAAGTTGGAATATTCTTTGAGAGCCTCTCGCAAGTCTTCATTTCTATTCCATGAAAGTGTTGTCCATATAATCTTATTCACATCATCATGTATCCCATCACTATAAGAAATAAAACCATTGATATACTGGTCCAATGCATGATAAACAGCAGCGAAATAATAAGGCTCAGGATTGATGGCTTCTCTTCCTAATGTAAAATTAAAAGCAGGATCCCACCAGGGCACTGGTGAATCACATCGTACATTATGCGTAAGGTCAGGATACTGGCGCAATTGATATTTAGCCGGAAGCTCGGCCCTTGATTCAGCAGCAGGGGGGCTGCTTGGTCCTGTTACCAATCCTCCTAACCATACCGGCATTTTTTCGCGGATATATTTATAAACAAACTGGCTTTGCCTGGCATTGAAGTTTTGTAGCGATAGCCAAATCAGAGCTTTTGGATGGTACTTTTTTAAAATCACCGACATGTCTTCTAATAAAGGCAGTACTAATTCTGGAGGATTATCACCCGGATCGCCTCCCGGAAAAAATACTCCGTTCATACGTACAGAATAGCTACATATTTTTTCAAATTTTGACAGATAGCCATTACGTTTCTCTTTATCATTTAAATCCATCTGGGCAGGCACCCACATCCAGTAATCCAGATCATATTGCTGGCATATTTCACTGATCTTTTTATTCATTTCATCCGAGGGAATTTTGAAATGAGGGCTTCCTTTTTCATCGAAGATGGGAATTGTTTCAATACTGTTGGTTCCGAAGATGGCTAATTCCCTGATGTATTGTTCAAACTGTTCAGGGGTCCAGGCATCATAAGAGTTCGCCGTATTTCTATATCCTAACTGATGCCCACGAATTGGCTTATCAGGAGTCGAACTTATTGAAATGCCAACAGGGAGGGATACGCTGCCTTTATTGTATTCAAATAAACGCAATAGTTTGCCAACACCGAAGAACTCGCCGCGACTATCGAAGCCTTCAACCACAATTAGTGTTCTTTCTTTATCGTTGCTAACTGCCAGGCGAAATGATTCCGGCTTTTGTATTAACGCCTGGGAACTATTAAAAGTGAAGTTTTTTAATTTGTCTGTACTTTTTTTTATTACAATTACAGTACCGTTATCAGGCATTAATGAAGACACTTTCCATTGTAACCCCGTTCTTTTTTCTACCTCTTCCGTTAAGATTTTTACAGATGCTTTTTCTCCATTTGATAAACTGTTGCTACCGGTAACAATTGTTACATTTTGTAATTGTATGTTTTGGGAATAAGTTATCAGTGGAGATAATAAAAAAAAGAAAATGATAAGACGTATTAATAAAACCAATCGGATCATGCTGGTGATTTTAATGATTATTATGCAGAGAAGAAAAAAGAACGTGCATACTCAATGTGAACAGAGAATAAAATCAGGATCAAATTCTAAATAAACTGTGTTATTGCATATACATTTACTGTAGGTTTGATGTCTAAAACCAATTAATAAAAGAAATTCCAATGAGTAGTTCAGCAAAAGGGATGCTTCAAAAACTTAAACTGGGTAAAAATGTGTATGGTACAGCCTTTACATCCATTGCTCCATCATGGCCGGTACAATTAAAAAATGCAGGGCTTGATTTTGTTTTTATCGATACTGAACATATTTCCATGAACCGTGCTGATATGGCCCGTTTATGCCAGTTGTTCCAGGCATATGGAATTACACCCGTTGTTCGTATCCCAAGTCCTGACCCATACCTTGCCTGCCAGGCAATTGATGGTGGAGCGAAAGGTGTTGTCGCTCCTTATCTTGAATCAGTTTCGCAGGTACTCGACCTTGTAGGTGCTACTAAATTTAAACCTTTAAAGGGCGAAGTGCTGAAAAAATATCTTACCAGTAAAGAAAAGATGCCGGATGACCTGAAAGCTTATATTGATAAATTCAATGAAGGCAATATCTGCATTGTCAATATAGAAAGCGTACCGGCCATGGAAAATTTAAACGAGTTATTAAGCGTTCCTGGAGTAGATGCTGTATTTATTGGCCCCCATGATCTTTCTGTTAATCTGGGTGTGCCGGAGCAGTATGATCACCCTGAATTTATAAAAGCGGCCCGCTATATTATTCAAACTACCCGTAAAAAAGGGCTTTCAATCGGCATTCACTTTTCCCTGGAGCCGGAAAGACAGATATTCTGGGCTAAAGAAGGCGCCAATATCATTGTACATAGTTTTGATATCGCTTTATTTAGTCAGCGATTGAATCATGACCTGCGTATTATCCGAAATGGTTTGGGAGATAATTCCGATAGTGTTGAAAGCAATATTATTGTTTAAAATTATTTTCTTATCAGCCATATTTCACTAACCTGCGAACCTTGCTCGCCTTCTCCGCATACCCATGTAAAAACGATCCTGCCTGAAGTAATAGCCCTTTTGGGAATATCAAATTCATAGATAGGGTTATCGCCAGTTTGTAGATAATCATGAATCAGTATGTTATTTGCCGTTAGCTTCATTTTAGAACGAAAGCGACCAGTATAAGCAACTCTTATTTTATATTCAATGGCTGTATCCAGTTCATCATATTCTATCTGCAAAGGCTGATTGTATAATGTATTTATTTGTGTCATCCATGCTTTCGGTACTATTTGCCCTCCGAAGCCCTGTGGCCTTATTTCATGCACCCACTCATCTTCTTTTGTACCTACACCGAAACTTGTAGTCGGAGAAGTTATACCTCCCGGATCATCTCCCCATTGGTTAATACCTATAACTCTTTTCTTAGAGGATGTTAACCCAAAATTATCATACAATCCTCCAGGGCCTGCATCGGTGCGATGGAGCATTTTATCAATTGCCTCTTCTCGATCTGTTTCATCGCTTAATTTTTCTATTTTAGCTAACTGGTCAAGCAACCACGGCGAATCATTTAGTGGTGTATCAATATTATCCAAAAAATTTCCTCGTCCATCTTCGGCACCATAGGGAATGACTTTTAGCTGTGCGCCGATACTTTTGTACAATGAGTCCGCAAGGGCGAGGCATCGTTGACGATACTTCATATTTACATGCTGACCAATAACAGTATCCTTAAGCACTTGTTGTGCTTGTGCAATTGCATTATCAATATTGCCTGGTGAAGCATTTTCAAGAATAATCTTTGCTCTTTGTTCTTTTGCTGTTTCGTAAATTAATCGCTGCTGAATGAAGGCATCATAGTAGGCACGCAACAGGCACATCTGGAAACGGAAATTTTGTAAAACCTGCTGAGAGGCTTTTGCTTCTATATTCTTCCATTGAGTTAAGGTATAAGAAACGTTTTCGTTGTTTAGCAGCGGTCCTTCGAAATTCTTTTCAAGACTGAGAATTCCCTGTGCAACCGCTTCTGTGTAGTCG
>JAFDYH010000107.1:27966-29003 GCA_018267535.1 Bacteroidota bacterium
ATCATCATTAGTGCCTTCTGAATAGCTGATACTGCCTGCCCCATACTTTGCGAACAGGTTCTGGATATGCTTTTCTGCATTCGGCCTCGGGTTGATGCATTCGCGGCCTAACGTCATAGCATAAGCCAGGTCCCAGTCAGGTACAGGATATTGGGAACTTAAACTATGAGTTATATCCGGGTACATGCGGATAGGAATAGATGCGTCTACATTTTTGCGTAATTCTTTAACAGGAGTATTTATCCATGGTCCGAATACTACACCTCCGAACCAGGGATATTTTTTATTCACTTCTTTATAAAAATCATCTGTCCATTTCTGTGTCGGCCTGAACACTTGTGGCGACACCCATATTTTTGCATTGGGATGATATTCGTGTAATACAGAAGCTACCTTATCCAGCCATAGGAAAAGAATATCCGGTGTTAAATCACCCGGATCTCCACCGGGCACAAATAGTTCGTCTAATTGAGGAATAGCAGCAAACACTTCTTTTCTTTCTTTTAATTCGCTGGCTATCGAATCCGGATTTTGATAATCAGGCCCCATATTGGGATACCACATCCATACATTCAATCCGTACTTTTTACAGATACGCGATTGTTCAGCGATCATTTTCAGTGGCGGTAATTTCATATGCCTGCTTGTTGGGTCATCATCCGTTCTTGGAGGAACGATTTCTATACTATTTGCTCCAAAAAAAACAAGATCTCTTATGTACTGATCGAATTGTGCTACGCTGAATGCATCATAGGAGTTCGTTTTGGGCCTATATCCTAACTGATGCCCGCGTATTGGGAATTGTGGAGAAGTAGTTATTGATAGATTAGCCGGAATGAGTACCTGGTTTTTTCTCATTTCTGATTTTCGCAATAACCAACCAACTCCATAAAGTAAACTTCGTTTGTTTTTCCCGATAATAACTATTGTTTTCTGGTCTTTCAGCAATAATAGCTTGAACCCTTCTTCACCCAGTGAAGTGGTAGTAGTTAACAGCGATTGTATAGTGGAAGGAAGTTTATTGATCTTATTTAGTG
>JAFDYH010000108.1 GCA_018267535.1 Bacteroidota bacterium
TTTGAACAAAGCCTGATGTGGAAATCATTTACACCGGAAGGGCAGTTGAAATTTCAATTCCTGGAAACGGTAACCAATATTAAACCCCTTTATGTACTGCGTAGTATCGGGGGAGCCTTATATCTTGTTGGCGCCACTTTTATGGTTTACAACCTGTATAAGACAATCAAACAGGGAAGTTTTATTGCGAATGAAGAAGCGGAAGCTGCACCAATAATAAGAGAAGCTGCGCATAAAAAGGAATACTGGCACAGGATACTCGAAAGAAAACCAGTGACTATGTTAATCCTTAGTTTGATTATAGTTGCTATAGGTGGCCTTATCGAATTGATCCCCACTTTCCTAGTAAAAGAAAATATTCCAACAATAGCAAGTGTAAAACCGTATACACCACTGGAATTGCAGGGGCGTGATATTTATGTACGTGAAGGCTGTTATACCTGTCACTCGCAAATGATCCGTCCTTTCCGCGATGAAGTGGCCCGTTATGGCGAATATTCAAAAGCCGGTGAGTTCGTTTACGACCATCCCTTCCAATGGGGTAGCAAACGTACCGGCCCTGACCTCGCCCGTGAAGGAGGAAAGTACCCGGATAGCTGGCATTACAATCACATGTTTGATCCGCGATCAATGTCCCCGGGTTCAATTATGCCGCCTTATCCATGGTTACTGGATAATCCTTTGGATACAACTTCAACTGCAGCAAAAATCAGGGCAATGCAAACATTGGGGGTTCCCTATCCTGCAGGATTTGATAAAGAAGCAAATACGGATTTGATGAAACAGGCACAGTCTATCGCTGCAAGCCTGAAGAAAGATAAGATTGAAACGCCTGCGAACGCGGAGATCATCGCCTTGATCGCTTACCTGCAACGTATCGGTAAAGACATCAAAGCCGAACCAAAAAAAGAATTAGCAGAGAATAAAAACTAAAAATAGGGAGTATGAAATTCATTCACTACATAGAAAAGATTGCCGGCGTCGATATCTTCGGGTTAACCTCGCTGCTCATCTTCGTTATTTTCTTTCTTGCTATGCTGACATGGGTGTTTAAAACGAAGAAAAAAACATTCAGGGAAATAAGCCAGATACCATTGGATAATTAAGAATATAAAAACTAACTCTATGCTTTTATCAATGCGTAAACAAATAAAATATATCGCTGTTTTTTGTTTGACTTTTTTTGCGGCAGGCGTTTCATCTGCCTATGCAGCAGGAGAACCTTCTCCGTCTTTGTTCAGCAACCCAATTGCTGTACTGTTGTTGTCGCTGATGGCTGTACTACTGATTGTAATTGGTGTTCTTGCCAATGTATTATTGGGCGCTGCACAGTTCAAAGTAAAAAAGAATAAAGAGCAGTCAACTACTGAAAAAGTTAAAACCATAGCCACGGTAATTATCCTGCTCCTCGTGGGGAACTCTCTTTTTGCACAGGACGCTGATGCGGGTGCGGCTGCTAAATCCGCTACTTCCATCGCAGGTATGTCTTCCTGGGTATTTTATATATTGATGTCCGTAATTTTTTTGGAGTTGTTGGTTATACTTGTTTTACTGGTGAATGTAAAAATGTTATTGAAAGTTGAAAAAGAAAAAACTGTTGAAGAAGCATCGGCCCAGGTTGTAAAGAAACCAACCATATCATGGTGGAGCCGTTTAAATAGTTTTAAACCGGTAGAACAGGAAGCCGATATAGATCTTGGTCATGATTATGATGGAATACGTGAACTGGATAACCGTCTTCCGCCATGGTGGTTGTATGGATTTTATGTAACCATACTTGTAGCGGTGGTTTATTTATGGCGTTTCCATGTATCTCACGAAGGGCCTTCAAGTATTGAAGAATATAATCGTTCCGTTTCTGATGCAAATGCGGAGATAAAGGAATACCTTGCTAAGAAAGGGGAGGCGGTTGATGAAAATACAGTTACAATTTCTAAATCGGCAGACGACCTTGCAGCCGGTAAAGAAATTTTTGTTAAGTCTTGTGCCGCTTGCCATAAAGAAACAGGCGCCGGCGATGTTGGCCCCAATCTTACTGATGATTACTGGTTGCATGGTGGCGATATCAAAAGTGTATTTAAAACAATCCGTTATGGGATTAATGCAATGCCTCAGTGGCAAAATAGTTATTCCAATAAACAGATTGCACAGGTAGCCAGTTATGTTAAATCGCTGCATGGTACAAACCCTCCAAACCCCAAAGCACCGCAAGGCGAATTAAGTAAGGAGGAAGCCATCCCTGCGAAAACTTCAGACAGTACGGCAACAAAAGGGATGGACAGTGCTGCGGTAAAAGAAAATAAAACCGCGATGAAATAAGGTAAAAGACATTGTAATGGAAAATTCATCTTCATCGGTAACGCCTACAAATAATGATATAAAAGAATCTTTTCGCGACAGGCTTGCGACAGTAGACGCGAAAGGAAAGCGTAAATGGATTTTTGCGCAGAAGCCGAAAGGACGTTTTTACAATATACGCACATGGGTTAGCTGGGGCTTTTTTGCATTGTTTTTTTCATTGCCCTTTATAAAAATGAATGGCCGTCCCTTGTTTCAGTTTAATATTCCCGATGCAAAGTTTATCATTTTCGGGAAGGTCTTCTGGCCGCAGGATTTCTTCATTTTTGGCTTAGCCATGCTTACGTTCATTGTTTTTATTGTATTATTTACTGCTGCATTCGGCCGATTGTTTTGCGGATGGGTATGCCCGCAAACGATTTTTATGGAAATGCTGTTCCGTAAAGTGGAATATCTTATTGAAGGGGATGCGGCAAAACAGAAATTATTAAAAAACGCAGGATGGACAGGTGAAAAAATCAGGAAGAAACTGACCAAGCATATAGCATTTTTTATACTCGCTTTTATCATCGCTAATTTTTTTCTTTCGTATATAATTGGTGTTGACGAACTGAAAAAAATAATCAGCGAACCTTTGAGCGAACATTTAGGCGGCTTTTTTTCGTTACTCCTTTTTTCCGGCGTGTTTTACGGGGTATATGCTTATTTCCGGGAACAGGCCTGCACCGTAATTTGCCCCTATGGCCGCCTGCAGAGTGTGTTACTCGACAGGAACTCAATGGTTGTTGCTTACGATTACAAGCGGGGTGAACCAAGAGGAAAATATAAAAAAGTAAAGACGGCTGAATTAAACCTGGGCGATTGTATTGACTGCTTTCAATGTGTCAAAGTTTGCCCGACCGGGATTGATATACGCAATGGTACACAAATGGAATGCGTGGGTTGTACTGCGTGTATTGATGCCTGTGATAAAATGATGGATGCCACAGGCAGGTCCAGGGGCCTGATCCGCTATGCCTCAGAGAATAATATCGCCAATGGTACAAAACTCCGTTATACAGGGCGAATGAAGTTTTATACAGTTCTCCTTGTGTTGCTGGCTGGCCTTCTATCTTTTTTGTTGATCACTCGTAAGAATGTAGATGGCACGATAGTAAGGGCAGCAGGGATGCTGTACCAGGAAAGAGGCGCAGACAGTATTTCAAATTTATATACAATTAAGGTAATCAATAAGACACTTAAGAATATACCACTGACTTTGCGCCTGGAAAATGCGCCCGGAAAAATAATCGAAGTGGAAGGGCAGGTTATACAGGTAAAGAAAGAAGAGCAGGGTAAGGGTTCATTCTTTATTGTTCTGCCAAAAAGTTTTATTAGCAAAAGAAAAATAAACCTCGAAGTTGGCTTGTACGAAGGGGATCAAAAAATTACTGTTCTGCAAACCAACTTTATGGGGCCATTCTCGAAATTCTGATAATTAAAAAAGACTAACAATGAACTGGGGATATAGATTATTGTTCACATTTATCGCATTTGCCGGTATGATGGGTTATCTCGTGTTCAGGGCATACAAAACAAACTTTGAACTGGTAAAACCGGACTACTATAAAGATGAGTTAAGTTACCAGAAGGTGATTGATGGAGCGAACCGGGCGAACACACTTTCAGCATCTCCTGCATTGTCGCAAAACGGGACTTCAGTTACACTGCAAATGCCGGAAGAAATGAGAGGCAAAGCAATCACCGGGAATGCCTGGTTTTATTGTGCTTACGATTCGCGCAGGGACAGGAAGCTGGATATTCAACCCGATGGAGATGGAAAAGAAACCTTTGCTGGATCATTTATGCCGGGTAACTATACTGTAAAATTGGAATGGAATGCTGAAGGAAAAGAGTATTACACTGAAAAAAATATGACTATCCGTTAATGATTGCAACGGTCCTTATACCTGGATTTTTATTAGGTGCTGCGGGCAGCCTTCATTGTATTGGAATGTGTGGCCCGTTAAGCCTTGCCTTACCGGTAAATCATCTCTCAAAGACGAATAAGTTTTTTTCATTGCTGTTCTATCAATTCGGCCGGGTTATTACATATTCCCTGTTTGGGTTACTAATCGGTTTTTTCGGGAGAGGGTTTTACCTGGCAGGCCTCCAACAATGGTTTTCGATAGTGGCGGGTATCGTTATTCTTTTATCTGCAGTTTTTTATTTCATCCATAAAGCCAATACCCGTTTCTTTTTCTTTAGCCGGTATTACACGGCAGTTTACTCGTTAATTTCAGGTATATTAAAAAAGAAAGGAAATAGGAGCAGCTTTTTTCTTCTGGGAATGGCAAATGGCTTGTTACCCTGCGGAATGGTATATATTGCTTTAGCTACTGCTCTGTCTTTCCCGGTGATCTATTATAGTATGGGTTTTATGGCAATGTTTGGCGCCGGCACATTACCGGCAATGATGATGATTGGTTATGGTGCACAGGTAATAAAACCTTCTGTAAAAAACACATTTCGCAAATCCGTACCCTATATTATTGCCTGCATGGGTTTATTGCTGATTTTACGGGGACTAAATCTCGGTATACTTTTTATAAGCCCGGCTCTGCCGGCTGAAGTAAGTCAAACAGTTCAATGCCATCAATGATTACTCCTTTTTTTATCAGATACTTTTGCTGAACAAAGCTCTTTCATTCTTTGTACCATCGAGATGGAGGTCGAAAGCGCTACAGATATTCCGGATGAAATAATGTCCCTGCGGGGTTAGTTGTAAACCGGCTTCGCTGAACTGAATTAATTTATCCGTTTGCAGTCCCTCGAGCTTGGGAAAGACAAAGCCTTCCAGTATTTCTTTGTCGGCAGGTTTGAATTCGGTTTGGCCTTTACAGCTTATATCCAGTATATATTTTTTGAAAGAACGATCTTCATTACTCAGGAAATAGCCTTTCCTGACAGCCAGGATTCCTTTATTAATCTGTTCATAATAATCGTGGAGTGCTTTTTCATTCTGCGCATACGCGTTGCCGGTATCACTGATACTGGAAACACCCAGGCCCAGCAATATGCCGGTATTTTGGGTAGTATAACCCATAAAGTTGCGGTGGAGTTTGCCCTTATCCCATGCTTTATATAAATCATCTGCCGGTAGTGCAAAATGGTCCATGCCAATATCCGCATAACCATGGTGCAGCAATAAATTCTTTCCTTCAATATAAAGGGCCAGTTTTTCTTCCGCCGATGGCAGGTTCGATTCATCAAACAGTCGTTGCCCTTTGCTTGCCCAGGGTACATGTGCATAACTGTAATATGCAATTCGGTCGGGCATCAACCCACTTACTTTATTAATGGTGTTTCTTACTGTTTCTGTTGTTTGAAGCGGCAGCCCATAAATCAAGTCAAAGTTTACAGATTGAAAACCCGTTTCCCTGGCTTTTTCTGTTGCATATTTTACATTTTCGAAAGGCTGGATGCGGTTAATGATCCGCTGAACATCGGGATCGTTATCCTGGACACCGTAGCTTATTCTCCTGAACCCTGCATTATATAAAACTTTTAAATGCTGGACTGTTGTATTGTTAGGGTGGCCTTCAATGCTGAACTCGTGTTTTGGATGAATAATACTATGTTTGAAAATCGAAGTAAACAAGCGATCAAGATTGCGCGGAGAAAAGAAAGTAGGGGTGCCGCCGCCGATATGCAATTCCCTTATCACCGGTGCCTGGTTCATTAGCTTCCGGTAAAGCGTCCATTCTTTTTCGATAGCGGATAAATAAACCTCTTCTACAGAATGATTGGTTGTTATTTTTTTATTGCACCCGCAATAAGTACATAGCGATTCACAGAAGGGTAGGTGTATGTATAAAGAAATTCCATGAACGTGATTTTCTTCGCTGAACCTTTTGCGGAAGGAATTTTCCCAGTTTTCTCTGTCTATTACTTCCTGCCAGTACGGAACAGTCGGATAACTTGTATACCGGGGTACCGGCTGGTTGTATTTCCTTACCAGCAACGGATTGACAATCTCATTTTGCATCATTAAAAATAAAAAACCCTGTTTGGAGCAAACATGACAGAAGTTAGCCGGGTTCAGGATTTAGATCATTTTTTACCAGGCTGACTTCTAATGGCTTGTGGAAAACGGGTCAGCACCAGTAACTTTCATTTTCATTATTGTAGCAATGCTGAAAGCTTTTTGCTTGATTAATTCTGCTTTTTCACCTTCAAATAGTTCATTAACAGAACTGGTAAATAAGAATAACCATTGGTTAAAATGGTCTGCGGTCATCGGGAATAGCTGGTTCAGCCGGCGGTGCGTCTGTATCGGGTTGCCGGCATATGTACCATTGTAAAAAACAGCATTTTCCCAAAACGAAGTCATAACCGGCAAATGCTTTTCCCAATTCACCCGGATATATTGAGTAAAAAAGGGTGATAGTAAAGGATCTTGTTTTACTTTGTCATAAAACAATTCCACTAAATTTCTTATGTCCACCGCTGATTCGATATCTTTTTTCATATCACTGCTATTACAATATTAATTTTATTGCGTCCACCATTTCTTCACTGCAGTTTTCCTGTATCAATGGAAAAAGGTTACGTTCTTCCTTTCGTATATGATTATCGAGAGCTATACCAATTTTATCCATCAGGTCAGTATCCGGTAAACCGGCGTTAAGTTTTTCGAAATCAGATTTTAATTCCCGATGCTCCCTCTCAAGTTCATTTACAAGATCATTAACCTCCTTGTTTATACTTTTTATTATTTTAAACATTTGTTCCTCTTTCCTGAAATGTGGCAGGATATGCGAACGATAATCGGCCAATGCGTATTCCATTTTTTCTTTTGAGCCGGAAGGCATTCCACGATATGCAGGAGCATCTTTCCTTAATAACCTGGCCAGTATAAGCGTATGGTGATGTTCCTTTGATAAGGGAACGAGTGATTCATGACGTTTCATTTTACAAATCTTTGTTGTTAAACTTCCTTACTGACAAACCAACCGGTAAAACAATCCAAAGTAATAAAACAATAAACGAAATGAGAATACCTGTGCCCGTACCGAAAAAGTCTTTAAAGATAGCGCCGGTATACCCCATCATGGCGGATATATCCATTTTTAGCAGGATTAATATCCGTGACAGATCGATGGGATTAAAAAGACTCACCAGTATCATGGGCTTTTCCATCGGATAGTCAGAAAACTGGAAAAGCAGGAAAAGCACAAGCCCATCAAACAGCAGTGAGAAATAAAGCCATAACAATATGGCTGTACCAATTCCTTTTGCTTTATCTCTTGTTGTTACTGCTGCCAGCATGGCGATAGCAGAAAAGATTACCGATAAAAAAACACCGGTAACCGTAATCATCAATCCGGTTATGGATGGTTCATATATTAATACAACAATTCCTGCGCCTGCTAAAAAAGCAATACTAAGAGACCCTGCGAGACCAGCAAATAAACTCAGCCAGATCGTTTTCCGGCGAAGCGGCTGGCTTACCAGTAATTCAATAAACTCTGCACTGTTGTAAATATAAATAGTAGAAAAAATAATGCTCATTAAAGGCACAATGATTAATACGATATTCAACATACTGAGTAATCCTTTTGACGGACTGTCTTCCAGGCTGAAAATGCTGAATGATAAAATGAGCAGAAAGGCCGTATAGGCCAGCATAATCTTGTTGCGGAGGATATCAGTAATGACGTATTTAATAATTTTCTGCATAGGTTATGAATGTTGCATATAATGGGCAATGGCACGGGCCAGCTTTTGTTCGCCGGTGTCGGTCCGAATCTCTTCAATTGGTTTATGAAAACGGAGTACACCATCCTGCATATAAATTACCTGGGTCACAAGTTCATCGAGATCGCTCAATACATGTGAAGTGATCATCACCAGTTTCCCTTTCTTTTTTTCAAGAATGATTTTTTCTTTCAATTGCTCAGAGGCAACAGGATCCAGCCCGGCTGTCGGTTCGTCCAGTATCAATACGTCGGGATTAAACAGAAAGGATATACAGGCGCTTACTTTTTGCCTTGTGCCACCGGAAAGTGTCCGCATCCTTTTTTTATACAAGGGTTGCAGGTCAAATGTATGAATGAGGTCTTCGTCAAAGGTTGGGGAGTCCTGTCTTATATCTTTCATCATATCCAGTACCTGCCCAATAGTCATATTATCCGGATAACGGCCGATCTGCGGCATATAACCGATCTGCGCCCTGTACTTCCAGTGATGAAGAATATTGTTTCCATTAAAGGTAATAAACCCGCTATCCGGTACCACCATGCCCAGTATACTTTTTATCAGCGTTGTTTTTCCGCTTCCGTTTGGTCCAACCAGGGCAATGCACTCGCCCTTGTTGCAGGTAACGGATACGTTGTCCAATGCTTTCAGCCGTCCGAATTTTTTTGTAACATTAGTAGCTATAATCATAGCGGTAATGGTTTCATTAATGGATGATCATCTTTTAAATTTTCCGGGGTAAGGCTGGGTATCACTTTTTCCGTTTTGTCCATCAGCGAAGTGATAAAGCTTCTGAAGAGGATCATAACAGGAGGGTTTTTCTCAGCAATCATGGAATAAAGGCTAACGGGACGATAGGGTATATCGCCTTCACCATCTTTATTTAAGTCATAGCCCTCATATTTATCCCAGTAGTTTTTATTGAAACGATTAAGCACCAATGAACCGTTGGTACCTATATCGAAGGTGTTTTCAAGAAAATTATTTTCCTCCAATGTCACTTCTGAACAACTGGCCTGTATCTTGACGGCCCAACCATTATTTTTAAAAACATTTTTTTTCATGAGGATACGGTTGGCCCCTTCGGCATAAATGGCAGAAGTGTTTTTTTCAAAATGATTGTTTTCAATATAGCTATCATTGATTTCTTTGAGCAGGATACCATAGGCGGCGTCACCCCAGTTTTCTTTAAAATAATTATTAAACATTTTTACCCCCTTTGAAAACATTACTGCCACACCCGCCCCGTTGTTTTCAAAGATATTGCTGATATACGCATCTTCATTGCTGAACATAAAATGCAAACCATAGCGGATATTATGAAAAGAATTATTTCGCCAGATAACTGAGTGGGTTACAAACTCAAAATAGATCCCATCCCGGTGGCCGCTGATGGTGTTTGCAATAATCTGCATGCTGTCGCTTTTCCAGCAATGAATACCATTGCCGCTTTCCTGTTCGTTCTTTGCTTTTGCAGAAAGTGTATTGTTTTTGATGAGGCAATGGATGCCATATTGGGAATAGATGCCAAAGAATGCATCGTTGATAATGTTGTTTATAACAGTAACGTTCCTGCTGTTGTAAATTTTTATAGCAGCAAAATCAACAATGCTGGATACGCCGGTATGCTGCAAAAGAAAACCATCAATGGTTACCCCGTTTGACCTGACAGAAATGTTTTCATATTTTTTTTCAGCATCGAGTACCGGGTGATCGATACCTTTTAATACAATTGACTTGCCGATAACGAGGTTTTTTTCAAAATAGACACCCTTTTCCACTATTACTGTATCACCATTATCAGCGGCAGCAACAGCAGCCGTAACTGATGCATATGGCTGCTGTCTGCCTACTTTTAGTATCCGGGCAAAAGAGCCAAGATAGCAACAGCAGAATATTAAAGTCAGGATTTTCATTTAGCTATTTCTTCCCAGTTCACTTCAATACCTTTCACTTGCAAAGCTATTTTTTTTAAACTATCCTGGTTGCCGAAAGCGATAATATCACCATTCATCGGGCCATGTATATCGCCACCCTTTAGAAAAAAGGCCTCGGTCGCTTTGATTAAGGTTTGCGAGCCGCTATAGTCGGTAACATAGATATCTTTCACCTGTGCTTTGTCTATCATTTTTGATCCGGTGAAAGACAAAAGGCAATGGATATCGTCAAATTTAAGTGCTTTGCCTTTCTTTGTTACTAATTCTGCAGCGTATTTTACCTCGCTGATTCCCATTTTGCAGAAATAACAATTATCAGTTCCCGGCACAATTGCTTCAGGTCCGGCATTGCAACTACTGAAAGGAAGAACGAATACAAGCATTGCTGCAGCTACGGGAGCTTTTATATACTGCTTTACTTTTCCTGTTTTCCATTCTATTATTACGGCAATGAGCAACAATGCGCCGGCGCCGATAAAACACCAGCCGCCTGTATCGGGAATAGAATAAGCGCCAAAGTTCAGCAGTTGTTTAAACCCGATTAAAGGGGGCTGATAAGCCATACCCGGAACTTTAATTGCTGCATCCGGATTAAGGTTGTGTCCGTAGTCGTATTCCCATTTCCAGAAGTCATACATGGCAACCACGCCAAACAAAACAAACAAGATGAAAACGGCGTTCAGGAATTTCCGTCTGTTCACCACTACAGCTAATATAAATAAGACAGCAAAAAAGATAACTGCGTATGGGAGTATCTTAAACTCCACAAAATCTTCGTTGTGCAGGGTCTTCATCCCGATATAGTGGTTAAGGCCATTGATAATGTCTACATTTCCTTTCAGTCCATTTACATGAATCTGCAGGCTCAGGCCTTCGGGATATTGCGGTGCATTAAGGTCAATGCGCCATATAGGCATAAATAAAACTGCAACCAGTCCTGCGGCCGCAATAAGCAGGATCAATTTTGTACCGGCACTCAGTCTTCTTTTCATCTTGCAAAATTTTTAAGGGTTCCCGCAGATAGTGTGAATTAAGTTATTTTTTAGCTGGTGGTAACAGAACTGCATCTACTACATGTATCATTCCATTTGACGCAGGAATGGAAGCAATGATATGTGCGCTGCCATTTAACGTTACTTTTCCATCCTTTACGCTTACTGTAACATTATCCCCGTTTACCATGCCGAGTGTTTGCCCGTCTGTTAGGTTTTCAGCTTTAATAGCAGACACTGTAACGTGATATTGTAAAATATTCTGAAGGTCCGCTTTTTTATCATCTTTCATTAAACCATCAACAGTGCCTGCGGGTAATTTATTAAATGCATCGTTGGTGGGTGCGAATACGGTAAATGGTCCGGCATTGGATAGCGATGTAACCAAATCGGCTTGTTTCAATGCAGCTACCAGTGTGCTGTGATCTTTAGAACCGACGGCTACTTTCACAACATCTTTTGCTGATTCATCATCCTTTACAGCTTCCTGGCCGCCTGCTGGTGTGGCTGCTTGTGTTTTTTCTGCTGTATTTGCTGAGCTATTATCAGCAGCGTTATTACATGACATCATTCCGCTGAGAAATATAATGGCGAAAATTATTTTATGCTTTTTCATATCAAACAGTTTATTAGTGGTAAGAAGTTAACAGACAGCTTTGTTAAAGCCAGCCGGTGCAATCAGGAGGATTTATTCACCGGCCGGCAATCATTATTATTTTCCTGGAGTTCCGGTACTATCAACAGCCGGTAAATTTTTACCTGTGCTGAATGTCAGCGGCACATTGCTTCCGGCAGGTGAAATTCTTATATATCCCTGCATTTCCTGGTGCAAAGCACTACAGAAGTCAGTACAATAGAAAGGAAACATCCCTGGCTTCTCTGCTACCCATTTCAGTGTTTGTGTTTCACCCGGCATAATCAGCAGTTCAGCATTGCTTGCTCCCTTGATTGCAAATCCATGGGGTACATCCCAATCCTGTTCAAGATTAGTTACATGGAAATACACTTCATCGCCTGCTTTTACGCCTTCAATATTATCAGGAGAAAAATGGGAACGGATACAGGTCATGTATACATCTACTTTATTACCTGTTCTTACTACTTTAGTATCTCCCTCGCCTTTAGCTACATAAGGGTTGCTGTTTTCCTCGATTTTATAAAATTTGACAGAATTATTTTTAATGACGTCCGCGGCAACTGCTTGTGCATAGTGCGGTTCACCGATGGTCGGGAAATCAAGGATCAACTGCATTTTATCACC
>JAFDYH010000109.1:0-3089 GCA_018267535.1 Bacteroidota bacterium
TTATTCCTGTTTCTACCCAAAACCAAAAATTGGAAAAGCGGTTGCCAAAACTGTTTTTACCTGGCATGTTTTCTTCATTAAGGTTTCTTGCCCCCATAATAATGGCAGGTCCATCAGCTTCTAATTTTCTAATAAAAAGAATAAGGTCTTTAGCGAAATGCTGGCCATCCGAATCAAAAGTAATTGCGTATTCATATCCGGATTCAATTGCTCTTTTAAATCCTTGTCTCAAGGCCCATCCTTTTCCTTTATTTTTTGAATAGCTTATTTTTTCCACTGAAGGAAAAGAACCTAATAAGGATTCTGTAGTATCAGTTGAACCATCATTTATAATGATAATATTATCGGTGTAAGCAGAAACGTCAGTAATGACATGCCCGAGAGTGGATGCATTATTGTAGGTCGGTATAATAACACAGGTCTTAAGTGACTTGAATTTCTCCCGGATCATTGCTGCAAATATACGGCCTCACCCCGACCTTATCCGAAAGAGAAGACCATCCTTGCACAGTCCTCCCTTATTGGCAATACAAATAATAATTGGGTTTCCAAAATGTTCAAGAAGGAGCTAAAAAATATGTGGAAGTGTTGAAATTGATTATAGATCTACAACACCATTTCTTCTCTCCCGATAACTATCAGGATGGAGATGGAGGATGAGGCCGGATGAGACAAAAAAATACCCCGGAATATTTCCGGAGTATTTCGCGTATAAGATGTTTTAAAAATTATCTTTCACCAATGGTATAACGGGCTGATACGCCAAAGTTAGTGCCATAAAAACCATCATAGTAATTAGGGGCAGTAACAAAAAATGTAGGACGATAGTCCGCAGAAACAGCTAAAGGAATGCGGGGAATTTTGAAGTCAACCCCACCTGTTGGAAATAAACCGAAACCAAATCCTTCATATATCTTATGACCGTCTGCATCCGTTGCACTAGAAATAGCACTATATCCTACTAAACCTCCTCCAATAAACCAATACAACCCGCCACCGCGAACAGGAATTTCAAAATGGTGCTGGTAGGAAGCAGAAACTGAAGGGGCAAACGGCTTTGCGTGACTGCTATTGAGTGTCCCGTTATAATAGTAATAAGACTTTAATCCAAACCCAAGATTTAACTCAATCGCTCCAGGATCACTAATAAAAAATTTATAGGACGCAGCCGCAATATCGTAATATGATCCTGGCGATATCCGCAAGCCAATTCCCTTCTGATATGGCTGAGCTAAAGCACTAAAGCCAATCCCTGCAAAAAACATGACTAATAGAAAAAATTTATTCATTTTCATAAATAGTTCAATTTGATTGTGCTGCAAAGATAAAACGAATCTTTGCTACACGAAGCAATACAAGTTTGAAAGTCGATGATTTTTGTGGTTAAACTATAAGCTATCAATATGAGTATCAATCTTATCTGGCCGTATATGGCTCGTCAAATAATTATTATACTTATATTTGGCGTTCGATGAAAATAATGCAGGGTTTATGGAGGGCTTTAGCTGTTTTTTTTACTTTGGTAATTACCTGCCTGCAAGTTCATGCCCAGTCATTTGACCGGAAAGAATTTTATTCGGCGATGGCTTCCGGTGATAAAAAAACAATTGATGGACAAATCAACCTTCTGAAAAACTGGGATAGCAAAGATAAAGCTGCTTTTGAAGGGGCACTGTTGATGAAAAAAGCCGGCCTTGCCGTTGCTGCAGGAAAAAAACTGAGCCTTTTCAAAGAAGGTCATAAAAAACTGGAGGCTGCCATCAAAAAAGACAGCGACAACACTGAATATCGCTTCTTAAGGCTCATGATACAGGAACATGCGCCGGGTATGCTTGGATATAAAGATGATTTGAAAAAAGACTGTGCGTATATTCGCCAATCGTATAAAAAACTGCCGGCCGAGGTACAGCAGGCTATAACAGAGTATAGCAAAAAATCAAAAGTGCTGAAACCTGGTGATTTTTAACTATAAAATAAGCATGAGTAAAAAAGTTTTAGCTGTTTATTTCACCCAGTCCGGTCAGTTAGGCGAAATCATTGACAACTTTACCCGCCCACTCATTGCTTCCGGTGCTACTGTAGAAAAATTACAGATACAACCGGTAAACAAATTTCCTTTTCCCTGGACCACTCCTGTTTTTTTTGAGGCCATGCCCGAAAGTGTGAAATTGATTCCCGCAGAACTTGAACCTTTTACTTTAAAAGAAATTCGTTACAACCTGGTGATAATTGGCTTTCAACCCTGGTTTTTATCCCCGAGCATACCTATCAGTTCATTACTGCAACTCCCTTCTTTTAAAAGTGTATTAAAAGATACCCCTGTAATAACGATTAGTGGTTGCAGGAATATGTGGATCAATGCACAGGAGAAAAATAAACGGCTATTAAAAGAAGCAGGCGCAAACCTTGTTGGTAATATTGCTCTGGTGGATAAACATAATAATTATGCCAGCCTCGTAACCATTTTTTATTGGATGCTGACCGCTAAAAAAGACCGTAAATGGGGTATCTTTCCAAAGCCCGGTGTTTCTGACGAGGATATAGCAGGCGCCGCCTTATTTGGAGAAACAGTAAAAGAAAACTTAGGGACCGGTAGCTGGGGCGATCTTCAGGCAAAGCTGGTAGCACAAAAAGCTGTTGATGTGAAATATCACCTGATGTTTATCGAGAGAAAGGCAGGAAAAATATTCACAATCTGGTCAAAAATTATTTATGGTAAAAAAAACAGGAGCAGCTTGCTTGTTGTATTCAAATATTATCTTTTAATTGCCCTTTGTGTGGCAGCCCCGCTTATTTTGCTGGTGGATGCAATATTCTTTAAACCTTTTTTATCCAAACGGATTGAAAAACAGAAAAAATATTATTCAGGAGTTGAACTAATTTAAAGAAATGCCATTGAACGAAGTTTATATTACAAGGACCGCGAGTTTTTTTCCAAATAACCCTGTGTCGAACGATGAGATGGAAGACTATCTTGGAATGATCAATGATAAACCTTCCAAATCGAGACGGATTGTGCTGCGCAATAATGGTATCACTAACCGCTATTATGCATTGGAAAAAGGGGGTAAACCTACACACACAAATGC
>JAFDYH010000109.1:3197-5387 GCA_018267535.1 Bacteroidota bacterium
CATGGTTGGTTGCCTGAATTGGGATCTATTGAAGTTGTTTCTCCTGCAGGCGTTTGTTGCGCAGGCATGCATGCATTAAAGTATGCCTATATGGCTGTAAAAACGGGTGACGCCAAAACAGCTTTAGCATCAGGTTCCGAACGCTTTTCAGCTTCATTGGTAGCTAACCAGTTTGAAGATGAAGTACATAAACTAATGGAACTGGAAGAAAACCCCTATATCAGTTTTGATAAAGAATTTCTGCGCTGGATGTTGTCAGATGGTGCAGCTGCATTCCTTATATCCAATCAAAAAAGTAGTGAAGGCATCAGCTTAAGAATTGAATGGCTGGAAGGTATCTCCTATGCTGACCATATGGAATCCTGCATGTATATGGGTGCAGAAAAACAGCCGGATGGTACCTTAAAAAGTTTCCTCGAATTTGACCATCATGAAATGAATGAAAAGTCTATCCTGAGCATTAAGCAGGATGTAAAATTGCTGAGCCCGAATATTGTTCCTTACGGCGGTAAAATTTTACCGGAGCTGTTTAAAAGAAGAGGGTTGAACCCGGATGATATCACTTATTATATGCCGCATATGAGCAGCAACTTTTTCAAAGACAAAATTTACGACGAGCATATAAAACTGGGGCATACTATTCCATATGAAAAATGGTTTGTCAATCTTACACAGGTAGGCAATGTTGGTGCTGCTTCAGTTTATTTTATGGTTGATGAATTATTCAATAGCGGTAAGTTGAAAAAAGGGGATAAGATATTTTTACTCGTTCCTGAAAGTTCGAGATTTTCTTATATGTATGGTTTGCTGACGGCAGTCTAAGGAAAGGTCTTGGATTTGTGATGTCATTTTTCAGCGACAAGGCCATGAAGACTTCATTAAAGTTATCAATCAACAGGCAACTGACAGCTCACAACTCAACTCCAATGAAAAAAGAGGAAATTCCACAAGATCCCGGTGCTCTCAATCGACTAACAAAGGAACTATCCTATGCTGTTGACGAAAAAGGAAATTATACTACAGCCCTGAGTGCCGGTTGGGAAGTGAAGAATACTGCGCTGGATGTAGCCTGGAATGATGTTGATAAAAGAATTAATGATGCGAAGCAGAAAGTTCTTACCGGGGAAGCAAGCCCTTTACTCTATTATATGGAATTAAAACTGATGGACCCGGCCATCGTATCCTCTTATACGGGCTTTTGGAAATGGCAGGTGAAAAAACATTTGAAACCTTCTGTTTTTAATAAATTACCGGAGGAGAAAATAAAAAAGTACGCACAAATATTTGAAGTAACAGTGGATGAATTAAAAAATTTTAAATGACGCTTGAGTTTAAACACCTGCAGGCTGCGCATTGTGAGAATGGTGTAACCACCAGCCTGTTGCGCCATAATGGGATAGATAAAATAACGGAACCATTGGCCTTTGGCATTGGTTCGGGTTTATTTTATATCTATATCCCGTTTATGAAAATCAACCATGGACCTGCTATTTCGTTCCGCACTCAACCTGGGCTAATTTTTAAAAGAACCTGTAAAGCGCTGGATATCCCTGTTTACCGGAAAAAATTTTCATCTCCCCAAAAAGCAATGGAAGCCCTTGACGAATGTATCCAGAAAGGAATACCTGCTGCCTGCCAGGTAGGTGTTTATTATCTTACTTATTTTCCAAAAGAATACCGTTTTCATTTCAATGCACATAACCTGATCGTATTTGGTAAGGAAAGCGACAACTACCTCATCAGCGACCCTGTAATGGAAACTACGGCTACCCTTACAAGTTATGAACTGGAACGGGTGCGGTTTGCAAAAGGGGCTTTTGCACCCAAAGGGCAGTTGTATTATCCTAAGGAAAAAAAAGTCGTTACCGACGACCAGATAAAGCAGGGGATAAAAACCGGTATAAAAAGAAATGTCAGGGATATGCTTCGCATACCGGGCAATATTGCCGGTGTGAAAGGGATTGTCTTTACCGCGAAAAGAATAAAAAAATGGAGGGATAAACTCGGTCCGGAAAAATCACGTAGCTATCTCGCTCAATTGGTGCGCATGCAGGAAGAAATAGGTACTGGTGGCGGTGGTTTTCGTTTTATATACGGCGCATTTCTGCAGCAGGCGCACAATTATTTCCCGGCTAATGATGAACTGATGGAACTTTCCACCCGGTTTACAAAAGCTGGCGATATGTGGCG
>JAFDYH010000109.1:5558-20000 GCA_018267535.1 Bacteroidota bacterium
TCAGCCTGCAGATTCCTAAAGGTGAACGGTTTGGTATCTTCGGCCCTAATGGCGCCGGAAAAACAACATTGATGAACCTGATGACAGGCCTTTTGGATTATGAATCAGGCTCTGTTAAAATTCTTGATAAAGAAATCAAAAATCAAAGGAAAGCGATCAATAAAATAGCCGGCTTCGTGCCACAGGATTTTTCTTTTTACCATGAACTAAGCCCCAAAGAAAATATGGAGTTTTTTGGTGCATGGTCAGGACTAAGCAAACAACAGATCAATGATAAAATAAGAGAGCTGCTCGAAATATTAGGGCTATGGGATGTACGCAACAAACCTGTACAAAAGTTTTCAGGTGGCATGAAGCGGAGGGTGAACCTGGCCATCGCTGTAATGCATGAACCGGAACTACTTTTTTTAGATGAACCTACCGTGGGTGTAGATGTACAAACAAGGCATGCAATGATCTCTTACCTGAAAGAATTGAATGCAAAAGGTACAACACTGGTTTATACTTCACACCAGCTAAGCGAAGCAGAAGATTTATGTGAAACCATTGCGCTGATTGACGAAGGGAAAATTATTGCCAACGATTCTTTGCCTAAACTATTAAAAGAACACCGGCAGGAAGGTCTGGAAGGCTTGTTTTTGAATTTAACCGGAAAGGAATTCAGAGATTGAAACTAAAAAAACAAAAAGAGGAAAACAAGAATAAGCTCCTGAAGCAGTTCTGTGCACTATCTCCTTGTTGCCTCTGACAAACATGTTCAAACTAAAAGCAACCATATTAAAAGATATCCGCATCCTGCTTCGCGATAAAGTGGGGTTATCCTTTATGTTGCTTATGCCGGTATTGCTGGCTATAGTTATTACCAGCGTTCAGAACAGTACATTTGAAATGGTAAACGATAATAAGGTGTCGTTACTAATTTATAATAATGATAAAGGCGAGGTAAGTGCCGAGTTGATAAAAGCACTGGATAAAATCGGCATATTCGATTTAAAGCAAGCCAATGCAGGTGAAGATGAAAAAGATGTTATTAAACGGATGCATGCAAAGGATGCACTGCTTGCCATCATTATCCCTGGCAATTATACTGAAGAGGTTCTAACAAAGGCAAAAAATATAACAAAAGAAGCACTAAAGAATATAAACGTCAGTGGGGATAGCTCCGCCGGAGATAAGCTAATTGAAACTTTTCCAATAAAACTTTATTACCATCCGGTATTGCAGCAGTCATTCCGCAACTCGATTAATGGAGCATTACGCAGTGCATTGCAACTCGTACAAAGCAGGTATATTGTAAAGAATTTATATAGTACAGTGAACGAACAGGAAATTCCTGATTCTTTGGAAAATCAGATTACCACTAATCAACTACCGGTAACCGAAATACCTGTATCAAGAGACGGCAGCAGGAATATTCCGAACGCTACACAACACAATATTCCTGCCTGGACAATTTTTGCCATGTTCTTTATCGTTATTTCGTTAGGCAGCAGTTTGGTAAGAGAAAAACTAAACGGAAGTTTTATCCGGCTACGAACCTTGCCTACCAACTTTATAGTAGCGCTAGCTTCCAAGCAAATCACTTATTTGCTGGTAACACTTGTACAGGCCGCAATTATATTTTCGATTGGTATCTGGCTTTTCCCAAAAATGCATTTACCTGCATTAAACCTCCCTGCTGATAAATTAGGCTTGGTGCTTGTCACTGTCGTTTGTGGTTGGTGTGCCACCAGTTTTGCCATTTGCGTTGGTGTATTTGCTCAAACGCAGGAGCAGGCAAATGGTTTTGGAGCCGTAGCAATCGTTATCTTAGCAGCCATAGGGGGATTAATGGTGCCTTCCTTTGCAATGCCGGCATCATTCCAGTTGATCATGCAGCTTAATCCCTTGCACTGGTGCCTCGAAGCATACTATGGATTGTTCCTGGAAGGGGGAAAACTCCGGGATATTTTAATGAATATTATACCTTTAGTGGTTATAACAATAATATTACAGGCCCTTGCCATTTATGGGTTAAAACGAAAAAATCTGATCTGAACTGATGGAAAAAGAACAACTGAAGCAACAGCTCAAAAAACAATTGGTAGAATTTCTGAACCTTACGAATACAAAGCCGGAAGATATCGCTGACGATCAACCGCTTTTTGGCGATGGTTTGGGCCTGGATTCTATCGATTCAATTGAAATGATTGTATTACTGTCGAGAGAGTATGGCATCACCATACAAGATCCAAAAGAAGGCCGCAAAGTACTGGTCGACATAAACACGATGGCGGACTATATCGAAAAGCATCGCACGAAATAAGATAATTGTTATGAGGACGGGGACATTGCCGCCATCACCGTTCCTTTCGCCTGTTTGCCGGCAGGCAGGTTACAAACCCGATAGCAATCGGGATGTATATAAATAATTTTATTCAATAGTACTGCAACTCAAAACTGCGAATTAAAAAATTACATCTTGAGCAGAATCTTTGTCACCGGAATGGGAATTATAACCGCTATTGGCAATAGTGTGCCCGAAAACCGTGATGCATTGATAAATGGGAGGAGCGGTATTTCTGACCTTAGTCTTTTCCCTTCAAAATATGCAGGTGTTCTTCCCTGTGCTGAAATAAAGATTTCAACTGAATTGCTGAAAGAAAAATTGAATGCTTATGAACGGGGTGTAACAAGAACAAGTCTTTTATCCTTACAGGCATTGAAAGAAGCAGTCGTTGATGCTGGTCTGTCCCCGGAAGAATTATCAAAAGACAGCACCGCACTAATTGGCGCCAGCACGGTTGGTGGTATGTGCCTTACTGATGAGTTATACCATGATGCGAACAAATCGGATAATGGTTCTGAATACCTTTCTTCTTACGATTGTGGTTCGGTAAGCATCTATTTGCAATCGAAACTTAAAATTGGCGGTATCATCAATACAATTAATACGGCCTGTTCTTCATCAGCCAATGCAGTGATGTATGGTGCCCGACTGATAAAAAATGGACTGGCTGATAAAGCAATTGTAGGTGGAGCAGATAGTCTTGCCAAGTTTACGATTAATGGGTTTAAGTCTCTGCATATTTTGTCAGATGAAAAATGCAGGCCTTTTGACAAAGACCGGAAAGGATTAAACCTGGGCGAGGGGGCTGCATTCCTTGTATTAGAAAAAGAGGAAGATATCGCAGGAAGAAAAGTATACGCAGAGGTTACAGGGTATGGCAACAGCAATGATGCTTATCATCCTTCTTCAATTTCTGATGAAGGCGAAGGTCCTTACCTGTCAATGAAAGCAGCCCTGGAAATCGCAGGAATAAATCAGGATGAAATCAGTTTTATCAACGCACATGGCACGGCAACAGAAAATAATGATGAAACAGAAAGCCGCGCCATGATACGACTATTCAGAACGCCTCCTCCATTTGTTTCTACAAAAAGTTACACAGGCCATACATTAGGGGCCGCAGGTGCAGTAGAAGCCGTATTTAGTGTGCTAAGCCTCTACCACCAGGAAATATATCCGGCCCTGCAATTTGCCCATCCAATTGAATCAACCGGATTGAAACCATGCTTGTCTTATGCGCCTTCTTCATTGAAACATATTATGTCCAACTCATTCGGCTTTGGAGGAAATTGTTCATCCTTAATTTTTTCAAAATTATAAGGCATGCTGTATATACATCAACATACCTGTATTTCACCACAGCAGACCTTTAATGACATACAGTTGGAATCCTTAAGAGAGTCGGTAGATAATAAGCTCAAAGCCTTTGAACCTGCTTACGAAGGAATTCCGCAAGGTATTTTACGGCGTATGGGCAAAGCCGTAAGAATGGGTGTCGGAGCGGCTATTCCGATTTTGAAAAACACACCGGCCATCGATGGTATTATAATTGGAACAGCCAATGGGGGCCTTGAAGATTGTATAAAATTTCTCAACCAGATCATAGATTACGAGGAAGGATTATTAACGCCGGGGAATTTTGTACAAAGCACTCCCAATGCTATTGCAGCGCAACTGGGTTTAATGACAAAAAATAAATCGTATAACATAACTCATGTACACCGAGGCCTTGCTTTTGAAACTGCGCTGATAGATGCAGCGATGATGGCAAAAGAAAATCCTGGTAAAAATTACTTATTGGGCGCTGTAGATGAAATTTCATCCTATAATTTCAATATCGATTATCTTGATGGCTGGTATAAAAAGGAGCCTGTTTCCAATAAAGATTTATATGGAAGCCAGACCCCTGCAAGTATCGCCGGTGAAGGAGCTTCCATGTTTCTTGTAAACAGTAACCCTCAAGGCGCAAGTGCATTTGTAAAAGGTATTAAAACCATCCATTCGCAAGATGAAGAATTTATAATACAGGAGTTTAAAAAGTTTATTCAATCTCATTTTCCGGCAAATCAAAAACCGGATATTCTTTTAACAGGTGAAAATGGAGATTCCCGGTTATTAAAATATTATAGTGCCGTCGAATTAATCTTATCGGGGACAAATGTTCTTCGTTACAAGCATATGTGCGGGGAATACCCAACAACATCCTCTTTTGCATGCTGGCTTTCCTGCCGCTTGCTGGAACAGCAACAAATACCCGGCCATATGAATAAGAAGATTGCAGATAATCTGCCGGTAAAAAGTATTGTTATTTATAATAACTATAAAGGTCTTCAACATTCACTGGCGATTCTTTCGCTACCATAAAATAAAGAATAAAAAAGCATAAATTTATAGGCGTATTGCAATGATTCTTATTATTAATCTTAAACATAACCCGTTATGAAGTTTCAAAAAAGCATTGCTTTCCTTTGCCTGTTCTTTCTTATAGCTACAGTTTCATACAGCCAGAAAATAAAACTGGAGCAGGGCGATAAAAACGTCCTTAAAAACGAAAGCACCCTTAATATTGAATTTACATTTGATAATCTCAGTGTAGGGAAATTCAGCAAAGAAGATGACTACATTAACTCAAAAAAAGAAGAACTCAATGCTAAAGAACCCGGACGTGGCGATACCTGGGCAAAAAAGTGGAAAGATGATCAGCAGAACAGGTTTCCGCCTGACTTCATTAATCTTTTTGAAAAGAATACGGGCATGTCGCTATCAAAAGATGCAAAATATACAATGATTGTGCATACCACTTTTATAGAGCCCGGGTTTTATACGCCTGTTTCTTTTGTAAGAAAATTTGCTAATATAAATGCCGAAATAACAATTGTGGAAACGGCTAATCGCGATAAAGTGGCAGCAAAAATTAGTATCGAAAACTCTCCCGGCAGGACAGCTTATGGCATCGCAGATTTCGACACTGGTGAAAGAATTTCAGAAGCCTATGCAAAAGCCGGAAAAGCATTAGGAAAATATCTTAAATGAGATAACAGTTGATATAAAATAGGGGTCAGTGAACCATGGTTGACTGACCCCATTTTGTTGATTGACATCGGAATTTGTTCTTTATAACTCAAAAAATTGATGCAATTTATCTGTCTCCATGCTTCTGAATCTGGAAAAAATTTTTTTTCTTGTAGCAAATTTTATTCATGAAGTTTCACTTAATCATTCTCGCATTTTTCACTATTTCAGTGTTAGTAACAAATGCCCAATTCAAGATAATTGCCGAAGGGCCTGTATTTGAAGAACCGGAAAAAGGATCGGCGAAAATATTACAACTCAAAAATGGAAATACCGCTTTCTTTTTGAGAACAGGTAGAGAATTTAACCTGCAGATATATAATTCTTCCCATCAGAAAAAAGTCGAGCAAACATTGCCATCTGATTTCGGTAAAAAGGATTTATATGTAAGGGCAATCTTTGAATTAAACAATGATATTGTCATTCTTATAGGGGTTTCAGAAGACCGCGTACCTACCATTTACAGATGGATTGTAGATGGCACCACGGGACGGTTAAAGAGTAATGAAAAGCTTGCAGAATTAAGCAAAGTCTCCCGTACAGCGGGTTACAGTATCGTGTTCGGAGGTGTACCCATACCTAATTTTTTTGTAAAAAAAGATCCTGATGGGGATAGCTATGCTATTATATTGATGAACAGTTTTGAGCCTGACCGGAATAAGAGAATTGAAATAATCTGGTATGGTGCTGACAACAAAGAAATAAGCAGAGCTTATTACACTTCGCCGGAGGAAAAATATAAATACCTGGAATACCTGGATATGGTTGTTATTTCAAAAGAAAGAGTATCAATATTGGCATATGCCTATAATACAAAAGCCAGTGGTGATAATGAAAAAGTTCTTGCACTTGCTAATCTTAATATTGGCGATAACGTTGTTTCTGTTGTTGAACTCCCTTTTGTAAAAAATATGTTAGTCTATGATGCAATTGCAAAATATAATCCCGTTACGAAAAGAATAATAACTGTTGCTGCTGCAAAAGAATCAAAAAGATCGAATGAATATTCCTGTTATCTTGCCTGTATAGACCCTGAATCAAAAAAAGTAGAATATTCCAGCCCTATATATCCTGTTAAGGCGAGTGAAATGCAGGTTGAATTATTTGGCAGGAGACATCCTTTTACGGGCTTACCTCAAAATCTTTACATTAACAACGATGGCACCATTTCAGTGGTTTTTGAAGAGATGACACAAATTTCATCACAGTATTCAACGCATACTGAGCTTGGGAACATCGCCGTTTCAAAATACAATGCCAACGGTAAAGAATTAAGTAGCTGCCTTATCCCTAAAAGCCAGCTGCTGAAATCTGGTGCACTTAGCCCATTTTATCTTTCTTATAGAGAAGGAAATTTTACAGCGCTGGGGCAAGGTGATCAATTCAAATCTTTTGCATATTTAAATGGTGGAGAGAAAATCTACATACTTTTTAATGACATAGAGGAAAATTGGGAAAGGATACAGAAAGGAAAAATCACTACAATACAGAGTGTTGGTGATTGCGATGGCTATTACTATAATATTTCAGGATATAAAACATTACCTAACCGTGATTTCGTTTTTGGAAAGCCCGAAAAAAGACAAAATAATCTCGCCCTTTTTGCAGTATCAGAATACAACAAGAACACAAATGTGTACGTAACATTAAAGCTTGAAAAAAACGGAAGAGAAAAAGGTGTGCGGTTGGTTTGGATGCAACCTCAATAAAAAATTTAAACCATAGCCGGAATCTTTACTTTGAGTTCCGGCTTATTCATTCAATCAAATTATTTTTTTTATCTTTTGTTCTAACAAAAAGAAATCCGCCAACACAATAGCCGTAACAGATTCTACAATAACAGGTGCACGCAGTGCAACACATAAATCGTGTCGGCCTTTAATAGAAAAGTGTTCCATTTGTTCTGTATCCCAATTCAGGCTGAACTGTTCTTTGGGTGTAGATGAAGTTGGTTTAATCGCAATACGGAAAACCAGTTCATTGCCATTTGTTATTCCACCAACTATTCCACCAGCGTAATTGGTAACAGTGCTACCTTGCATATTTTCAATGGCATCATTGTGTTGAGAGCCGAACATTTTAGCTGCTCCGAAACCTGCACCAAACTCTACACCTTTTACTGCTGGTATGGCAAATAACATATGCCCCAGCACTGATTCAATCGAATCAAAATAAGGTTCACCCAGGCCAACAGGTACACCATTTACTTTACATTCCACAATACCACCCACTGAATCTTTTGCATCAATTGCCTTTTGCAATCCTCTTTCCAAATCTGTTTCGCCGCCGATTTCCGTAACAGTAGCTTCTATTGTCAGATCCGGCATTAGTTTCTTTGCAATTGCACCAGCAGCTACTAATCCGGTAGTCAACCTTGCACTAAAATGACCGCCGCCACGATAATCCTCATGCCCGCCAAACTTCTGATGCGCTACCCAATCTGCATGACCTGGTCTCGGTATACTTCTTTGCTTATTATAATCTTCGCTGCGTGTATTATTATTTTCAAAAAAGATAGCAATGGGAAATCCAGTCGTCTTCCCATTAAATAAACCACTTTTAAAAATGGGAAAGTCAGCTTCCTGCCTTGGTGTCGTACCTTTTTGCCTGCCTCCTTTTCTTCTTTCCAGGTCAGGCAATAAATCTTCTGCAGATAAAATTAACCCGGCAGGAATACCATCAATAACAATTCCGACTGATTCACCGTGTGATTCACCAAAGATTTGAACTTTAAACAAACGGCCAAAACTATTCATGGAATGTAAACTTATTTGTCAGAGAAACTTTTGCCCCCAATGATTCAATATGAGCATAAAAATCCGGGTAGGATTTTTTTACAGCCTGCGCTTCTTCAACTGTCGTTTCACCCTCTGCTTTTAATGCTGCTACCGCGCAAGCCATTGCTATACGATGATCGTGGCGGGAATGAACTACAGCGCCCTTTACACCATTACCACCATACACTATCATTATATCATCATTCAATTCTATTCTCACTCCCATTTTACCAAATTCTTCCTGCAACGTCAACCCCCTGTTACTCTCTTTATGCGCCAGACGACTTACTCCTTTTATTTTCGTTTCTCCCTTACAGTAAGATGCTAACGCTACTAATGGCGGAAACAAATCCGGGCAGTCTGTAGCATCGAATTCAAACGCATTCATTTCACCAGCATGCAATTGAATTCCTTTTGTATCCATTGCGATAGAAGCATTCGCTTTCATCAATGCATCAACAATTGCTTTATCCGCTTGTGTGCTCATTAAATCCAATCCTCGTACAGTAATAGAACCGGCAATAACACCTGCAACAAGTAAGAATGCACCGCCACTCCAGTCGCCTTCAACAGTATAAGCCCCCCCACCCCCCAAAGGAGGGATTTTTGAAGAGTCCCAACGAAAAATAAACTCTTCATAATTGTTATTGACAGGAACAGTTAAACCAAATTTTTTCATCACATCAAGGGTAAGGTCTATATAAGGCTTACTTTTTAAATTTCTAACCTTTATTGTTACCTCTTTATTTGAAGACGCTTCGAAAGCCCCTCCTTCGGAGGGGTTTGGGGAGGCTGCATATGCCAATAACAATCCGGTTAAATATTGCGAACTCAATGAACCATCTACTTCAATATTCTTTGGCTGTAATGGCCCTTTAATTATTAAGGGCAGTTTTCCTCCGTTTGATTTTACTGATACTCCTAACTGCGGCAATATTTCATCAAAGAAATCCATTGGTCTTGTCACCAGGCTTCCTTCTCCATTAATTGTAATTTCTTTTTCGCTTAAAGCAACAAGTGGTGTAAACATGCGGATACTTAATCCGCTTTCTCCGCAACTTACATCACTATTGATGGGTTTTACCCCATTACTTTTCACAGTTAATTCTTCACCATCAATACTCCACTCCGCACCTAATCTTTTAATAATATCCAATGCTGCTTTATCATCATTACTATGCCCGGGATTTTGAATAACGCTTGTACCCTTCGCTACTAATGCAGCTGCACAGGCACGCTGCATCGAACTTTTAGATGCAGCGGCAAGTATATTCCCTGATAAAACAGATGGTTGTATTGTTACTTTCATATCCCAACCCCTAAAGGGGAATATTTTAAAGTCCTTTAATGATAGATTCTAATTCTTTAATCGGAATTGACTTAATTACGCCTTTACCGATTTTTTCCAACAGCACATAATTCATTTCCGATTTCTCTCTTTTCTTATCCATCTTCAGCACATTGAAAACCTTATCTTTTTCAAATGAAGCGTAAGTCGGTAAGCCATATTTCTCCAGCACAGTAACTACTCTTGCTGTTTCTTTAAAGCCATTCAACTGCTGCGAAATATGTGATGCATAAGTCATGCCAATGGAAATTGCTTGTCCGTGCGACAATTCATATTGATTCTCCAATGCATGACCCAGGGTATGACCAAAGTTGAGTAACCTTCTTTCATTCTTCTCAAACTCATCCTGCTGAACCACTTTTGTTTTCAGCAATGCATTCTTTTGAACCAGTTCGCAAATCTTTGTTTTCTTCGCCTGGTATTTCTTTAATGTATTTGATTCCAGCTCGCGGAACATAGCGGCATCTTTGATGCAGGCATGCTTGATAATTTCTGCAAAACCATTTTCCCATTCACTTTGTGGCAATGAATTCAGAAAAACCATATCATGCAGAATAAATGAAGGCTGACGGATAATACCCACGATATTCTTGTATACTCCCAAATCAATTCCGTTCTTGCCACCGATTGATGCATCTACCATGGCAAGTAACGAAGTAGGTAAAAACCCAAACCTGATTCCGCGCATGTACACAGAAGCAACATAACCGGTCATATCCGTTATAACACCGCCGCCCACTCCGACCAATGTTGTTTTGCGGTCAGCTTCCATCTCAATCAATTGCTCAATGATAGTATTTGCTGTTTCCTGCACCTTAAATTCTTCACCGGGCTTTAGTACTATTGTATTCCAGCCTTTGAAGCGTTTTGTATGCGCATTGTAAATATTCTCATCAGTAATGATGATAGCGCTGTTCTTATCTACAATCTCCTTCAGGTGGGCAATACTGCCAGCGAGATAATAATCTACGGAACTATTTGAAAATTTATAAGTGAGTTTCTTCATATGCCCCCAACCCCTAAAGGGGAGTTTTTTGAACATGCTTCATTGTTACACACCGTCAATTATGTTGAAATAAGAATCAGAGATGAACGGAGCGTCGCAACAGAAGTTTAATAGATAATAAAACGTTGATTAAACACTTATCAACTTCGAACAGAACAAGTGTAAATAATAAAAAACATTTCCGACCTAAGTCTCCCCTTTAGGGGGACAGGGGGCGTCCTAACTATTCATAATCTTATTCTGGTGATTGATACTTTCCATGTGCACCGCGTCAAAATACTTAGTGATAAACTCTTTACTCAAACCAATCTTATCGCCTTTTGCAAATGCTCTTTCCAGTATAGAGTTCCAGCGGTTAGTCTGCAGGATTGTAATACTGTTGTTCTTTTTGTATTCACCGATTTTTTCTGCAATCTTCATACGCTGACTGAGTATCTGCATCAGTTCATCATCGAGGTGATTGATTTGCTGGCGCAGTTTTTCCAATGCCGCATGAAACTCTTCTGAATTATTATCTTCTTTACGCCAGATAATGGTGCTCAGCATTTCTGCAAGACGCTCAGGAGTTACCTGCTGTTTTGCATCACTCCATGCATTATCAGGATCTATATGGCTCTCGATCATCAAACCATCGAAGTCAAGGTCAATTGCTTTTTGAGCAACATCCAACAATATATCCCTACGGCCACATATATGTGAAGGATCGTTGATGATCGGCATATCAGGATTGCGGCGCTTCATTTCAATGGCAAGGTGCCACATTGGTGCGTTGCGGTATTCTGTATTTCCGTAAGAAGAGAAACCACGATGAATCAATCCAATCTGTTTGATGCCTGCTCTTGCAATACGCTCTACAGCACCCGACCATAATTCCAAATCAGGATTGATAGGATTTTTAATCAACACAGGTACATCAACACCGCGCAATGCATCAGCTACTTCCTGTACACTGAAGGGGTTTACCGTTGTACGTGCGCCAATCCATAATACATCAACATCAAATGTTAATGCATCTTCCACTTGCTTGGCAGTAGCAACTTCCACCGTAGTTGGCAGGCCTGTTATTTTTTTTGCCTGCTGTAGCCAGGGCAATCCTTTTGCACCAATACCTTCAAACAAACCTGGTTTGGTTCTCGGTTTCCAGATACCGGCACGAAGCATATCAATTTTTCCGGTGTTGGCCAATCGTTGTGCAGTTGCGATTACCTGTTCTTCAGTTTCGGCACTGCAGGGGCCGGAGATAATTAATGGACGTTTTGCCCATTTTTCCTGGGTTATCTCTTTCATCGTTGTAGTTTCTGTTTGCATGTTGTCAAAGTTACACCCTTGCAGCCTAACGGTCGTTCAGGGTTATTTTATTGTTTGTGTTATTTATGTTTCAAGCTTTTGTTCACTGGTTAAACTTCTGTTGCGACGCTCCGTTCATCTTTCTGTTCGCTATTCATCCACCCACCCCAGTCGTTTATTATGTATCACTCTCTAAATTCGCCCCTCCAGGGAGGGGATGGTTTCCTATTGTTTTAATTTATTTATTTCATCAACAACTCATCAATCATCGGCTTCGCTTTTAGATACGCGGCTGTCTTCGCCTCTTCTCCTGTAAAACCACCACTCCATACCATCCGTACGATTCCTTTCTTATCAATTATATAAGTTGTAGGGTAGCCGGCTGAGAATGTTTCTGTCAGGTTCATAACATCACATACTATATTAAAATCGAATTTATACTTTGGCAAAAATCTCGACTTTAAGGTTTTATAAGAATCATAGGTAATACCAAAAAACTCGACGCCTTTATTCTTGTATTCTTTTGCCAACCGGTTCAATGCAGGTATTTCTTCAATACAAGGTATGCATGCAGAAAACCAGAAATTAAACACAACAACCTTACCTTGTAATTTTTTAAGTTCAATTTTTCTTCCGGTGATAGTTGTGAACTTAACATCTGGTACTGGTTTATTCATCACACAATCCTGCCACTTCAATGAATTATAAATCGTATCCCCGACTGTACTGTCCACATTGGTCAATGCTTTGAGAATACATTGTCCAAATTCTTCCTGCGCTGAAGCAGGTCGAATAATCCATAGAACCAATATGCAAATCAAGAATCTCTTCATATTTTACATTTCTCAATTCATTTCCCGATAATCCCATCAATTCTAAAAATACAAGTTCAGATTACTTTATTATCCGTCTAATCGTATTCGCCCCTTCAATCAATCCTTTCAGCTCTTCAAATTTTCCCTGCTCAATACTATCTCTGAATTTTGTCAACTGCTGAATATGTGCATTCAATACATCCAGTACATTTACTTTATTCTGCATAAATACAGGTACCCACATTGCCGGGTTACTTTTTGCCAAACGTACCGTACTTGCAAAACCAGCAGACGCCAGTTCAAAAATCGCTTTCTCTTCTTTCTCCTTTTCCAGCACCGTATTCGCCAATGCGAAAGAAGTGATATGAGATATGTGACTTACATACGCCGCATGCAGGTCATGTGCTTTCGATTCCATTTCAAGCAGGTGCATTCCTATTTTTCTGTACATGGCTTTTGTCCATTCGAGTGCATCCGCATCACTGTCTTCTGCGTCGCAAATCACAACCGCTTTATCTTCGAAAGCGCCTCTTACTGCAGCCTGTGGGCCGCTATATTCTGTTCCCCACATCGGGTGAGTAGCTACATATCTTCCACGATTCGGATGATTTCTTACGGCATCTATCAACTGCGATTTGGTAGAACCTAAATCAATCACAATTTGTTTATCAACTTTATCCAGCACTTTCGGCAATAAAGAAACAACCGTATCAACTGGTATTGCCAGCACTACCACTTCAGCTGCAGCGATAGCATCATCCAGCGACATTGTTTCATCAACCAGTTCCAGCTCAACGGCTTTTTTTGCATGCTCAGGGTTTGCATCCACTCCAATCAATTTCGATGAAATCTTTTTTTCATGCAATTGAATGGCGAGTGAGCCGCCGATTAAACCTACTCCTATTATAGCTATAGATTTTCGACCAAGCCCCCCCACCCCCCGAAGGAGGGATTTAGCATCCGCACTATCCACGCTTTTCGAGGGCTCTTCCGATTTTCGGCTATTTCTTACTGTTACATTTTTCGACTTCATAATGACTTTTAATCTTTAGGACTCTTAAGCCCCTCCTTCGGAGGGGTTTGGGAAGGCTGCTTTTATTCTTTTTATCGCTTCATCAAATCTTTCAATACTTCCACACAAACTTACCCTGATATATTTTTCACCCGCATCGCCGAATATTCCACCTGGTGTAATAAACACTCCGGCTTTATATAATATCTCATCACTTAATCGTCCTCCATCTCCTAAAGAATGTTTCGATAGCCCCTCCTTTGGAGGGGTTGGGGAGGCCGTTTTTGCCCATACAAATAATCCAACCTGCTGCTTAGAATATTTGCATTTCAATAAATCCAGCATTTCAAAAACTTTCTCTCTTCTTGCTTTATAAATAGCATTTACCTCATCCTGCCATTCCTTACCTAATGACAAAGCTTTTGCGGCAGCCAATTGTACCGGCAAAAACATACCACTATCCATATTACTTTTGAAGCGTAATACTTCATCAATCCTTTCCTTCGCCCCACAAAGCATACCTACTCTCCAACCGGCCATATTGTGAGATTTGCTAAGCGAGTTTAATTCAATCACCACATCTTTTGCGCCATCAACACTTAATAAACTCATAGGCTCTTCATTCAGTATAAAGCTGTATGGATTATCGTGAATAATAAGGATATCATTTTCTTTTCCAAAGGCAACAATCCTTTCAAACAACTCCTTATTCGGCGCCTGTCCGGTTGGCATTTGCGGGTAATTCACAAACATCAGTTTCACTTTGCCCAATTTCTTCTTCGACAACTTTTCAAAA
>JAFDYH010000010.1:0-24201 GCA_018267535.1 Bacteroidota bacterium
TTCTGCAAGATGTAATAACAATAGCTGAAATGGCTACAAGGATAGTGATGATTTTTTTCATTTGTACGGTTGTAAACAGGCTGCTAAAATCCGGTTGTTCGTAAAATCAAATCGATATATTTTTTTTATAAAAGCCGGCGCAGTAAAAACTACACCGGCCTAACCCTTGTTCACCAAAAAACAGCGTTTGTTTATTTCTTTTTATCACGGAAAACAGTAAAGTTTCTTGATATAGTGAAGGCCCAGCGAAACTGGCCTTTCCCCCAATTGGTAACGGTATGAGGAATAAAACGATTTTCCAATGTCTCCGTGGCGTTGGTAAAATTTAAATGAAAAACATGACCCATGGTGAGGATTTCAAAACCAGCCCCTATGGCATCATAGAATTTTGTATTTCGGTTCAGGGTGTCTTGTGCCCACAGGTCTTTGCTATTTTTCGAATGGAAAGGATGGAAATAATCAGCAATAAAAAAAAGTTTTGAAGTAATCGGTATACGGATAGCCGCTCCAATAGCCAATATGCTTTTATCATCACCTGGAATTACCATGCCTCTTGTAACAAAAGTGGGGCTGAGTTGAAAACTAACCTTACCCAGTTTTTTCGCGATCATTAACTGTACTACTTCACTTGTCCGGTCACTGAATTTGCGGAAAGAATTTTCATATCCATCATCCGCATTTTCTGTCATTGAAGAAACAACCGAGTTTGCAAATAGCGTTAAGGACACTGGATGCGATGGATCATTTTCCTGCTGCTTTAAAAACTGGTATTTGATACCCAATTCATACAGTTGTAATACGGACCCCGGCCCAAAGTTTACTCCCCTCGCTCGGGCAAGGCTAACATTTAGCTTATCGCTGAGGCCCATTTGCAAACCGATTCGGATATCCGTAGCGTTGTCTAAGCCAAAAAAGCGTTTAATACCACCGTTATCTCCGCCAATATCTCCAAAACTATGTGACACTCTGAACTCCAGTACGCCCTTTCTTAATACTTCAACAGAATTGGAATTGATTATTTTCTGGGAATAAAACACTTTTGTTTCAGAAGATTCATCATCCTTTGTTGATATGGCAACCGGGACCGTTTGTGCAAAGCTTAAAACCGGAATTATAAGTAAACACAGGAAAAAAAGCTTCCGCATATGTATGCTTTGATTACAATTACAATCGGGAAACTATTAAGAGGGGTTGCCTTGAAAACCTGCGGCGAAAAAGAGGAATATTATTTTACTGCTGCAATAATTTCTTCCGCATGAGCTTTGTTTTTTGGCTTTGAAAAAATTTTAATGATCGTTCCTTTTTCATCAATAATAAAAGTGGTACGTAACACGCCCATATATTCGCGTCCGAAAAGTTTCTTTTGATCCCAAACACCGTATTTCTCCAGTATGTCATGCGAAGTATCAGCAATTAAACAAAAAGGAAGTTTATATTTTGTTTCAAAGTTTTTCTGCACTTTTTCTGTATCCGGGCTTACTCCCACCACCTCAAATCCATTCTTTTTAAGTAGTCCATAATTATCACGCAGGTTACAGGATTCAATAGTACAGGTGGGCGAGCCAGCTTCAGAATAAAAATAAAGTACCAGTTTTTTCCCTTTATAATCGCTTAAGGAAATCTTTTTACTATCCTGGTCTTTACCTGTGAATGCGGGAGCCTTATCGCCTTCTTTGAGAGTTACCATCTGAGCGTTTTTTATATTCTTTTTTCTTTGGAATTAGCCAGCAATTGACAAGATGAATACAGTCGGCTGCTGACTCTTATTACTTTTTCTTGTGTATTGGTGGTTTCTTCTTTAAACCCGGTTTTTTCTTTGAGCCCGATCCTTTCTTTGCTGTTTTTTTCTTCGGTGCTGTATAGGGATACTTCTTAAACCACCAGGTCTTTACAGTAGTATTTCCTGCAAGATCTGTTACTGTTACTTTTAATGAATGCACCCCATAAGGGCAGTGCTCATCAAAGTTATATATATAGGCCCTTCCTTTATCATTGGTGAAACGAAGCCACTTCCCATCCAGTTCCGCACGAAAACTTTTTATTTCAAAATTGTCTGAGGGCCGGAATGTAATTTTCGGAGCTCCGCTCAGGTCAATTGTATCTCCCCGTCCGCCAAGGTTTACAACAGGAGCCTGCACATCAGCAAATGCCTGGTAGGTACCAAAATCGTCAAAACCGGCGGTCAGCCATCCGTTCTGCCATTCGGCTTTTCGAACAGTTGATTTTGACCCGTACACGTTTTTGATAACAATTTTATCGCCCCAGATCGACGGGAATGACCTATTCGGTTTGATATGAACCGGAAAATAATCACCGGGAGGGATAGATGCGTCGCAGAACCGGTGTACTGCAGAAACTGCATCTTCTGCATTTGTTTCTGCCTCGGAATAAACGGGTTGTATTGTGTCGTATAAAACAGTTGCCGGGAGGGTTAATTCAAAATCATTTTTTGCAAGCACATTTATTTTGTCTGGTGCAAATTGTTCATGAAAAGGGTGACCTGGTACTGAAAGATTATCATCGCGCTGTATCTGGAAGCTAAGAGTAGAGCTATTCATATTTGCATCCTTTACCTCGATACGTACTGTGTGAATAGCGTTGTCAGTTAAATCCAATACTCCATCCCCGGTTATATGATGATATACACGGCTTTTATCGCCCGGTAATTGTGAAAGATGCTGAACCTTTATGCCGCCATTATAACTATACCGGTAATCTATCTGTGCATTGATCGCATGGGTTTCTATATAATCAATACTGTCAATAAAAAAATTAATTACAGGCCTTTCATCAAAAAATAACATGGCGCCATAAATGCCATTGGGGTTACGGGAGTTGGTTTGCTTATCATTCGCCTGGATAGCAAAGCTTATCTTTCTTAGTCCTGTTTTTATTACAGGCATTTTGGGAATGCTGTAAACAGAACCGGTTTTTCGTACAATAAATAATTTTGGCGACTGCTCATACACACTCCTGCTGCGGTCATACAGGCCAACACGGATAATTGTTGGGGGCACATTATCCGGCACAGGCATACCAAATAGCAGGGGATTGAGACAGCGGGTGGTTTTTGTATCCCTGATTTCAAAATGTAAATGCGGCCCTTGCGACCCGCCTGTATTACCACTATAAGCGATTAATTGTCCTTTTGTGACGGGAAAGAGAGAAGGGGATAAATCCAGTTCAACTTGCCATGATTCCCGCTTGTATTGCTGTTCCAATATATATTGTGCCAATACGGGAGCAAAATTATTAAGGTGGCCATATACGGTTGTATACCCATTAGGATGATTGATAAAAATGGCCTGGCCAAATCCATAAGGCTCGACTCTTACTTTGGCAATGTATCCATCTGCTGCGGCATATACTGGCAGGTTTTGTCTTTGCTCGGTGCGGATATCGAGGCCCATATGCCAGTGGTTGGTTCTTATTTCTCCAAAATTGGCGGCGAGACTTATGGGAATATCCAATGGATTCCGGAAATAATTTTTTGGGTACGTTGATACCTGGGCAGATATTAAAAATGGGAAAAACAATGTCCAGGCCGGAATAATAAACCTTAAATGCATCTGCAAAAATAATTATCAGCAACTATTTGATACCAATAACAAAACCACAGGCGTTAATAAGTCTGTAATTTTTTCTTTGTTAATAATAGCACAAACATTTAGATGAATACCGGCAATGCCTCGTTGTCGCAGTAAAAATCTATCCATAATCTTTTATTTCAGTGCAGCGGATGCAGAATAACAGGAGTCATTATTAATGTTAGTTTGTTAAAAAAAAATAACCATCCTGTTAGTATTATTACGAAAACTGGCATGATATTTTAGCTTGAAAGAAATTTGAATCTTAGTTATAAACCAGGTCTAATGAAAAGAATAGTACAAAAAGCATTATTGAGTATGATCCTGACCGGGGGGTTATTTATTGGTATGGTACGGGGTCAGGAAATAAAACAGCGCTGGATAACCAAAATGAAGAACAGGTATGAAGGTAATGGGAGTCAAAGTGACAACAAACTGGTAAGCTCCGAAGAAATATCGCTGGATGAGTTTGAAATTTCTGCCTATCATAGCTAAAACATATGGATAAACTGTAGATTATTTTTTTAAGGTAAGCCCCTTCAAGAAGTGGGATTCCCTTACTTTTGCACCCCGGGTAAATAGCCCGGTTTTTTTGTGCCTACACGATTGGTTTGCGCTAAAATATATAATACGAAATGCCGAAAGATTCATCTATCAAATCAGTGCTCATTATTGGTTCAGGTCCTATTATTATTGGTCAGGCATGTGAGTTTGACTATTCCGGCTCACAGGCCGCCCGAAGTTTAAGAGAAGAAGGTATAAAAGTGACCCTGATCAATAGTAACCCCGCCACGATCATGACTGATCCCATGATGGCGGATAAAGTTTACTTATTGCCGCTTAACGTTGAAAGTATTGAACAGATATTGCAGGAAAACCAGATAGACGCTGTGTTACCTACTATGGGAGGTCAAACTGCTTTAAACCTTGCAAAAGAAGCAGAGGATCTTGGGCTTTGGAAACAATATAATGTACGGCTGATTGGCGTTGATATCAAGGCAATTGATAAAGCAGAAGACCGGGAAAAATTCCGGCAATGGATGATTCAGCTGGGAATATCTGTTGCTACTGCTAAAACAGCGAATTCTTTTCTGGAAGGAAAAGAGTTTGCCCAGGAAATCGGATTTCCTTTAGTAATCCGTCCTTCTTTTACACTTGGTGGTACGGGAGGAGGCTTTGTCCACGATAAGAATGACCTTGATGAAGCACTGAACCGTGGTTTGCAGGCTTCGCCTATTCATGAAGTGCTGGTAGAAAAGGCCGTATTGGGCTGGAAAGAATTTGAATTGGAACTGCTCAGGGACGCAGCAGATAATGTATGTATCATTTGTACGGTAGAAAACTTTGATCCGATGGGTGTTCATACCGGTGACTCGATAACAGTAGCACCTGCTATGACATTAAGTGATACGGCAATGCAGTTGATGCGCAATACAGCCATCCGGATGATGCGTGACCTGGGAAATTTTGCAGGTGGCTGTAATGTACAGTTTGCCCTGAACCCGGCAACCGAAGAAATCATTGCCATTGAAATTAATCCAAGGGTGAGCCGCTCTTCCGCGCTGGCTTCAAAAGCGACCGGATACCCGATTGCAAAAATTGCAGCAAAGCTGGCAATTGGCTATACATTGGATGAACTGGAAAACCAGATCACAAGAACCACCTCTGCATACTTTGAACCGGCACTGGATTATGTAATTGTAAAAATACCCCGCTGGAATTTTGATAAGTTCAAAGGCGCTAATGACACTTTAGGCCTGCAAATGAAAAGTGTTGGTGAGGTAATGGCAATTGGCAGAAGTTTTACAGAGGCTATTCAAAAAGCTTGTCAAAGCCTGGAAAATAATGCAGTCGGGCTTGGCTACTATGGAAAAAGCATGATGCATGCCGAAGAACTGTTGGAATATATTAAAACCCCAAAATGGGACCGCATTTTCCGGATCAAAGATGCATTGATGGCCGGCATTTCTGTAAGTACAATTTCAAAGGCCACCAATGGTATTGACCGTTGGTTCCTTTATGAAATTCAAAAGATATGTACGATTGAAAAAGAATTAGCGAAATACGATTTAGATAATCTTCCGGTAGAATTATTGAGAGAAGCTAAAATAAATGGTTTCAGTGATGAGCAGATCAGTCGCATACTGGAACATGGAGATGAAGAAGATGTATATAATAAAAGGAAGGAAGCCGGTATTACCAGGGTTTACAAGATGGTAGATACCTGCAGCGCAGAATTTGAAGCAAAAACCCCTTATTTCTATTCCACATTTGAAGAAGGGAACTACAACGAAAGTAAAGTTTCCGACAAAAAAAAGATTATTGTTTTAGGAAGTGGCCCTAACCGTATAGGACAGGGAATTGAATTCGACTATTGCTGTGTGCATGGATTATTGGCAATAAAAGAATGTGGCTATGAGGCCATCATGGTTAACTGTAACCCGGAAACGGTAAGTACCGATTTCGATATGGCTGATAAATTATATTTTGAACCGGTATACTGGGAACATCTTTGGGAAATTATAGAGCATGAAAAACCGGAAGGGGTAATTGTTCAGCTGGGCGGGCAAACAGCGTTGAAGCTGGCGGAGAAACTACATAAAAAAGGAATAAAGATTATTGGTACTTCTTATGACAGCATGGATATAGCAGAAGACCGTGGCCGGTTCAGCGACCGGTTGAAAGAATTGGAAATACCTTACCCGGATTATGGCACTGCGGAAGATGTGGACGAAGCAGTAGCAGTAGCAAACAAAGTAGGTTACCCGGTTCTGGTTCGCCCTTCCTATGTATTAGGTGGACAAAGAATGCGTATTGTGCTTAATGATGAAGAAGTGGAAAAAGCGGTAGTGAGTTTATTAAAACATTTACCTGGCAATAAAATCCTTATTGACCATTTCTTAGACCGGTGCCAGGAAGCTGAAATAGATGGCATATTTGATGGAGAAGATTTTCATGTAATGGGCGTGATGGAGCATATTGAACCAGCAGGTATTCATAGCGGAGACAGTAATGCGGTATTGCCTGCATTCAACCTTACCCCGCTCATTGTTCACACGATGGAAGAGTATGCGGAAAAAATAGCGCGGGAACTAAAAATAAAAGGGTTGATCAATATACAGTTTGCGATAAAGAATGACAAAGTATATGTGATAGAAGCCAACCCAAGGGCTTCGCGTACTACACCATTTATTGCAAAGGCTTACCAGATACCTTACCTGAATATTGCAACCAAAATAATGATCGGGGGTCACAAACTGAAAGACTTCAGGTTTGATAAAAAGCTGAAAGGCTTTGCGATCAAAGAACCGGTATTCAGCTTTAATAAATTCCCCGGAGTAAATAAGGAACTAGGACCTGAAATGAAATCGACTGGTGAAGCAATACGGTTTATAAAGGATTTGCGCGACCCTTATTTCAGGCAGTTGTATAAGGACAGAAGTATGTATTTGAGTAAATAAGGAAGAATTAAAATTAGCAGTATTAATAGAACGTCTTCGAAAGAAGAGGAACGGTTGGCTAATAAGGCTAACCGTTTTTCTTTGATGATTTTCTCACTTCAGTCTTTATTATGTATGTCCGGTCTTTTTATAGTTCAACAATCCCGTTCTTTATAGCATACATTACCAGGCCGACACGGCTATGTACGTTCAATTTTGCAAATAAAGCTTGCCGGTAGTCATCGGCTGTGCGGGCACTGACATACATTTTTTCACCTATCTCTTTATACGATAACTCTGTACAGGTCCAGCGAAGAAACTCCCGTTCTTTTTCATTTAAAATTATATCGCCTTCTTCTCTATCTGCATTCTGGTTTAAGCCGCTCACCAGTTTACCTGAAACATATTCTGACAAATAAACATTTTTATCCATTATGGAGTCCATCGCGAGCTTCAATTCTTCAGGCTCGGTATTTTTTAGCAGATATCCTTTTGCTCCTAACCGGAACATTTTAATAATACTTTTCTCATCGCTTAGCATCGATAAAACCAGCACCTTTATATGTGGATAGTTTTTTTGTAGCCATTTAGTGGTTTCAAATCCGTCAAACTCAGGCATGTTAACGTCTAATAGCACAATATCCGGAACCTGGTGTTGCAAAATCCGGTCACGTAGTTCTTTGCCGTTATCCACTTCAAATAATACAGAATAGCCATCGAATGTATTTACCATTCTTGCCAATGCATTTCTGAGTAGCTTATGGTCATCGGCTACGCCCACCTGTATTTTTTTATTTATCCGGATCATTTGTTTCTCCCTGGTAAGGTAATTCAACTGTAATTCTGGTGCCTTTGCCTGGCTCACTCTTTACATCAATTGTCGCACCAATCAATTGGGCGCGGCTGAAAATACTTTTCAGTCCTACACCGCTTGCTGATGCATTTTGTTTCTTTTCCTCCACATCAAAGCCCTGCCCATTATCTTCAATTTCCATAATAAATATATCATCTGCTGAATAAATAAGGCTAACAATTACACCAGTGGCTTTCGAGTGCTTTAATATGTTATTCATCATCTCCTGGAACATGCGGAAAAGAAAAATGGATTTTTGTCCATCGAATGATACTTCTTCCCCGGTAACGGAAAAATCAACCTGCAAGATGCCTGTTCTTTTTATTGAGGCCAGCTCAAAACGAATGGAGTCTGCAAGGCCCACCTCCACGATACGGTCAGTGTGCATACTTTTGGTAAGATCAGATAAGTCGAGTATTGCTTTATTCAATACCTGCTGGGAGTTTTTAACCAATTCAACTGCCGGATGGCCTTTCTCTAATGGTAACACTGACATTGACAATTTTACCACCGATAACATTTGGCCAATATTATCATGCAATTCCTGGGCAATTGTTTTTAAGGTGCTTTCCTGTATCTCAAGTTGGGAGCGCAATACCTCCCGATCATAAATATCTTTTAAGCGGGCCAGTTCCTGTTCCTGCTGATGCTGCCGTCGTTGGTAAAGAAATAAAATGGTGACGATAAAACCGACAAGTACAAGACCAAGTACAATCGCAATTATTATGAAAAAATATATTTCCCGATTCTGCTCCTGCATAAAAATGCAATTATAAACAATGTATATAATAAACAGTTCAAAACGCTTAATATTATGTATGCATTACGTATCAGGAGAGGTGTGGTATTATAAGACAAAAGTGTGGTTAATCCTAATAAAGGAAAACTGCAACAATAATAAAATAATATTCCCGAACAAATCCAGAATGAAGGCTCTTTTACCAATCTGATAAATTTTGGGTAACGGAATAATTCAAAAAAATAATAGATAGAAAACACCACGACAAGAAGACTACCAAAAGAATATGAAATTGAAGTATATGTACCAGTTTGGAAAAATAAAATATTACTTGTCGATACTAATACATTCAATACAAGTGTTATTCTGATTATTTTTCTTACTGATTTTTTTTTAATAATCTCACTTAATACGAACAAAAAAAAAGCAAACTCGATAATACCAAATACACTGTATAGTATATAATTTTTTGCTCCGATCTGAACAAGATAAATTGCAACAATCTCAATAAGCAGACTAAGCCCCAAATAAGGAGGAAATAGTTTCAGGTAGAATTCTGATTTTTCTTGTCCATAAATCTTGAAACTGGCGATAAGCGAAAGTGCAATAAAGAAAATAATCAACATTAGCAATAAAATAGTTTTATTGCAAAAATAATCACCAAAGAATAAACCTCCCTTCTTAGGGAGGTTTAGAGAATTATTTGTTTGGGTTATTAAATTACAATAACACCCTCTTGTCCTTTATCAATTATTGTAATGCCAATGTCACTGCTATCATTGCCTTTTGGTTTGCAGAAGGGAGGACAGATGTTGCCATTGTTAAATGCTAATATTTCGGAGCTATTCCCTGTATTAATATAAATATCTTTATTAGCCAATCCTGCTTCAGTTTCTTTTTGCTTTGTAGCTACCATTACAATTGTTTGCCGGCCTGCATACAAAGGTTGTACATAATCTTTTGGATAAGCCGCAAAATAAAAACGGATGCCATCCCCACCATGTTCTTTTGCTTTAGCCAATAATTCCTCAAGTTCCTCTATACTGTGCCAAACGCTCAAGGAATCTTCTTTACCTAAACGCTCAGAATTATGAACCCATCTTTCTTGTTTATAGTTTCTGATTACAGTGTCTACATGCTCGGTGTTTACGAACTTCCCGACTTTTACTGATTTTTTTTCAATTGTCAACATAGCCTTAAGTTTTAAAGTGTTTTTTAAAATATATTTCTACCTAAAGCTATTGCTACTATTTAGTTGGAGGAATTATAAATATGTGATAAGTAACTAATTATGAATTATAATTATTTGTATATTTAAGATTATCAAGTAATAATACCCAAAATATGCAGAAAATACCGTTCAAATAATGATTATAAACGGGCAAAATAATATTTCAACTCCCGTTAAAATAGTTGACTTTATAATAAAAATAGCTCGTAAACTTACGATACTACTGTAGTTACGATATTTTTAAATATAAGAGAATACACTAATATATTCTTTAGGGTTTTCCTAATTAATTTACTGGGAAGAATTCCTTTTGGCGGCGGCTTTTATTGTTCCTATCTTAAAATATGCACGAAAGGAATCTGTTCTTCTGGAAAAAAATGCCTTTTGTAAAATTACTGCTACCATTAATGGCTGGCATTGGAGTGCAGTGGTATTTGCAGTTCCCTACCATCTTATGGCAGTGCTTTTTTGCGGCAGTTTTCCTGGTCTATAGTGCGTTCTTTTTTCTTCCCCTTTTTACACGGCAAAAGTATGCTTCTTCAGGTGGCATTGTTATAGCTGTTCTTTTTATATCAATCGGTGCAATACTGGTATCGGTACATGATGTCCGGCAAAATAATAACTGGTTTTCTCAATTGAGTGGAAATAATTCAACATTCATTTTAACGCTCGCTGAAAATCCTGTTGAAAAAGCAAAATCATTTAAAGCCACTGCATCTGTAAATTATGTAATTGAACACCAGGAGAAACATGCCACATCGGGAAAATTGATTTTGTATTTCTCTAAAGATTCTTTTCCTGACCGGATTTCAGAAGGCTCTGTGATAGTTATAAAAAAACCGCTACAGGAAATAAAGAATTCCGGCAATCCCGGCAGTTTTGATTACAAAAGATATTGCCTGTTTCAGCAAATAACCCACCAGGTTTACCTTAACCCGGGCGAATTTGTTTTACTCAATGAGAAGCATGCAACCTGGCTCGCACAATTGATTAATATTATCCGGAAGAAGGTTTTAGCAATACTTACGACTTATATTCCCGGCGATAAGGAGAAAGGTCTTGCAGAAGCTTTGTTGATTGGTTATAAGGATGACCTGGATAAAACGTTGGTTCAATCTTATTCCAATACAGGTGTTGTGCATATCATTGCGATTTCCGGTTTACACCTCGGCCTTATTTATTGGTTATTGCTGCAGATTCTAAAGCCTTTACAACAAAAAAAATATATTAAATGGCTGAAGCCGGTCGTTATTATTGCCGGGCTTTGGTTATTTAGTTTACTTGCCGGCGCCCAGCCCTCCGTTCTACGGTCTGCTGTCATGTTTACCTGTCTTGCTTTAGGTGAAAGTATTGGCAGAAAATCTTCTATCTATAACAGCCTTGCTGCTTCTGCTTTTATTTTACTTTGTTTCAATCCGTACTGGCTTTGGGATGTAGGCTTCCAATTATCCTATGCCGCAGTACTGAGTATTGTAATTTTTATGCAGCCGGTTTATAACTTGTTTTATATAAAAAACAAGGCACTTGATCTTATCTGGAAAATGAATGCCGTTACTATTGCAGCACAAGTACTGACAGTGCCTATCAGTATCTATCATTTTCATCAGTTTCCCAATTATTTTTTACTGACCAATTTTATTGCGGTTCCTTTATCCAGTTTGATCTTATTGGGAGAAATTCTTCTTTGTATTGTTTCTTTCATTCCGTTTATCGCCTTTTTGGTAGGCAAGTGTTTATATGGGATGATCTGGCTGATGAATACATGGGTGGAAAGAATTGAAGTATTACCTTTTTCTTTATGGGATGGTTTACAAATCAGCTTTGTTCAAACGATACTCCTTACAATTGTAATATGCCTGTTTTGCTACTGGCTAATGGAGAAAAATAAGACAAGTTTTATTACGGGACTGGTTGTGTTACTTGGATTTATCACTATTCGAACCGTTTCTTTTCTGCAGTCGCAAAATCAACAGAAAATTATTGTTTACAATGTTCCCAGGCAAACAGCGATAGACATTATCGATGGAAGAAACTATAAATTTATTGGAGACAGTCTGCTGGAAAAAGATGATTTTGCCCGAAACTTTCATTTAAAGCCATCAAGAATACTTGACAGGATCTATAAAAATGATCAGAAAGAAAAGAAAGACAAAAGTGAATCATATTTTACCTGGTCGGGCAAACATATTCTTTGGATTGACAGGGACATCAAGTTTACTGAAACAGATACTAAACCAGTCATAGACCTGCTCATTCTTTCGAAGAACCCGAAACTATATGTCTCCCAACTAGCCAACCAGTTTTCTATCCGGCAGGTTGTCATTGATGGCTCGGTACCTGTATGGAAGAAAAAATACTGGCAAAAAGACTGTGATTCACTCGATATCCCCAATTATGATGTAAGCGAGCAGGGAGCTTTTGTGATGAACTTCCACTGACTTACCTTCGCGGCTTCTCAAACCGCATGGCCTGGCTTAATAAACAAAGGCTTCTTCAATTTATAGTATGAATAAAAAAATTCAATCTGCGCTGATTTCCGTTTTTTATAAGGACGGGTTGGAAAATATTGTCAAATCTTTAGCAGAGCTTGGTATTACAATCTATTCTACAGGCGGCACGCAAACCTTTATTGAAAAACTGGGCATAGCAGTTGTACCCGTAGAGAACCTTACCAGCTATCCTTCTATACTTGGAGGAAGGGTAAAGACCTTGCATCCCTCCGTATTCGGTGGAATATTGGGAAAAAGAGATGATGAAACGCATGTGAAGGAGATGAAACAATATAATATCCCCGAGCTTGATCTTGTGATTGTTGATCTTTACCCGTTTGAAGAAACGGTTGCTGCTACCAATGATGAAAAGCTGATCATTGAAAAGATTGATATTGGTGGCCCTTCGATGATTCGTGGCGCCGCCAAGAATTTCAAAGACGTGGTAGTGGTTGCTGCAAAGAAAGATTATGCAGAACTGGAAAAATTATTAAAAGAACAAAAAGGGGAAACAACTATTGAGCAACGTAAATCATTTGCAGCAAAGGCCTTTGAAATCGTTGCTCATTATGATGTTGCTATTGCAAAATATTTCAACCCCACTGAGCCTTTATTCTTTCTTGAATCTGTTACAAACCCCAAAGCAATGCGGTATGGTGAGAATCCTCATCAGTCAGGGGTGTTTTATGGCGATCTTGACAGGTTATTCGTTCAGTTAAACGGTAAAGAATTATCGTACAATAATCTTGTGGATGTAGATGCCGCCATGCAATTAATCCGGGAGTTTACTAACACAACTTTTGCGATTATAAAGCATACTAATGTTTGCGGNNGATCCTGAAAGTGCATTTGGTGGCGTACTTGTATGCAATGGTACGATTGATAAAGCAACGGCTGAAGCTATAAACGAAATCTTCTTTGAAGTATTGATTGCACCGGCCTTTAATGAAGATGCATTAGCGATTTTGAAATCAAAGAAGAACAGGATATTGTTGAAATTAAAAACCCAGCCGGGGAATAGTGAACAATACAAATCTGTATTGAATGGTGTGTTGATCCAGGGAACTGATAAAGGCAATTTTGCTGAGTGGAAGGAAGCGGGCGGAAGACAAACTACAAAAGAGGAAAAAGACGATTTGAGCTTTGCCAATTTGGTGTGCAAACATTTAAAATCAAACGCCATTGCTTTAGTGAAAAACGGGCAGCTGATCGGGAAAGGCTGCGGACAGACGAGCCGTATTGATTCCCTGCGTCAGGCAATAGAAAAAGCAAAGCAGTTTAATTTCGACCTTAAGGGGGCTGTCTTGGCAAGCGATGCATTCTTCCCTTTCAATGATTGTGTGCAGCTTGGCCATGAAGCGGGTATTGAGGCCTTCATTCAACCGGGAGGTTCTGTACGCGATAAAGATTCTATTGATTACTGTGTAGAAAATAAGCTTGCAATGGTGATGACGGGACTAAGGCATTTTAAGCATTAATGGCTTAAGCCGGATTCATAACAGTATGAAGATTTTGAGAATTCGTACTGGAAATTTTCTTAACTGAGGTTTACTGTTAGTCTTAAACTTGCGTGTCCATTTTCGATATAAATAAAACGCTGAACCAAACCGGAGATTCGCTTAAACAATTATCCGCACTTAACCCCCTGACTATTCATAAAAAGGGACGCAAGGCCAAAGCTATTTTCGCTTTACTAATGGTTTGTTTCTTCTGGGGTACTACCTGGATCGCTTCCCGCCAGGGTGTTTTGCATATGCCCGCTTTACAACTTGCAGGAATGCGTCAATTATTGGGCGGTTTGTGTTATGTAATTTTCTTCAGCACTCGTGGTGAATCATGGCCGGATAAAAAACAGTGGCAAACCATAATCATACTTGGTATATTAAATTTCTTATTGAGCAACGGCCTGACAACATGGGGTGTGAAATATATCTCAGCAGGATTGGGTTCTATAATCGGCGCTACTTTTCCTTTGTGGTTGGTTGCTATTAATCTTTTTTACTCCAGGGTAAAACTTCCCCTAAAAGCTATCCTGGGGTTTATTATCGGCTTTGCAGGTATTTGTGTGGTTTTTTATGAGCATTTTCACGATTTTTTGAATGCAGAATTCCGGTTTGGAATAACCCTTTCTTTTCTGGGAACCACATCATGGGCTTTCGGTACGCTATACACGAAAAAAAAGGCGCAAAGTTTTAACCCTTATTTCAGCCTTGGCTTGCAGATGTGTGTATCGGGTTCAGGTTTATTAATCTTATCAGGGCTTACCGGAAATACAATCCCGGTAACAGAAATTCCCTGGCAATCCTGGCTGTCTATTGCTTACCTGGTAATATTTGGATCAGTTATTTCTTTTATCGCGTATCTCTATGCTTTGCAAAACCTCACTGCTGAACAAACTTCTATATACGCTTATATTAACCCTGTAGTGGCAGTATTATTTGGCTGGCTAATCTTTGATGAAAGATTGACGATCTATATTGCAGCTGGTGGCATTATAACTCTCGCAGGTGTTTATTTAATTAATAAGGCAATTAAAGCATCATCACCTGTGTTGCCAGAGAGTGAAGGTGTTTAGGAGGAAATTTCGCGGATAAATTTTTCATATACTTCTTTCCATCCTGTATAGAAATTATCAGTTCCCAGGAAATTGTTATGCCAGATAGATATCATTGTGCCATTTACTTCCTTTACAATTTTATGATACTGTATCATTTCCTCAAAAGCCTGCTCCGGGGTATACTTTTGCTCATAAAAACTATTGGCGTCCATATAGCAAAAGGGATATAAGACTAGCCTTGTCGCTTCATTTTTTTCGAGATCAAACCAATAAAACGGAGAGGCAACAGATGCACGAAACCCATTGATACTTCCATAGCCCATGGAAAAGTCATTTTCAATTCCCGCATTAATAAGATGGCGAAAAGTTTGAGGTAATGTAAAACGGATATAATGCTGCCTTGAATCAACAATCGTTTTTTCGCAAATCCTTTCCAATATCTTCTTTTCCTTTTCAATTAATGATATGTCATCTCCGCTTTGCCAGGAAGGGTGGATGCCAACAGAATATTGATCAGAATGACGATTGATAATATCTTTCAATTCTTTTTTTGAAGGGAGGATATTTTTATCATATAGTCCATTTTTTTCAGCAACTATGAAAAAGTAAAATGCTTTAAGCTTATATTTATGATTTAGTTGATCCATCCACTGATAGGCATCAAATGGATCTTTCTCTTTTTCCGCCAGGACATTCCACCTTTCTTTTATGCTTTTCCTATTCCCTTTTATCAATGCTTGAAAAAAACCATTGGCATTTTTTATGAATGATTTATTTCGGTAGGAATATGCCTGATCAATATCGTAGGTTGCCATAAAAGGAGGGTTTGGTTCAGGCTCAGGAAATGTTTGGTCAGGAAATTTTAGCTGAAGCTGCTTTCTGAAATCTCTTATCCAAATATTAATTAGAGGAAGGTGTAGAAATTCTTCGCGAAAGGCTAAAGAATTTTCATGTGCATAACGGCCATACATATCTTTTTTGTGCGGCAGATACTCTTCGTATCGGCTCAGCAAATAAAAGATGGCTGCAAAAATATCAAATGGATAATCTCCATTTGATGAAAAGAAAACTTTGTTGTTATTAAAGCTGAAGCCGCTGACCTGTTGCGGGATGATACCATTTTCGAATAATAATGTATGCGGCGCGATAAAAAATTCTTCCGGTAATACCCGTTCGGGACTATAGTTTATTTTGCAACCTTTATATGACCTATAATCGTTCGTATCCGACACAATCCTAATCCCACTTCCGATTTGGGCTCCTATAAATTGCAAAACATATTCTAAGCGGGGACTTGTTATTTGCGCATAAATAATCACCGGGTGAAGATAATCAGCCTTTTGATTTTTTTTCTTTCCATTGCTGGTTAAATGACTTTTGGGGAAACTCCAGTTTGCTTCGATGTTCTGTCCATGCTTTTCCTATGGAGTTAATCAGTTTGCTTTTCATATTCCCATTGGCAATATTCATAAAACTGCGGCGAAGCATGGCGATACGCCATATTTTCCAGGCTATCTTTTCTGCAAACGGAGCGTAACCTTCATTTACCGCTTCATAACGGTTTTCCAGCAACAATTCATGCAGGTTAATTTTTACCGCGCACACTTCTGTACAGTTGCCACATAACGATGAAGCGTGACTTAGATGTTTCCATTCCTCCAAGTCACGAAGATGCGGGGTAATAACTGCGCCGATGGGGCCGCTGTACGTTGTTGAATAAGTATGCCCGCCGATGTTTTTATATACCGGGCAAGCATTTAAACAAGCTCCGCAACGGATACAGTATAAACTTTCTCTTGTCTTTTCATTCGCAAGAATATTTGTACGGCCATTATCCAGCAGTAATACATACATTTCTGCTGGTCCATCAGTTTCTCCCTCCTGCCTCGGACCTGCGATAATGGTATTGTACGATGTTATTCTTTGGCCTGTGCCAAAAGTGGCCAATAAAGGCCAGAATAAGGCGAGGTCACTTATTGAAGGAATTACTTTTTCAATCCCTACTACGGCAATATGTGTTTTTGGCCAGGCACAACTAAGACGCCCATTCCCTTCATTCTCTGTTACTGCAATAGCACCGGCATCTGCAATAATAAAATTGCCTCCGGTTATTCCTACTTCAGCTTTTACATATTTTTCACGAAGTATATCCCTCGCTACTAACGTCAACTGTTCCGGCGTAAGCGAGGGGTCGGTTCCTAATTTTTTGGCAAAGAGTTTTGCAATGTCTTCTTTGCTTTTATGCATGGCTGGGGTAACAATATGATAGGGTGGTTCATTATCCAACTGCTGGATATATTCTCCTAAATCTGTTTCTACACTTTCAATTCCATTCTTCGCCAAAAAATCATTGAGATGCAGTTCTTCAGTTACCATACTCTTGCTTTTCACAAGAGTGTGGCAGTTTTTTTCTTTACAAATCCTGAGTATTTCTTCGTTGGCTTGCTGTGCAGTTTCGGCCCATATTACTTTTGCGCCGCGCTTTGTAATATTTGATTCAAACAGTTCAAGATAATAGTCCAATTGCTCAATAGCCCGCCACTTTGTATTCTTTGCCCTTTCTCTTGCCTGGCTTAATTCCGCAAACTGGCTTTTACCTTGTGGCACTACAGCATTGTATTTACCAATATTGAAGTTGATCGTTTTACGATGGTTGCGATCGGCTGTTTTTTCCGAACTCTTTTCTATGAATATTTTTGACTGCTCAGGCATTACCAGGTACTTTGAAAAATTTAAACATTATCCTCCTTCTTCGCTATTTCATCCAGTACATCATAAAAATCCTTTCCATATTTACGAATCAGCGGTTCTTTTAGAAATTCATATACGGGTACTTTTAATTTCTTTCCCAACGAGCAGGCCGGGTTACATAACTTTTCCCTTGGCTCATAGTTCACTCTTTCATAATTGCCATGTTTTCCTTTTTTTGTTATTACAGGAAATAAATGGCAACTGATTGGCTTCTTCCAGTCAATTACTCCATCATAATAAGCCTGTTCAAAGGCGCATTTAATAATTCCTTTTTCATCACGGTAACCATACACACATATTTCGCTATCGTTTCCTAAAGTGGGCGTTACCCAACCAAATTCTTTATGATAAACGTATTTCCCCTTCTTTTCTATTTCTTTTATGGCCGCATCAGATAAGTAAGGTTTTACTTTTTCATATACCGAAAGAATGGTATCAAGTTCTCCATCTTCAAGTGGTGCTCCGGCATCCCCTTCTTCACAGCAACCACCTTTACATTTAGCCAGGTCACATACAAATTGTTTACTTACCACATCATCGCTAACCAATATATTATCAATCACTATCATAATTCAAAGTTATGGCTAAGAGGACAAAAGAAGGAAAGGGCAAAATAAGTTTTCGGCATTTAGGGTTTTCAACAAAATCGGGTCACTTTACCTTTTGATTTCCCGGTATTATTTCCACTTCACGGTATTTATCAGGTGTTGTAAATCTTTCTTTACAAAATCATTGACGATACCCAACGAATCTTCATTTGGCGTTGCATTAAAATATAAGGCCCCCCGTAAAAAATGTTTTGTTGTGTCAGTCAGGAAAAACTGGTTTGCGGTTGCCGTATTTCCTGATAATGTAAAATAGACCCCGCTAATATTATTTTTGGTAACAAAGGGTTCTGGTTCTATTCCTGAAGCTTTGTAAGTATGTTGTTTATAAGACATGGTGAATGCATCATTCACTAATGAATCAAACTTATTCTTACCGATTTCTTTATAACTAATATAAATACGGCCTCCCATAGAGGGAAGATCAATATTCAGCCACCAGGGATTTTCGGGTTTATCTTCAAAAAAGGTAGTGTCTTTTTTTACTTCGCCGTAAGCCGGGTACTCGAAAGAATAAGGAAAGCCGGGCTGATCAAATTGTTTATAGCTGTGTGCGGGAAAATCAATTTTAAAATACCCTCTTTTTTTAAAAGTGTAAGGGCTATTGCAGGAAATAAAAACAATGGAACAAAGTATAAAAGAAAAGAAAGAAAGTGGTTTAATTTTATGCATTTCTGTAAGTACTCTTTATCAGCCTTTTTGTTTAATAATTACTTTAACCTGTTTTATACGATTCCGGTCGGATTCCAGAACAGTAAACTCAAAATCGCCACAGGGTATTACCGTGTTTTCAGCCGGAAATTCTCCTGCCAGTTCTAATACAAGGCCAGCCAGCGATTCACTGTCTCCCCGTACTTTATCGAAGGTATCGGCCGGTATCTGCATCATCCTGCAGGCATCATGGATCATAGTGCGGCCTTCAAATATATAATTACTGTCATCAATTTTCCGGTTAGGACTTTCTTCTTCATCAAACTCATCTTTTATGTCGCCAATAATTTCTTCCAGTACATCTTCTAATGTTACAATACCACTGGTGCCGCCGAACTCATCAACGACAACTGCAAAGTGAATATGCTTTGACTGGAAGTCTTTTAACAAATCTTCAATCAATTTTGATTCCGGAACGAAATAAGGCTGCCGCATTAACGAATGCCAGTCGAAGTCGTCTTTCTGATCGAGATAAGGCAGTAAGTCTTTCGTGTTGATGATCCCTGTAATTTCATCCAGGTTTGTTTTATAAACGGGAATGCGTGAATAATGAAGGTCTTCAATCCATTTTTTAACCTGGAGAAAAGAATTATTATAATCAATACCATTAATCTCAAGGCGGCTACGCATAATCTGCCGTACAGAGATGTTACCAAACTTTACGATGCCTTTCAGTATTTTTTTCTCCTCATCGGATGCATCATTTCCAGATGTTACATCAATTGCTTCATCCAGTTCTTTCAGGCTTTTTAATTGAGAACGGTTGGCTCCTAATCGTCTGCCAATGCTATCTGCAATTGTTACCATTCTTAAACTGATTCTGCGAAGGAGGAGATGAAGGGATTCAATTACAAAAGAAGCCCCATAGGCAAATCGGATATTATTTTGTGTGGCCCATACTTTCGGCATAATCCTTCCAAAAAAAATAAGACCAAAGGCTATAATCAGCACTTTAACAATCAATTCCAGAACGGGTGCAAAACTATCTAAGCCACTGAATAATTTTTCCAGGGGAATAAATTCAGTAATAAGGAAATTGGAAAGTATAATGATGCAGATATTGAAAAAAGTATTCGCTATCAGCATGGAGGTATAAACGATTTTTCGTTCTTCCAGCAGGTTGATAATCCGCTTTGCTGCCGTATGCTGCTTTGTCTTCAGCATATTTACATCTCTTGCCGTAAGTGAAAACAAGGCAACCTCCGCCCCTGAAATGGTAAACACAAGTAATAACAGCGCTACTAATAAGATGATAAGAAAAGTGGTTCCCTGCAGGTTTACAGCAAGCAAAGTAATGGAAAGGCAATTGCTGACAGATAGAATAACCGAATGAAAATCCAACTCAGGGCGTTTTAGTGAACAATTCAGTAATCATAAAGGCAGGTCATAAGGCCTGCCTGCATAATAACTTGACGCAAAGGTATAATTTAAATTAAAACGGTAAATTTTCTGATGGGTCACCTATCGGCGGTATATCATTACCGCTCATTCCTTCAATGTGACCATCACCATGAATAGGTGAAGAGCCTGTTCCATCCATTCGCTTATCAAGCATAATCAGGTTATCGCCTACCACCTCGGTAGCGAATTTGCGGTTACCTTCTTTGTCTTCCCAACTACGGGTCCTTAATCTGCCTTCAATATATACCAGGCTGCCTTTGTGCAGGTATTTCTGGGCCAGTTCAGCAAGGCCACGCCATAGTACAACAGTATGCCACTCTGTTTGCGAGACCAGCTTCCCGGAGCGGTCTTTAAAAGTTTCAGTAGTTGCTAAAGGAAATTTTGCTACGGCAATGTTGCCTTCAAGAAATTGTACATCCGGGTCTTTTCCAAGATTGCCAATGAGCATTACTCTGTTTACGCCTCTCATACATTTTTCTTTTTAAAATCAGTCTAATAGATGCTCCTGTTCTTAAAATTAATTTTTTTTGAACGTAAAACCGAAAAAAACTTCAATTCCGGGTATTATAAAACGCAATACTATACGCGTAATATAAAACAGTTTATAAGTTTGTAGAATATAATACCCTGTAAAAGGTATATCAAAAAAATGCGCCGGATAGCTCCGGCGCATTATAATTTGGTTAAAGAAAGTAATATAAGCATACATCCTACATAACTTTTACCCCATTAGCCATTACTGTTACCTCCCTGGTTGCCCCTTTAATCTTTGCAATTTCTTCTTTGCTCTTTCCTGCATCTTGTGCATAGTGTTTCCTCATTTTCTCAGTTACTTCTTTTACACTTGCTTCTCCGTCTACAACGACCTCCTTTCCTACTATATCTTTCGGCATCGTAAAGGAATGCTCTTTGGACCTTATAAGGATTGTTGAACCGTCTGCTTTCTGAAGCTTTATCCAGCAGCCCATCGCCTGGCATACTTCAACCACTTTACCACTCACCTTCCCTTCATATTTATTTTCCTTCAGGGCTGATGCTAAATCATCTATTGAAATAGCTTCGCCTTTGTCCTTTACTTTGCCATAAACCGCTCCGCTTACAGCGGCCTCCTGCGCTTTTACAGCAATTGAAAAAACCACAGCCCCGGCAATCAATAGCAATATTTTCATAGCTTAAAGATTTTTGTAAATATCGCAATTAAGTTTTCAATAAAAAACCACCCCGGAAATGAGGTGGTTTTCTGTATTGATTGAAAAATCTTATGATTTCTTTTCCAGTAATTGGAAGAATTGGTCTAACTGTGGCAGGATAACAATTCTTGTACGACGGTTAGCTGCTCTGCCATCCTTTGTATCGTTGGATGTTATGGGCTTGTATTCACTACGTCCGGCTGCAGCCATCTTAGCAGGATCCAGGCCATATTCATTTTGAAGAACACGGACAACCGCTGTAGCACGTTTGACGCTAAGATCCCAATTATCCAGTAAAATACCATTGCTTTTAAATGGCACATTGTCTGTATGGCCTTCTACCATGAACTCAATATCAGGTTGATTCTTTAATACTGCGGCTACTTTACCCAAAACAGCCTTAGCGCTTGGACTGATATTGTATCTACCGCTGCTGAATAGCAGTTTATCGGAAATATCAATAAAAACAACTCCTTTATCAACTTTTATATTAATATCCTGGTCATCCATATTACCAACAGCACCTTTGAGATTCATCACAAGGGCCATATTTAACGAGTCTTTTCTTGCCATTTGCTGTTGCAAGGTCTGTATATAATTATCTTTCGCACCTAAATTCTCCAGCGATTTTTTGATATTGTCAGCCTGCGTGGCGGATATAACTGAAAGATCCTGCAATTGTTTTAAAGCCTGTGTATTGTTTTCTTTCAGGTAGGCAATTTGTTTGTTCAGCCCATCAATATCATTTTGAAGGGCCTCATTTTTCCTGTTCGCATCAGCTTTATCTGTATTACAATTTGTAAGGTCACCGTTAAGCTGTGCATTTTTCTTAGTCAGATCATCAATACTTGCCTGAGCAGCCTTATATTTTTTCTGGCTTACGCAGGAAACTAATAAAATGGCAGTAAATGCTGCCAATACAATAGTCCGGAAATTCATAAAACGAGCATTTTTTAGTGTATAAAATATTCTTTCCTCCTCTTTAAGGGTGAAAATCTTTTAATGTCTGCAAATATAATTTAATAATTTTCATTGTTTCGCCATATCCTTTAAAACACTGTTAATACGACTGCTATTTATGTAATATATGATTGTAATAGATACTGTACTGTACCGGTTATTTTGTTTTCTTTCTATTTTGCTAAATATAAATTTGTATTCACCGGCGTTTTTATTTTACTTGTAACATTGCCAAAAATTTCATAGTTCATTCCATGCCCGCTAAAAAGAGAAAAGGAACTGCTTTTATAAAATGGCTGCGTATTACGATTGTCTTTCTCTTTGTAGGAGCAGCAGGCTATTTCGGCTATCAATGGTGGCTATACCGCAGGGCAATGTTTGTACGTTATCCTCAATTCGGCATTTCTATTCCTGAAAGTTATTCCATACATGGCATTGACGTTTCCAAGTACCAGCAAATGATTGATTGGGAAGAAGTAAAAGCAATGCAGGTAAAGAAAGTAAAACTGGGTTTCGCCTTTATAAAAGCCACCGAGGGGATCGGTAATATGGACAGGCAGTTTCCCCGAAACTGGAAAAAAGCAAAAGAGGCCGGAATGGTTCGGGGTGCCTACCATTTTTTTCTGGCTACCAAGGATGGAAGAATGCAGGCTGAAAATTTCATAAAATGTGTTGATCTTAAACCCGGCGATATGCCGCCGGTATTGGATGTGGAACAGACCTATGGTATAAGCCCTGATGTGTTGAGAAAGGAAGTAAAAGAATGGCTGGATATTACAGAAGCTTATTATGGTATCAGGCCGATTATTTATACCAATGTTGATTTTTATAAAAGAAATCTGGGAAATGATTTTGATGATTATCCGCTATGGGTAGCGCATTATTATCAGCCCAATCAACCTCGTATAAAAAGAGATTGGCTTTTCTGGCAACATAGTGAAGGCGGAAGGGTAAATGGTATATTAAGCGCTGTTGACTTCAACGTATTCGGGGGCGATTCGGCAGAGTTCAAAAGTATTCTTCTGCCCTAAGTCTCAGGGATCCTATCAAAATTTTTCATTTACGGAATGAGTTATGCTATTCCTTTAATAAAATTAATCGTTGTAAATTAAAATGTATGGAACAGGGCTTCGATCCGGAAGTAAAAAAGTATTTCCGCAAAATCATTGTATCCTTTTCATGGGGATTTTTGTGGCTTTTTATAAATGTTATCGCAGGTATATACTTCCGCCTGGGATCGATCAGCGAAGCACCGGTATTCGTTTCAATAATTTTTTATTCGTTATCCTTTACTGCTCTTGTTTTACTGATCCGCTATTATTACCGCATATGGGGCAAGCAGAAATAATCAGCTGCTATGGTCTGCAATAATCAGCCATTTCCCTTTTATTTTTCGGAATAAAAGATCGTAATGACCACCCAGATCGCCAATAGTTCTTTGTAAATGCCATTTGCCAACTACATAATAATATTCACCGGATAATTTTTTTACAACAAGAATATTAAAATCCAGTTTTCCCATAGCTGCTGTATCCGGGTATCCCTTTTTATAATTATCCAATGTTGTTTGCCAGCCCCATTTAATGCCATTTTTGCCAATAAACATAAGAGAATCACTGTGCCAATAAGTTTGCATAAAAGATTCAAGGTCTCCTTTGTTCCAGCTTTCTGTTTGTTTGGTCATCAC
>JAFDYH010000010.1:24291-25907 GCA_018267535.1 Bacteroidota bacterium
ACATGGCAATGATTGGATTGCCTGCAGTAATAGTAATTCAGAAAATGGGCGGATAAAATAAAAATAACAGCAGGTAATAAAAACCACAATTCAGCACTGTGAAAAAATTGTTTTAGCACCAGGAATATAAACCCTGCAGAAAAAACCATTAATGGCAACCAGCGATGGTGATGCCGGCGGTACCCGTGAATTAGTGAAAAACTGCCTATAAAAAAAGCAGCGATAATCATTGCTATTTCAAAAGTGAGATTATGAATAATGTTTATTCCAAAAAGGGGGAGACTGGTAAAAAATAAAGGTAATAAGGCACAGTGTATGGCACAGGCTACAGAAGTAGCGATACCTAATCCATCAAGGTTGATTTTTAGTTTCATGCTGTAGCAAAAATAATTCCTTTGCATCTAAGTTGCAAAAGAATTTATAATAGCCTGAATTTACAGCTATTTTCTTCCGCGAAAACTAACTTTGCAAAGAATTTTTCACATGAATAAAAAACTCATTTTCTATATAGCCTTTTTTACGGTTCTTGTAATTGGTTTTTTTGTAGTGCTTTCAAAACTGATTCCGGGTTTTGCTACCGCAAAAATCCCACCGGTAGGTTATGTACAGCCTTTCCGCTTCATTACCCAGGATGGAAAATACTTTACTGATAAGGATGTAGCCGGTAAAGTGTATGTAGCTGAATATTTTTTTACGACTTGTACCGGGATTTGCCCCCGGTTGAATAATAATATGCGACTTGTGTATGACCGTTACAAAGATGAGGATCGTTTTTTGATCCTCTCGCATACCTGCAATCCTCAAACAGATTCAGCTTCCCGGCTTAAACGCTATGCCGATTCGATGAAGGTTTCTACTAACCGGTGGGTATTTCTTACCGGGCCAAAGGATAGCTTATATTACCAGGCAAGGCTAAGCTACCATATAGATGACCCTAAAAACAACCTTACTTCAATTGAAGACGATTTTCTGCACACCCAGTTTTTTGCACTTGTCAATAAAAAAGGAGAGGTAAAAAAGATCTATGACGGATTGAAACAAAGCGAAGTGGAAGAGATGATTTCTGATATAGACAAATTATTAAAGGAATAATATAATTTTCCCGGCTTCAGAGAATATTCCTAAATTAGATTCAAACTTGCCACATAAACTTTTTTTATGACAACAGATCTTGATGATCTTTTGAAGCGTAATCATTTAAGTATTACCGAAAGCAGAAAAAAAATTCTTAGCCTATTTGTCAACCACACAGGCGCTTTAGCACACGGCGATATAGAAAAAAAAGCAGGTGAAAAATTTGACCGGGTTACTGTTTACCGGACTTTACAAACTTTTGTAGAAAAGGGAATCATCCACACTATTCCGACATCTGATAATATGGTCAGATATGCTTTGTGCAAAGACAACTGCACAGAAGGGCATCATCATGATAACCATGTTCATTTTGTATGTAAAGAGTGCAATAAAACAGAATGCCTGGATAAAGTAACTGCACCTTCCATAGAACTTCCTTACGGTTATGTTGCAAAAACTGTTGAGGTAGTAGTTACTGGTATTTGCAAAGAATGCAGGGAAAAAAGCCAGTAACAGGCTCCGCTTTCAGGAATTCTTTTCGC
>JAFDYH010000010.1:26012-56704 GCA_018267535.1 Bacteroidota bacterium
TTTCAAAAAAATAAGCCCCGATGTGGAAACACCGGGACTTAGGTTAAGGCTCTGATTAGTAGCTATTTTAATAGCTGCTACATAATAACTTTAAACGCAGCAGTCTATAATTTATAATGTAATTGCAATCGTTTAATCAAAAATAATGTACCTCTTCCACATTTCCGAAAAAACTATATACCACTTTAAGGGTACTTTATTACTTTTTTGTTAACCGGCTCAGCTCATTGTCCACAAAATTCATAAGATCTTTGATGTGGTCCGGGGAGAAATCGAATTTTAAGCCGGCTGAACTAAAAAGCTCGGGTAGTGTTTGGGTACCGCCGAAATGAAGAGCATTCATATAGTTATCCAAAGCACCAGCTGGTTTTTCTTTATACTGTTTCCACATTCCTATGGCTCCAATCTGTGCTATCCCGTATTCGATATAATAAAACGGCACTTCAAATAAATGGAGTTGCCTTTGCCAGCTATATTTCCTGTATTCATCCAGATCTGAAAAATCAATTGCCGCAGAAGTAAATTCATTTTGTAATTCCACCCATTTTGTAGTTCTTTCTTGCTCGGTATGTGTAGGGTTTTCATACACCCAATGCTGGAATTTATCAATAAGCGCAATCCATGGAAAAATAGTAATCACTCTTTCCAACTGGTGAATTTTAGCTCTTTTCAATTCATCTTCATTTTTAAAGAATACCTGCCAATGGTCCATCGTAAATAATTCCATCGACATACTTGCTACTTCGGCAAACTCCATCGGATATTCTTTAAAGCCTGAAAGCTCCAGCGGGTGTGCAAGAAAAGAATGAATAGCATGGCCTCCTTCATGAACCATTGTTGTTACATCACTCATTTGTCCTGCGGCATTCATAAAAATAAATGGGGCACCGCTTTCAGGCAACGGACAATTATAACCTCCGGGGGCCTTTCCTTTCCGGCTTTCAAGATCAAGGTGACCCAACGACTTCATTTTGCTAAGGCAATCGCCAAAAAATGGCCTCAACTCAGTAAAGCATTCTATGGATTTTTCTATTAACTCTTCTGTTGTCTTGAATGGATTTAATGGAGTTTGGCCGGCAGGAACAGCTTCTGTATCCCAGGGCCGTAATGAATCAAGACCTAATTTTTTTCTTTTGTATTCATAGATTTTATTAACTAAAGGCAGTACATGTAATTTTACAGCTTCGTGAAAATTAAAGCAATCCTCTTTGCTGTAATCAAATCTTCCCATTTCCGCGAATTTATAATCGCGGTAATTTTGAAAGCCTGCATTCAGGGCTACATGGTTTCTTTTTTCTATTAAAGATGAATATAATTGATTGAGCGCTTCTTTATCTTGCAACCGACGTTCATTTATTTTCCGATAGACGTCTTCCCGTAATTTTCTATCATGATTTTCTAAAAATTTAGTTGCCTGTTGTAATGTGTATTCCTGTCCATTTACATTTACTGTCATTTTACCGGATATGGCCCCGAATTGCTGCGCCTGCACACTTAGCTCTGCCAATAGGGGCACATTAGCTTCTCTGAAGAGGTTGATGCTCTTTTTTACGTTCCGCAGGTATGTGAAATATTTTTTTTCGTCAAGTTGTTTTGTAAAAAGATTTTCAATCAACTTTCGGTTTAGTTTATCTGCATAAGGCTGAATCTGGGGCTGTATCTTCATCATGAAAAATGCAAAAGCTTCTTCCAGCTTTTTATTTTCTGTATCACAGGTCATACGTATCTGCCGCCAGCAGGCATCTTCACTTACCACAGCTTCCAGTTCGCTACTGTCTTTTAACCATTGCTCCAGTTCTTCTTTCGAATTAATTTCTCTTTCCAGTAAATTTTTAAAATAAGGCTCCAGCGATTCCCAGGTTGTTACTTCAAAATTTACAGGTAAAAAATGCCGGGGAAGTTTTTTAATGTCGGCAGAGTATTGCATAAACAGAAGGAAGGTTTTGGGTTGGTATTTTTTTAATAAGAAAAGGGGCAGTCATAAAAATTGGCAATTTGCAATGAATAATTAAAAGGGGAATGATTATTTATTGCAAATTGCCAATCGTATTGGTAGTAATTACTTTTTCTTTTTTGTGTCTTTGGCTGGTTTTTCCTCTTTTGGCTTTTCCGCCTTTGTTGTTTTGGTCGCTTTTGCTTTTTCTTTAGCGGGCTCTTCTTCCTTTTTTGCCTTAACTGTAGCCGTTTTTTTCTTGGGTTCTTCTTTTATTTCTTTTGGAACTTTTGTTTCTTTTGGCTTTTCTTCTTTCGCTTTTTCCTTGGGTGCAGGGGCTGCTTTTTTTGCAACAGGCTTTTTGGGGGCATCAGCTACTACCACCAGTTCTTCTTTTGGTTCTTCTTCCTTTACTTCTTCTTCTGCCGGTGGTTCTGATAATTTTATTTCAATATTATTTTTCTTCAGCACATCATACCATTTCACCATTTTCTTCAAATCACTGCTGTATACTTTCTCAAAGTCAAGATCAGGATATACTTTTTCGAAATATTTTTTTACACTATTGTTGTCTTTAACGTCAGGCAAAGAACCGCCTGCTTTATCTATCGCTTCAAAGATCTCAACAAGATTTACGTTTTCCCCGGTTGTATATACTTCGATACTTTCCAGGTGAGAAAAATTGTGAACACGGCTGGAGGCAAAGCGTGTGCTTTTATCGTCCAGCGATCTTATAATAGCGCCATCATTTTTACTATTAATTAATTCGTACAATCCGGGTAATCCGCTTACTGCAATAATTTTACTGTATTCCATAGTTTCTTCAAGATAATTTAAGGCCTGCAAGATAAAACGATTTCGGAAATCCTTCCCTGACAAATATTTGCTAAAAACTTTTAATAAAATGTTTTGATTTTCATAAATCAGGCAGTTTTTTACCGGCCACGAAAGGTAGATTTTTCTTTTGTCGTCAAAGCCGGGGAAATGAGGATCCGTATGCAGAAGGGTTATACAACCGTTTTCTTATTTTGTTTCTTCTCAGTAATTGCTCATGCCCAGCGCATAGAAGGAAAACTGCTTGATCTTGTTGATAATACTCCTTTAAACGGAGCAACAATACAGCTTTCAAGGATAAAAGATAGTACAGACCGAATGAGTACTGTCAGCGATAGTAAGGGTCATTTTCAATTTAAGAATGTATCAAAAGATTCCTTTTTGCTAAAGGTAAGTTTTGTGGATTATGCAGAATACAGACAATATATAACCCTTACTGATTCTATGCCCAATGCTGATCTCGGCACTTTGTTTATTCCAAAGAAAACAAAAGAGCTGAGTGTTGTAACTGTCATATCGAAAACGCCACCTGCCCGGCAAAAGGGAGATACCATCGAGTATAATGCAAGTCAGTTTAAAGTGAATCCAGATGCTACAGTTGAAGACCTGGTGAAAAAAATGCCAGGGATTACAGTCGATAAGAGCGGTGCGGTAACTGCTCACGGCGAACAGGTGCAGAAAGTAACCATAGATGGCCGCGACTTTTTTGGTGATGATGCGACAGCGGCCATAAGGAACCTTCCTTCACAAATTGTCGATAAAATACAAGTATTCGATAGATTAAGCGACCAGGCGCAGTTTACCGGGTTTGATGATGGCAGCGCGGTAAAGTCGATCAATATCGTTACAAAAGCGGGTATGCGTAACGGTCAGTTTGGTCGTGTTTATGCCGGATATGGAACGGATGATCGCTATTCCGCCGGTGGTAATGCAAGTTTTTTTAAAGAGAACAGGCGGGTCTCACTAATTGGCCTCTTTAATAATATCAATCAGCAAAATTTCGGATCGCAGGATTTGCTTGGAGTTACAAGTAGTAGCGGAGGTGGAAGAGGGGGTGGGGGAAACCGTCCCGGCAGTGTGGGGGCCGGAAGAGGCGGTGGAGGGGGTACTGGAAATTATTCTCTGAGCAATAATTCCGGCAATTTCCAGGTGGGTCAGCAAAATGGTATAAGCAAAACAAATGCAGCAGGTATAAATTTTTCAGACAAATGGGGCAAAAAATTAGACATACAGGCCAGTTACTTCTTTAATAATGCGGATAATACGACCAACCAGGTTTCAGACAGCAAAACCTTGTTGTCTGGCAGTAAGACTCAGTTTCTGAATCAGCAAAGCAGCTCGCAAAACCGAAATTATAATCACCGGTTTAATTTGAGGTTGGAATATAAAATTGATTCTGCAAATTCCATTTTGTATACCCCAAGCCTCAATTTTCAAAACAACCGTTCATTTTCAACCTCCAATGCACAAACATTTTATGGGGCCGGCGATACTGCAAACACCTCACTCGGCAATGGAACAGCCTATCGCTCCGGGTATAACCTTCGCAATAATTTATTGTTCAGGCACTCTTTTGCAAAAAGGGGGCGTACGCTCTCAATAGGATTAAATACCACTTTTAATAAAAATGATGGGACTAGTTACTCTTTCTCCGATTATCGGTTTTTTTATAAGGCAGTTGTTACCGATTCGGTCTTGAATCAATATTCTGATAACACAACAAACGGCTATACGGTTTCTGCCAATATCGCATATACAGAACCGGTAGGAAAGAAAGGGCAAATCCAGGTTAACTATACTCCTTCTTATTCCAGAAACAATGCAGACCAGCAAACTTTTTTATTTGATCCGGTGTTTGATAAATATTCTCATTTTGACACAACACTTTCCAATAAGTTTGATAATACAATAACAACCCAAAATGCCGGGTTAAGTTACCGTTTGGGAAGAAGCAGGGATAACCAGTTTTCAGCCGGACTGAATTTTCAATATTCCCGTTTAGAAAGTGACCGTACATTTCCTGCTCTTACAACAGTGAATCAAACTTTCGCCAATGTTTTACCTAACCTGTTGTGGCGAAAAAAGGTATCTGCAAAAAGTACGTTCAATATCTTGTACAGGGCATCAACGAACTTTCCCAGCGTAACGCAATTACAGGATGTGGTTAATCTTAGCAATCCTTTACAAGTGAGCAGTGGTAACCCGGGGCTGAAACAATCTTATTCTCATTTCCTTTCCGGACGGTATACGTTTATCAACACACAAAAAGGACAAAGTTTTTTTGCCAATGTATTTTTACAGGCAGCACAGGATTATATAACCAATGCGACTTACATTGCCTCTGCCGATTCAGCCATACAACATGGCATCATTTTAAAATCCGGCTCACAGTTTACAAAGCCAATAAACCTTGATGGTTATAAAAGCCTGCGTTCTTTTTTTACATACAGTATGCCGGTTAAACTCATCAAATCAAATATTAACCTGAACGCCGGATTTACTTATTCAAAGCTGCCGGGTGTTATCAATAATATTGAAACCAGTACGGACAACTATGTTTATAATACGGGAATCGTTATTGCCAGCAATATCAGCGAGTATATTGATTTTAATCTTTCTTATGCTGCAAATTTCAATAACGCAAAAAGTTCAGTTCGGGGTCAATCAGATAATAACTACATAAATCAAGCGGCAGGTATCGAATTTAACCTGTTATCAAAAAATGGCTGGTTTATTCAGAACGATCTCAGTAACCAGATATATAGCGGGCTTTCCAGTGGGTTAAATCAAAATTATTGGTTATGGAATGCGGCGGTAGGTAAAAAGTTTTTTAAAAATAAAGCAGGCGAGTTAAAATTATCTGCCTTTGACCTGTTGAAGCAAAACCAAAGTATTATGCGTACTGTTCAACCAAATTATATTGAAGATACACGGACGAAAGTCCTGCAGCAATATTTTATGCTTACGTTTACTTATAGCCTTAAAAATTTTGGTACAGCGAAACCAACAACCCCAACCCGCAGGGTACCTATGAGAGGCTTCTGAAATAATATATAAAATTGCTCTTTGATAAAGGGTAACGACTAAAACGGATTTTTTGCGTAATATCGCCCGCTTAGTCCTCAATTGTCAGCCATTGGATGAAAGGATTTTAATTGAACAGTTAAAAAGGGGGGAAGAAACGGCCTTCCGGACCATTGTAGAAAAGTGGCAGGACATGGTGTACAATACCGCTTTGGGTATTGTGCAGAATGCCGAAGATGCTGAAGATATAGCACAGGAAACTTTTGTTCAGGTTTACCAGTCTGTTCATTCTTTTAAAGGGGAGTCTAAATTTTCCACCTGGTTATACCGGATTACAATAGCAAAAGCATTAGACCATGAGCGCAGAAAAAAAAGGAAGAAAAGGTTTGCCGTGGTAAAAAAAATACTGGGAAATGAAGAAGATGTGCCTTTGCCTGATTTTCAGCATCCCGGCGTAGAGCTTGATAAGAAAGAAACTGCAGCTGTATTGTTCAATGCGATAAAAGGGCTACCTGAAAATCAGCGGATTGCGTTTACACTACATAAAGTAGAAGGGTTAAGCTACCAGGAGGTAAGTGAGGTAATGAAAACCAGCGTATCTTCAGTAGAATCGCTGATGCACCGGGCAAAAGGTAACCTGAAAAAAATACTGAAAAACTATTATAAACAGCAATAGACACAAGTTTACGGAAAGTCCGGCGTCATATTAATATAGAATGACTCAAAAAAATAATATGGAAAAAAGGATTGAAGAAGCTTTAAATAGCTTTGATGGCATACAACGTGCTAGCCCTCAGCCTTTTTTTTATACGAGGCTTAAGGCAAGATTAAATCAGCCTGAAAAAGGTATTTGGGAAAATGTGAGTTCCTTTATTACCCGGCCTGCTATGCTTTTTGCAACGGTTTTTATTATATTGCTTTTGAATATATCTATACTTTATAAAAATCATATTTCTGCACCGGGGATTACTGCAGCAGATCAATTGGAACAAACTCCAAGTGATGCTTTTGATGTAGCTTCCAATACAAATACTACAATCTATACCATCTGGAGCCAGGATAATGAGCAACGCATCCAAAAATAAAGCCCTGATTTTCCTGATTATTATTTTACTGCTTACAAATATTGCAGTATTGGCCTATTTTTTATTACCAAGAAAACCTGATAAGGAAGTAATTCAGGAGAAAAATAAATACAAACTGCTTGAACCGCTGAAAAATGAAGTTGGCTTTACTGACAGCCAGCTTGCCGAATATAAAAAAATAAGAGATAGCAGAGCCGGCAGGATCAAAAGCAAGGTAGAGGACCTGAGAAGGGTGAGGGACAGCTTTTATTTCTTATTGGCAAACAAAGATGCGGGAGACTCTCTATTAAATGTTTATTCGGATAGCATTGCATACCGGCAAAAATTGCTTGACCTTGAAACGTATACTCATTTTAAAGCATTGCGGAAAATATGTACGCCTGACCAGGAAGCAAAATATGATACAATGGTTCATCGCATTGTTCACAGGTGGGGTAGCCCTATAAGGAGTAGCAACTTCAAGTAGAAAATCCTTTAAAAATTATTTTTGATTTTTATTGAATAGACCGAAGGTTTATTTCATATCCATCGTCTTATATGCTTTGAGTTCTTTGCAGATTTAGATTTTATTAAAAAGTATAATATGAAAACAAAAATCTTATTGATCGCCGTAGCATTAGTGGCAGGCACATTAGCTACAAATGCCCAGGGAGGATTTACCAGGCGTACTATAGAGGAAAGGGTAAAAGCGATTGACGAAAAGATAGGAACACTCAACCTTGAAAAAGCAAAAAAAGACCAGGCTGATACAGTTTTTATACAATACTTTAAGGCAGTAGATGCAAAGCGTGAAGAAATAATGAACAGCGGCTCGCCTGACAGAGAAAAGATGAGAGCCGAAATGCAAAAGCTTTCAGGTGACAGAGACGATAAACTGAAAAACATCTTTACAAATGATCAGTTTAAAAAATGGAAAGATGAAATAGAACCCTCGCTCAGGCCACAGCGACCTAAGGATGGTGGCAGAAACAGAGGTAGTTAATAACTCTTTAAGGTTTAATGGTAAGTTTCATGCATGCTTATTAGCAGGCAGTTTAAAGCATTCCGTTTCAACGGAGTGCTTTTTTATTTTGATAGGTATATTAGTATAAACACGACGATCTTATAAATATTTTATCAGGACTATTGCATAATTCAAACCTGTGATATATTTTTACATCACACGACGAAATCCTCATCTCCTCTGCAATTCCAGAGACCCCTGAAAACTGAACATCCGTCCAATTCTTCTTTTAAGACCTTTTTCTCAAATCCTTTTTTATTCCTGCTGGTTAACCACCAATAGTTAATTCCTATTTCCATCTTCCGGGAAACCTCCAGACAAAGGGTATCTAAACTCTAACATAAAACTTTGAGCAATGAAAAAGGTTTACATTCTTTTACTATCCGCTGCATTTACAGTAAATGCAATGGCCCAAAGTGCACCAGGAATAGCTCCGGCCACTTTTAAATCATGTACATCTACATGCACAGCCGCAAGTAGTATTTGTCCTGCAGGTTCACCCAATACGGTTACAAATTTTAATGACAAGCAGTACATATCAGGAACAGGATCAGGTTCTACTTCTGTTGGTGCACAATGGATGTTTTATAATGTATCGACGGATAATAGTACTTCTACACCGTTGCAGGTAAATGCAATTATTACAATTGAAAGCGCATACCGGGCAGTTGTATCTAGTTTTGATGATGATGGCGCTTTAGATCAAAACGGTAATGCAACACTGGCTAACCTATTTGCTCCTACAATTAGTGCAGACCAGACTCTTGGCAATGCGGACAGGAGTGGATACGTACAATTTAAAATCACATTTTATAAGAATAAACTTAGTGGTGCTGCCAATAAATGGGACGCACAAAATTATTCAGAATCAATTCAACTAACGGGCCTGAACTATGTGCATTATGACATAGATGGTACTTCGGGATCAGGATATCAATTGAGGGAAACAGGAACTGTAAAGGAAATAACAGCTACAAATCCCCAGATTACTGTAAACTCTAATTCAGAGTTGAATCCATATACTTATACCGGTGACGGTTCGAACTGGAGAGGTTTTATGGGATCAACCTGTAACAGGAACAATACCTCTAAATGCGCTGAAGTTGTTTCTGCTTTTAAATTTAATGGCGCTTTATCTACGGTTACATTTCGTATGGGATATAATTATGACCGTCTTTCTTCTGGTTCGGCTTTAAACAGTACCCCCGGTCGTTTATATGCTTCTACATTTGGATGCTTTACTTTTCCTGCGCCGGTGATATTACCTGTTAAACTTTTGAGTTTTGGTGGCAGCTACAATAGCAATGGAACAAATTTAAATTGGGAAACGGAGGCTGAAGTGAATTTTGATCATTATGAAATTGAGCGCAGCAGTAATGGCTCTGAATTTAATTATATCGGAAGCGTTGCTGCACAAGCGGGAGAATCAAGAAAGCAATATTCTTACACAGACAATATCGGCGCCACAGGAAATATCTTTTATTATCGCCTTAAAATGGTTGATATCGATGGCAAATTCAAATACAGTAATGTGATTGTAATCCGCAGGGATGCAAAAAGCATAAATGGTATTAGTGTCAGCCCGAACCCGATTATAGGTAGCGGTGCGGCTACAATACGGTTATCGTCAACTACCACCGGAAAAGTTGATCTGCGTGTAATTGACCTGGCCGGTAAAGTGGTACTACAGCAACAATCACGTGTTTCAGAAGGAATTAATAGTATATCTATCAATAACATCAATCGCCTGCAGTCCGGTATTTATACAGTACAGGTACTTCAGAATGATGAGGCTATGTCTACGAAGATCTCTATTGTTAAGTAAATATAAGGGAAGCCTTGCATTGATTTTTTTGCTCAAGGTTTATACCTTCCCCCTGGCTTTCTAGCCGGGGGTTAATTTTTTATAGAGGGTTTAATATCTATTAAAAACCTTTCAAATTCACCCCTTCTTTTGTATTTTTATAACCAATAGGGGTTCAGCAATTTCATTTAAAATTTACGGTATGAAAAGAATTGTACTATGCAGCTACATGCTGGTAGCAACCCTTGTTATCTCTCAATTTGCCTTCGGTCAATCAGACAAATTTGTTTATGCTGTTACCGACCTCGACCAATCCGGAGGTGGTTGGAACGCATTAAGAAAACTAAACTTACAAACGGGCCAGTACAGTGATGTTATTCTGAATGGGCTTAATCCCAACTATCCTGTTTATGATGCTGTTACAAAAAGGCAAATTTCCACTTCATTGATTGACCCTAAGCTGGGCAATTATCTTTCTGTTCCATTTAATACAGGTGTAGCGGCTATTGCCTTTGACAGCAGGAACAACCGCGTTTATTACACTCCCATGTTTATCGATCAGCTCCGTTATATTGACTTGACTACAATGAAACTTTATTATATCACGGATAAATCGTTTACTAATCTTGGTACAATGCATGCAGACGACAGCAAGTCAGTAAGCAGGATGGTTATAACTCCTGGAGGTGACGGTTATGCGATTACTAATGATGCAAATACGTTTATTCATTTTTACCCTTCCGGTAAATCTGTAAAAATAGAATCAGTTGGTGCATTGATCGATGATCCTTCCAATCAATATATTTCTATTCACAATCGTTGTGGTGGCTATGGTGGTGATATGATTGCTGATGATAATGGTAATTTGTATATAGTATCTGGGCAAAATCATGTATTCAAAGTGAATACAAATACCCGCATCGCTACGCATATCGGAAGTATTTCAGGGTTGCCTGCAGATTTTACAACCAATGGAGTGGCGGTCGATGACCGGAATATGCTGATTTTGGGAAGTGCTGTTGCTAAATCCTGGTATGCTGTAGACCCCGTCAACTGGAAAGCTTTTCCGTTTGCTACTCCTAAAGGAGTATATAAAAGCTCAGACCTTGCCAATAGCAATCTGTTAAAAACAAAAAATATTTTTACAGATGTAAAAACGATGGGTCAGTTTGAGGCACCGCTGCCGTCAAAAATCCAGGTTTATCCCAATCCGGTAATGGAAAATGTATTCACTATCCAGTTCAACCAGTTAACACCAGGAGATTATTACCTGGAGCTTACTGATATCATGGGTCGTGTTACGCTGCAAAAGAAAATTAATGTAGGCGGCGAACAGCAAACCGAAAAAGTAAACATTAACCCGGTATGGACGAGAGGTGTATATCTTATAAAACTCAGGGATCAAAACAGTAAAGAATTATTTACGCAGAAAATAGTAGTTCAGTAAAGAAAAACTTCACTGAACTGCAAAGCGATGGTCCCGTAAGATCATCGCTTTTATTTTAACGCTCATCTTTCCAGATGAGCTTAACATGTTTTGCATTTTCATAAAAATCGGTGCATTTGCCATCTCCTTTTCCTGTAAACCCGCCGGAAGGGGCACAGATATAATTACAGGTACCATCATAAAGCATTATATATTGATCGCAGCAATTACTTGTAAAGAGAAAAACCCGCTTACCCTTGTAAACATATTCATTTACTTCCGCTGGCGGATTCCATTTCGGTTCAGCTTTTATTGAATCAATTCGTTGCTGAATACATACAGGTATACGAGTTTTGTTTTTTCCGCATTGGTGGCCGAATAAAGCAGGGAAAGAAAACACTAATAAAAAATATTTCATAAATCTCAGTTGTTATCTGACAGGGTATATTTGCAGATCGTAGCAAAAATAACACATTGGAAAAGAGCAATTTTGTTGACCAGATACGGATCTTTTGCCGCAGCGGTCACGGCGGGGCGGGCAGTAAGCATTTTATGCGAAATAAGTTTACAGCATTAGGTGGACCTGATGGAGGTGATGGTGGCCGGGGAGGTCATATCATATTAAAAGGAAACAGCAATCTCTGGACCTTACTCCATTTACGTTATTATAAAAATGTTTTGGCGGAAGATGGTGAAGGCGGTAGTGGAAATAATAAAACCGGCCGCTTTGGAAAAGATATTATAATCGATGTCCCTCTTGGTACTATTGCACGAGATGAAGAAACCGGAAAAGAAGAGGTAGAAATTCTTGAAGATGGTCAGGAAATTATTTGGATGCCCGGAGGAAAAGGTGGCTTGGGGAATAGTCACTTCGCTACGCCTACCAACCAGGCGCCTGAATATTCCCAGCCCGGACTACCCGGAGAAGAGGGATGGAAAATACTGGAATTGAAAGTACTCGCGGATGTAGGTCTTGTTGGTTTTCCTAATGCAGGTAAATCGACATTACTATCTGTTATTACTGCGGCAAAGCCAAAGATCGCAGATTATGCTTTTACAACGATAACTCCCAACCTGGGAATGGTAGAATACCGTGACGGTAAAAGTTTTTGCATTGCAGACTTGCCTGGTATTATTGAAGGTGCTGCTGAAGGAAAAGGATTAGGTCACCGGTTTCTCCGTCATATTGAACGCAATTCAGTGTTGTTGTTTCTTATACCAGCTGATAGTCCTGATCATAAAAAGGAGTTTGAAATTTTAATAAACGAATTGGAACAATATAATCCAGAGCTTCTGCACAAACAATTCATTATCGCAATCAGTAAAAGCGATTTACTGGATGAAGAGCTGATGAAAGCGATTGAAAAAGAATTACCGGAAAATATCCCCCATGTTTTTATTTCATCAGCGACTCAAAAAGGCATAGTTCAGCTGAAAGATCTTTTATGGAAGATACTTAATGAGGAAACGGGCAAATAATTTCATCGATCTTATTCATGGATACTTATTGCGGAAGCAATAAGCATCCTTCGTACATCATTTTAAGTATTGCCGGCATATAAGACGACGACTATCTTTCGCATAAATCAAGACTATGGCCGCAGAAGACGGTAAAAAAATTCTCCATTACCGCGATCTCTTTGTCGGAGATTTTTGGAGATATTTCGTCAGGGCAGCCTGGTTATTCTTTCCCGCTATTTTATTTCTTTTACTTGCTTATATGTGCTTCTGGCAATTAAGCCAGGGCAAGGATTTAATGATCATTACCCTGGAAAACAGAAAAGTATTTGGACTGTTTTTGCTTGCACTGGTCTTTTGGGTTTATATAACCTGGTACTCATCCAGGCTTGTTGCAAAAGCAAAAGAATTCGAGGAGCCGGATAACCATCCCATGTGGTTAACACTGCGTATACAGGGGCCAAGAATACTGGCTTTCACTTGTATTACAATTATTATTCTTGCCTTCTTTCAACTGCCTTACCCCGAAACGCCAAAGCTTTCAAAAACAATTTGTATTATTTTGTTTTGGCTTAGCTTTTCGTGGTATTTTTTTATTTATCAGTTCTGGAACTGGTATTTGAAAAGAAGAAAGCCAACTCTTGAAGCAACATTTAAGTTCTGGCACTTTACCAGGGTTGCGGCCTATATTCTATTAACGGTATTTACCTTGCTGGTAGTGATTTCGCGGTGGACCTGGGGATTGATTGGATTACTAATTGCATACCAGGTTTGTCTTGTTTTATTGATTCTCATACGAAGAAATATCATTGAAGCCAAAGGTGATTATAGTTACCAGAACGATGAAAACAAATTGTTTCTTCAAAAATTAAGTACCTGGAAAAAGATAAGGCTACTGGTGACCGATAGGGAAGACCGCCTTTATTTCAAGGGGTTTAATATTATAAGTTCATTAGCTGCCATTGTCTATCTCGCCACTGTTTTTTCTGTTCGCTTTTCAACATGGATGGGTCCTTTCCCGTTTGTTCTGCTGGCCTTTGGCGTTTTACTGGGATTGGGAAATTTTGTTGCAGTCCTATCTGTACTGGCCCGCTTCAATTTTCATTTATTATTTATTACGATCGCTTTTCTCTTGGGTTATGTTTCAGAGCCACATTATGTGCGATTGATAAATAAACAAAACGTACAAGCCCGGTTTGATCAGCGGCAGAACCTGAAAGAGTTTTTTTATCAATGGATAAATGACCCGGAAAGGAAAAAGATTTTAAATGATACCGCAATAAAAAAGTATCCTGTATATTTTTGTATGGCTAACGGTGGTGCATCCAGGTCAGGATATTGGTCAGCGACTGTTTTTTCAAAAATAGAAGATGAGACAAAAGGATTATTTTCAAAACATTTATTTTGTTTGTCCGGGGCATCGGGTGGTAGTGTAGGTAATGCAACATTCTTTTCTATATTACGAAGTAAAAACCGGCTGACAGCATTTGATCAATCCGGCAAAGCTTGCCAAACTGCCGCTGCAGCATACCTGAAGTCTGACTTTCTCACATATACACTGGCAAGAATGCTTGGCCCTGATGTATTCCGGAATTTAATTACACTATATAATGTAAATGACAGGGCTTCGGCACTAAGCCTTGCATTGGAGCAGGCAGCTGGAAAGAGAAATTTTTTATATGATAGCCTCGCCGTTCCTTTTTCGAATATCATTACGCAGCGAAACCAGCCGTATGGATTACCAATACTATGTATTAATACCACAAGAATGCAGGATGGCAGCCCTGCGATTATCAGTAATATCAATATAAGTGATACTTTTTTTAATAAACGAATAGATGTTTTGGGATTGCTGGATGAAAGAAAAGATTTCAAGTTGAGTAATGGGGTTGTGTTAGGCGCAAGTTTCCCTTATATAAGCCCTGCCGGCCGAATTGATTATACAAGGTGCGATACCTGTAAGGTGCAACCTAATTATTTTGTCGATGGGGGGTATTTTGACAATTCAGGAGCCGGTGCTGTATTTGAAATGATTTTTTCATTACAACAATTTTTGGCAGCGGACCCATTTCTGGCCTCTTACAAAGAAAAAGTTGAGTTTAATGTATTGCATATTACAAATGACCCTGCAGAAGAAGTTGCACTAACGCAGGTAAATCCATTTGTAAATGACCTGGCGGCTCCAGTTAAAACTTTATTAGGGGCCTATGGTACACAAACCTCTGTAAATGATTTCAGGCTGAAAAAATATATGAGCAGCCTTTACAATGACTCCTTACATTATACCAATCTTTCTTTGTATAAAGAAAAGGATTCTATGACATATACGATGAACTGGGTCATTTCAAATTTTGTTTTGGATGCAATGAATAAACGGCTTAATAGGTATGAAAGATTAAACAAACTCATTATTCATATGCAGGAAACACTTCGTTAAAACCAGTTATAGCATTGGCTTCTGGTGTGGGATGAACAGATCACCACTCAAATAATCTGCTTTGCAAAAAGCCTTTTTTTCCTGTAGGTTTGCCACATTAAAATGTTGGTATGAAAAAGGCTTTGATTTGTATCCTGTTTATATTTATTCTTTTTTTTAAATCCTTTGCGGATGAAGGTATGTGGTTACCAATGTTGTTGGGTCAGCAGGTATACAACGATATGGTAAAAAAAGGGTTGAAGCTGACCAAAGAGCAATTGTATAGTATTAATAAAGCATCCTTAAAGGATGCAATTATCATTTTTGGGGGCGGTTGTACCGGTGAAATTGTTAGTGCAGAAGGGTTGATTTTTACCAATCATCATTGCGGTTACGATGCGATTGCATCTGCGAGTACGGTAGATCATAACTATCTTAAAGATGGTTTTTATGCAAAGAATAAAGGAGAGGAATTTCCGGCCACCGGGTTATCGGTGCAGTTCCTTTTGCGTATAGATGATGTAACTAAAGAAGTGATGGATTCACTGGCTGGGTTGACAGGAATGGACAGGCAACAACGCCAAACATTCGTTCTTGCTTCAATTAATAAACGTCTTTCAGATCCTTCTCAATTCATTGAAGCAAGAGTGAGCAGCCTTTTTAAAGGGAACCAGTTTCTCGCATTTATATACCAGCGGTATAAAGATATCCGGCTGGTTGGCGCACCACCTGAAAAAGTAGGAAAGTTTGGAGGTGACACCGATAATTGGGAGTGGCCCAGGCATACAGGGGACTACTCTGTATTTCGTGTATACATGAGCAAGGATGGAAAACCTGCAGAATTTTCTATAGATAATATTCCTTTAAAGCCAAAGTGGTTTTTACCGGTATCAATAAAGGGATTAAAGGATGGGGATTTTGCAATGATATATGGTTACCCCGGAGGAACCAATCGTTATGAAACATCCTACGGAATAAAACAAAAGGTGGACATCGATAACCCGACACTGGTAAAGTTGCGGGATATGCGTCTGAAATATATGTTTCAGGAAATGAAAAAAGATCCGGCAACAAAACTGAAACTGGCTTCCTATTATGCAAGTGTTGCCAACTACTGGAAATTCTTTGACGGGGAAAGCAAGCAATTAATTAAGTATGATGTGTATGGTCAAAAAAAGAAGGCGGAAGAAACCTTTTCAGCATGGGCAAAAGGAAAACCCGAATATGAAAATATTTTTTTGGATTGGGCCAAGATATATGAGACCTGGAGGCCCTACTCAAAAATACGGGTATATATGAATGAGGGAATTTATGGTTCTATGCTGATCGCATTTGCAGGTTCATTATTGCAGATTGAAAATGCAATGGTAAGCCCTAAAGCAACCGCTCTGGATGTAAAAAATGCGGTAGAAGCGGCTGATAAAGCAAGAAAGAAATTTCTGAGGGAAGAGGATGTTGAATCGGATAAAAATATCCTTGCTGCAGTTACTAAGATGTATTATGAAGATATTCCGCAGGACCAGCATCCCAATGGTTTTTACTACAACATAAAAAATCAATACGGCGATTTGAAGGATGATGCAACTTATAAAAAATTTGCAGCCGATATTTTCAATAAAACAATGATTCTTGATGATGCGAAATGGAATGCTTTTGTCGCTAATCCCGATGGGCTGAAACTACAGGACGATCCGGCTTTTAACTATGCCAGTGCTTTTGTCAAAAACTATAACGGTAAGTATTCAACTTATTTCCAGCAATTCAATGCAAAGAATAATGAACTCGGCCGCATTTACATGAAAGGTATTATGGAAATGAACCCTGCTAAAGCAAAGATGATGTACCCGGATGCTACATTCACCATGCGTGTAAGTTTTGGAAATGTAAAATCCTATAAGCCGCGGGATGCAGTATTTTATGATTATGTAACTACCTCAAAAGGCATCCTGGAAAAGTATAAACCGGGCGATTATGAGTTTGATTTACCTGAAAAACAAATCGAATTACTTAAGATGAAAGATTTCGGCCAGTATATCGATAAACAACGCAATGACCTTGTTATTGATTTTATAACGACCAATGATATTACGGGCGGTAATTCGGGGTCTCCGGTGATAAATTCAAATGGTCAATTAATCGGCCTTGCATTCGACGGTAATTACGAAGCATTAAGCCATAAAATAGCATTTGATAAAGACCTAAACCGTACCATATGTGTGGATATCCGTTATGTATTATGGTGTATTGATAAATTGGGAGGCGCAACCAACATTATAAAAGAACTGAAAATTGTAAAATAGCCGTTAGCCGGGGGTTGATAGTTTATTTGCTTATCATTGCATGAAAGAGGAGAACACTGAAACTGCTAAAAACCATACTAACCATTTTTGTTACAGTTGCTGCTCTTAACTCTACTGCCCAGCCTGTAAAGATCAGCGTCGCTACGGATATAGCAGGAACAATAAGCTTTAAAAAAGATCAGCGGTTTATTGCCATCGGACAAACATTGATTGGTCATATTCACATCACAGAAAAAGATGGTGCTTATATATGGTATGGCTATTGCGGCCCCGGAAAATTTCATAACGATTTTATTGCTACCGCGAAATTGCCATCAACTGTACCCCAGGCACAGGATTTTAAAAACTATTCTCAGGTTGCTTTACGACATCTCTCTCTTGGCTGGAAACATTATTTAAAAGGAGCTTATAATGCTGAAGAATCATGGAATCTTTATTTTGCTGCAGGCTTTGGATTGGTAAGCGGCAGAGTAACGAATACTTACACTATAATGCTTGATACAGCCAATTACAATTTTCCTTCCAATCCTGTTTATGGAAAAGGAAAATTCAAACGCCTGACATTTGATGCAGCGCTTGGTTTTGAAATACCGATAGGTATGGAAATTTATTTGTATGGGGAAGCAAGGGCATGGGTACCTGCGAGTGATTACCCCAGCAAATATTTGTTTATAAATGACAATGCCCCTTTTATTGGAACAGCCAATTTGGGGCTTCGCGTTTTATTTGATTAGTGTATTAAGTATTGAAGCTATGGTTTGATACAAGCAGTAGGGCAACATTATTCCGCACGTACTGCCTAACTATTGAAAAGCAGGGCTTAGTTTTAAAGTGTTTGTCACGAAAACTTTTTTTTCATTGCTAAATACACACCGTTAGTCCAGCCAAAACCATCCTGGCCCTGGTATTCTCCACCACCGGCTTCAAGGGTTGTATTTATCACATTGTATTTTTCCATTAATTTACCAGTGCGACGAAACACATCTTCAATTAGCTGGAGCCAGCGATGTACAATTTCTTTTGCCAGTTTATGAAAGCCGTAATTTTCCAAACCAACCACACTCAACCAATGCAGGGGCGCCCATCCATTCGGAGCATCCCATTGCTGACCGCTTTCAACTAATGAGGCAACCAAGCCACCAGGTTTTAAGAATCGCTGTTCAACTATAGTTGCCACTTTAGTTGCCTGTACCTGTCCGGCAACTTTAAAAAATAATGGAGCTAATCCGGCAAGTGAAAAAATTGTTTTTTGCCGGGCTGCAACAAAATCATAATCAAAATAAAAATTCGCAGTTTCATTCCAGCAATATTTTTGCAGGGCGGCCTTTCTGTTTTCGGCTAGTTGTATAAAAAAATTACTTCGGGAAGTATTGCCGGTTAAAGCATAAGATTTTGAAAGTACATTTTCCAGATTGAATAGAAGGCAATTTAAATCGATAGGGATAATATCAGTTGTATGGATACTGCCGAAATCATTTTCATTTTTAAACCAACGGCTACTAAAATCCCAGCCGGACTCAGCGCCTGCCCGCAGGTGCCGGAATAATTCATTTTTATTTTGTGATGAATGCTCCGACAACTCCACATCTTCCCGGTAGGATTCAAGCCGGGGTGTATTGTTTTCATCCCAATAGCGATTTAGTATTTCTCCATCGGGCATTAAAACGACACGGGCCCAGGTATTTTGCTTTTCATTTAGTAGCTCCCTGCCCTTCATCCAAAAATCATATTCCTTTTCTAACTGTGGTAAAAATGTTTTGTAAGTGACTTCGCCTTTGTTTTGGGCAAGTAGCTCCACCATTGGAGCAAAGAACGGAGGTTGGCTTCTGCCAGAAAAATAAGTGCGGTTACCATTAGGGATATAGCCTAATGTATCAAGCAGGTAAGCAAAATTTTTAACCATGCTTTCTATTAAATCCCACCGGTTATTTTCTTTTAATCCTAACATGGTGAAATAAGAATCCCAGTAATAAATTTCACCAAACCTGCCGCCAGGTACTATATAGTGATTGGGCAGGCCAATTAAAGTTCCATTTGAAATATCTGGTTTGCGGGTAAGGTATTGCCAAAGCCGTTCAATATTTTCACTAACCGCTTTCTGGGTATCAGGCACAAATGAAGAAGTGTGATTAACAGGGGCAATGAAGTTTTCTTCCACGAATTTCTTAAGATCAAACCCTTCTTTATTTTTTAAAGCAGTAAATTTTCTTTCAATCTCATCCGCCCGGAACTTAGGGATACAGTCAACAAAAGTCTTTCCATCCGGAAATATTTTTTTCATTTGTACAGCAGCCAGTAATGTTTCGTTCATACCTGGTAATTAGTTTTTATTCTCCGTATATTTTTTCTGGATAGCCTTAAATAAAATTAGGATTACTATCAAAATTGTAATAGGTATTAAAGCAGTATAAAAAGCGGTTTGGCCACCATATTTATCAAATACATACCCGGTAAGCAGCGAACCTGTTGTGCCCCCGATAGCAGAAAAAATGATAATCCATCCGCTCATATAACCATGTTGTTCTTTAGGCAAAGAACTTAAAATAATTGAATTGATAGCAGGATAAATGGGGGCAAGCAAAATCCCAATCAGGGGAAATACATAAGCAGCGACGGGGGCATTTAACCATCCTGTTATTTCATGTTGCCCGGCATTTTTGGCTAGTGGCATAGCAATCAAGATTATTGCCGCTGCAAGAAACAAACAGGAAAGTAAAACCACAAGCCAGTTTAATTTTTTCATTACAATACCAGCTAAGAACCTGCCTAAGGCAGTAGCCCCGGCTAAAATACTTCCCATTTGAATGCTCAATGTTGTCGGCAGTTTTAAAACCTCCCTGTTAAATGTGGGTAAAAAATTCTGAATGCTCTGCTCAATCAATACATAAAAAAAGGCGGCAAAGATAAATGTAATAACTACTGGCTTGATGAAAATAGAAAACATGCCTCCGATTTCATCGAACAACGATTTGTTTTCATGCTTGACTGCCGATTCGTCAAGCCGGGCTGAAAATAAAAGAAGGAAAGCAACCACGGACAAGCCGCCAATAAGATAATAGGCGTTCATCCAGGAAGTAGACAAGGGGTCTTTATCGCTGGTATATATGCTGAAAATAAAATAAAGGCACAGGTTGCCAATCATAAAAAATGATTCTATAAAATTCATCAGGCTTATATGTTCCTTTTCATTTTTTGTGATCAAGCCAATAGTTGAGTATACACTCATTTTAATCAATGCAAAACAGGCGCCGATAGCGACAAATAAGAGCTTTATCGACAAAAAGGAAGGGACATTGGGTATAATGAAACAAACAGTGCTTACTATTCCCAAGGCGACAAGCATGGCCCTTTTATAGCCGACCCTCGTTATAAAACTTGCCAGTAAAAATGAAGCTATGGCAATACTGAAGTCTTTGCATGGATCAATCCATGAGGCAGCACCTTTGCTTACTCCAAAATTATTTTGAACCTGTAAAATAGCAATACCAGAACTGTTTAGCAGGATGGCAAATGCAAAATAATTTATGAACAATGAAATTTTTATTCGCAGAGATTGCATAACGGGCAGTTTGATGAAAAATCGTTTACTGAAAGATAATGCAACGTTTAGGCTCAAAGCAAGGTGTTGAAAAATAAAATTGAGCCAGGAAATGCAAACGCCTGGCAGATATACCAGCTTGCAGCTATGCATCGCCGTTTCAGTAAAAACGGATCCGTCAGAATTATTTTTATCGCAATAGCGCAAGTCAAAGCTTATAATGCGGGAAAGTGCCAAAAAAGATGACCACAATGCCAGTTGGTACAACTATGTTAAGTGGATAAAACTTGCGGTATTTTTTTACATTTGAGAATATAAATGAACTGTAATGAAGAAACTATCTCTTATTAAGATGAAAGAGGTTTATTTACAGTTTTATTTGATTGTTTAAACAAACGGGAATGAAAATTACACATATTGAACTTTATAAATTGTTTATCCCTTTAAAAGAGCCATTTGTTATTTCACTTGGGCCAATTTACAATGCAGAGAATGTTGTAGTAGTTATTCATACAAACGAAAACATAACAGGCTTCGGCGAATGCAGCCCTTTTATGAGTATAAACGGTGAAAGCGCCGATACCGGGATGATTGTTGGCCAGTATTTTGCCAAATACCTGAAAGAGAAGGATCCATTGCTGATTGAAGAACATATTTCAGCCATGGATAAAATTATATATGGAAACAACAGTATTAAAAGCGCATTCGATATAGCGTTATATGATATAGCTTCGCAATATTCGAATTTGCCTTTATACAAATTTCTTGGTGGTGCAAAGAATAAAACGATTATTACAGATTATACGGTAAGTATTGGTGAGCCGGAAAAGATGGCGGCTGATGCTTTAAAAATAAAAAAGGAAGGGTACCCTGCTATAAAAATCAAGCTCGGAAAAAATGGTGAGACAGATGTGAAAAGAATAAAAGCTATCCGGGAGGTTGTTGGCAATGATATACCTCTTCGTATCGACGCCAACCAGGGATGGGACATTGAAGAAGCTATTACAACATTAAAAGCGTTGTCCGTTTTTGGTATTCAACACTGCGAAGAACCCATTCCACGATGGGCATTTATGCATTTACCCGAAGTAAAAAGACAAAGCCCCATCCCTATTATGAGTGATGAAAGCTGTGGTGACGATCATGATGCGGAACGGTTAATACAATTAAAGGCTTGTGATTATCTCAATATCAAGCTGGGTAAATCAGGCGGTCTATTTAAGGCATTGAAAATTGTAAAACTTGCTGAAGCAGCGAATATTCATTTACAAGTTGGTGCTTTTATGGAATCAAGGTTGGCAATGACTGCTTTTGCTCATTTTTCACTTTGCAGTCCATTAATTGAGCACTTCGATTTTGATACATCATTAATGTTCAGTGAAGACCCGGTAAGTGGCGGGATTATATATCAACCCAACGGAGTTATTAAAGTGCCGGATACTCCCGGCTTAGGCGCAACAATAAATAAAGAATGGCTGGATAAAATGGAAAAGATAGTTATTTAATAAAGGCTTCCGCTATTTCTTTTGCCTTTGCTGTAAGAAGCTTCCCCGCATTCTTCATACTTTCTTCTACACTTATTGACTCGCCAATTACATAAGCTCCTGATAAGCCTGTTCTTTTTATTTCAGCAAGGCTCAATTCAAGCCTTCCGCAAAAAGCAATTACCGGGATCCTCTTTTCATTGGCAAGTGATGCTATTTTACCAATCACTTTTCCATCCAGGCTTTGCTTGTCTATTTTGCCTTCGCCGGTAATTATAAGGTCGGTACCATTTATTGCATCTTCAATTCCTGAAGCACCGATCACCATATCAACACCTTGTTTTAATTCTGTATCAAAAAAGCATAAAAGAGGAGCTGCAATACCACCTGCCGCGCCTGTTCCGGGAATAGTTGAAATATCTTTTCCCGTTTGTTGCTTTAATACTTCTGCAAGATTCTTCAAGCCATTATCAAGTATTTTAACTTGTTCGCTGTTGGCTCCTTTTTGTGGCGCATAGATATAAGAGGCGCCGGTTGGTCCATATAAACTATTTTGTACATCGCAGGCGATTTCAAATTTTATTTCTTTTAGCACAGGAGGAGTAATGGATGCAATTTTATCCAGGTTGCCGCCAACACCTTTTACTGTTTTACCATCTTTATCTTTTAATGAAAATCCTAAAGCCTCGAGTATACCAATGCCACCATCATTTGTGGCACTGCCACCGATACCTAAAATAATTTTATTTGCCCCTTTATTGATTGCGTCCTTAATCAACAGCCCTGTTCCTAATGATGATGTAAGCAGGGGATTTTTTTCATTTTCTTTTAATAAAACCAATCCGCTGGCAACAGCCATTTCAATAATCGCCGTCTTTGTTTTTTGATTCCATTGATAAGCAGCATCAATTGATCTGCCTACTGGATCAACAGTTTTACATTCAATAGTTACTGTATGCAAATAGGCTTGAAGTATAGAAGCAAAGCCATCGCCGCCATCGGCCATTGGGAAAGATAATATTTCAGCTTTCGGAATAATTGATTTTATTCCCACCTCAATAGATTTACAAACTTCGAAGGCGGTAAGGCTTCCTTTGAATTTGTCTGGTGCTATAATGATTTTCATCAGCAAATTTGCCGGTTATTTTTTTGCGTTCTTTTTCTTTACAGATTTAACAGGTGCGTTGTCTTTCCATCGCCATAAGTGTACACAGGCGTACGTCCTGTAAGGGCTCCACTTCTCTGATATTTTCAGCAAATCTTCCCTGAATTTCTTTTTATCAGTCCTGTCTAATTTATACAGGCCAATCATAGCATTCTGTACGCCGAGATCATCAATGGCAAATACATCTTCCCTACCCAATGCAAACATCAATAACATTTCCACTGTCCACCGTCCGACACCCTTAATTGCAGTCAGGTATTCAATCACTTCTTCGTTCCTCATTTTATTTAGTTTTTTATGATCCATGCCCTGTTCCAGCTCAAACTGTGCTACATTCTTTATATAGCTCGCTTTGGCATTTGACAGGCCGATGCTTCTTAGGGTTTCAGAAGAAGTTTCGATTATCTGTTGTGGCGTTGGCTCTTTACCCCCGTATAAGTTAAGAAAACGCTGATAAATTACGTCGGCAACTTTCGTGGAAAGCTGCTGGCTCATAATAGAAGCACAGAGATAAGTACAGATATTCTTTCGCTTAATAAGTTTATGCGGCTTTGCTGCTTCTAATAACTTTTTTAATTTTCTATCTTTTGATAGGTGAGATATATAATACATTTGTCTGAACCTGTGATTCTGTGATAGATGGAATTAGTAAGAAATAAAAGTAACATTAAATATAAAAATTTCTTCCTTGTAAATTTGGGTTGTGCAAAGACAAATTATCCTGACGGCAGACGGATCACATACGGTTTCAATACCGGATATGAATGTCACTTATCATTCTGTACATGGCGCCATACAGGAATCGATGCATGTTTTTATAGATGCCGGATTAAGATTTATGGTAAAAAAGCAACTTCCAACAGCCTCTTTAAATATCCTGGAAATAGGGCTTGGCACTGGTTTAAATGTGTTACTTACATTACAAGAAACAGAAAAGAACAAACAAATGATCCACTATACCGCACTTGAATTATATCCCCTGGACCAGCATCAATATTCAGTACTAAATTATTGCAATGAGTTAAAAAGGCCGGATCTGCAAAAAACTTTTCTGTCAATCCACAATTGCGAATGGGAAAAATCAATTTACATTAGTCCGCATTTCCTGGTTCACAAAACGAATCAATCCTTAACAGGGTATTCAACTGATTCAAAGTTTCATTTAATTTACTTCGATGCATTTGCTCCTGCTGCACAACCTGAATTATGGACCGTTGAGGTTTTCAAAAAACTACACGATTTATTATTGGCAAATGGAGTGTTGGTCACTTATTGCAGTAAAGGTGATGTGCGCCGTGCTATGCAGGCAGCAGGATTTACAGTTGAAAAGATACCGGGGCCACCGGGGAAAAGGGAAATGCTAAGAGCTATCCGTCCAAAATTCAACTGATTGAAAATACTTTTATTCACTTGTCCTTCGGAGAATTTAGGAGGCTTCCACAGTCCAGCTCATCCCTCCACCCTTTTCATCTTTTAATGAAATACCCATAGCAGAGAGCTGGTTACGGATTCGGTCTGATGTAGCAAAATCTTTCCGGCCTTTTGCTTCCTTGCGGATTTCAATCAGTAATTCCATTACCCCTTTCAGTTTATCATTATCCGCCGCGGATACACTTTTTAACCCAAGTATATCTTCAATATAAAGGCCGAACTTTTCTTTCAATAAATTAAAAGTATCCTGCGATAATGCACTTATAGGAATGATTTTATCTTTTAGTGAATTAATTACGGGAGCCAGTTCAAACATATTTGCCAATACTTTCGCCGTATTGAAATCATCATTCATGAATTCATCAAATTCATTTACCAGCTTTTTTACTTTTTCATCCAGTTCTTTATCACCAGCAGTCGTATTATCAGGGATTTCTAGCTTGCCTAAGTTTTCATACGCTTCCCATAAACGCCTCAACCCTTTTTCTGCAGCCTGCAATGCTTCATTACTGAAATCAAGTGTACTGTGATAATGGGTTTGCAGGATGAAGAAACGGATAACCATCGGGTGATAAGCTTTTTCCAATACTGGATTATCACCACTGAAGAGTTCTGTTAGTTTGATTACATTATTATAACTCTTGCCCATCTTTTTCCCGTTAATGGTAATCATATTATTATGAATCCAGTAGCGGGCCGGGTTCTTTCCGTTGCAAATGGTGCTTTGCGCTATTTCACTTTCATGGTGAGGAAAGAGCAGGTCCATACCGCCACCGTGAATATCGAATTGTTCACCCAAATATTTATTGCTCATGGCAGAACATTCAATATGCCATCCGGGAAAACCCTCACCCCAGGGGCTTGGCCAATGCATAATATGTTCCGGTGGGGCCGCTTTCCATAATGCAAAATCAGCCCTATCTCTTTTTTCTTCCTGGCCTTCCAATGTTCTTGTTGTTTCCAGCAAATCATCAATAATGCGGCCGCTCAACTTGCCATAATCGTGACCTTCAGCATATTTTTTTACATCAAAGTATACAGAGCCGTTTACTTCATAAGCATAGCCAGCATCAATGATCTTCTGAATCATTGTTATCTGCTCTGTGATATGCCCGGTTGCCGTTGGTTCAATAGAGGGAGGTATAGTATTGAACTGTGCCATGGCCCAATGGTACAGGTTGGTATATTTTTGCACCAGTTCCATTGGCTCCAGTTTCTCCAGTATCGCTTTTTTGGAAATCTTATCTTCCGCGGCACGGCCCTCTTCCTCAAAATGCCCGGCATCTGTAATGTTACGCACATAACGGACCTTATATCCAAGATGCGTGAGATAACGATAGATAACATCAAACGTAATATAGGGCCTTGCATGACCAAGATGACTTTCGCCACTTACCGTTGGCCCACACACATACATTCCTACATGCCCGGGTGTTATCGGCTTAAAAATTTCTTTTTCCCTCGAGTAAGAATTATAAACTTTCAGTTCGCTCATAAAAATTCGACTTGACTTCTTTGAAACATTCGTTATGGCAGATAGTATTTTTTATGTACCCGGCTGCATTACTACTATTAATCTTTTCTTGCGTCGCACTCTTTTACGTTCTTTTTGCTATTCAGCTACCTGGAAGTTTTCATTTTCTTTGGTCAGATCCAAACGGCCAGGCCAGCTGTCTTCCAAACAGATGTTTCACAAGTGCCGCAAAAATAGTATTTATCAGGTAGTATGGATGACTTACAAATCAAACACATCTAAAGCCCTTCCTTTGGAGGGGTTCGGACAAGCTTTATTCCTTCAGGGATGGGGGTTAAGCAATTTTATATCCGCTACCTGCATATAATGATCAGATAGGTCTCTGTTGTATTTTTTATACTGCAATATGGAAAAATTTTTATCGGCGAAAATATAGTCAATCCTCAGGGTTGGGGAAAGGGAAGTAAAAGTGCGGCCCATACCCAATCCTTTTTGTAAAAAAGCATCCTGCATATCTCCGCGGATGGTTGAATAAGTGTAGGAAGTTGGCACATCATTCAGGTCGCCGGTAAACAAAACCGGATAGGGGCTTTGAGATATTATTTCCCTGGCTTTATCTGCCTGCCTGCCGCGGATAATAGCTCCTTTTTTTACTTTGGAAAGTATTCCCTTTGAATTGCCAACAAATCCCTCATCGCCGTGTTCAAGGCTTTCAATTTTATCATAGTCGGTTTTTTCAAACAATACGGACTGCAGGTGTGTATTAAAAAGCCGGATCGTATCATTATTGAATTTTAAATCAGCTCTCAGCAATACTTCTGTTATTCCCGGCTTTGGATAGTACACACGCCCTGTATCAATCATTGGTAATCGTGAAAATATAATTGAACTATACCAATGATCTTTTACATCAAGTTCCCAGGTAAAATAAAAATAGGGATATCCTAATTCCTTCTGGATATACTCTATATTATTATAATAAGCAGGCGCTATGGATGTATGGATTTCCTGCAGACAGACTACATCCGCATTCTGCTCTTTGATTAATTCCATCATTTTTAGCCTGGTCTGGCTGCCTTCGTTATTGTTCTTTTTTAGTTCTATAAAACGGGCAACATTCCAGGTTACGATCCGCAGGCGATCGGCGGGTTTTTTATAATCAAATCGTACCTGCTGATGAAAAGCGAAAAGCAGGCTGATGCTTTTCCACCCGATAAGCATTGTAATAAGGGAGATAAAAATAAATTTTCTTTTTACGAAAAGCCAGAAAATTAAAAACAAAAAATGTCCTGCCAGTAAAAAAGGAAATCCCAGCCCAAGAATAGAAATGAACCACCACTTTTCGGGGTTTAAATAGGGCGCAAGGCAGGCCAGCAGAAAGATAACTGCAAGGATACAATTGCAGAGGATAGCTGTTTTTTTTACAAAGCGGCGAAACGCGGAAGCCATTGACGCAAATTACTGAATCGGGCGTAGAGTAAATAACGCGGTTGAAGGTTACCATTTGACCGGACAAAAAATAACCTGTTTTTGTACAGGAAAACCAATACTTATTTCAAATCTTCTTCACTGGCTCTTTTCAGTAACTCCTTTTCTTCATCTGTTAGGAAGTGATAACCTTTCTGGTTGATTTTATCAAGTATCTCATCTATCCGCTGTTGTGTAATATTGGGTGTTTTTTTATAGGGCTGTCTTGTTTTCTTATAAAATACTTCGGTGCGGATATTCTTTCCTCTCTTTGGTTTATCGGGGTTAAACAGGTTGCCGATCCAGTCAAAGAAATTATTCATCCACTCACTCCAGTCGAAACCTCGGCGCAATAAAAAGATAAAAAAGAATCCCATGGCACCACCAGCTACATGCGAAAAATATTCAGCGGTATTTGTTGTTGGTATAGAGGATAAATCAATAATTACAAACAAAAGGGTGAGTACCCATAGCGGGATGCCTCCATTCAGCATGGGAAAAAGGCGAAAATCCGGAGCAACCATTGTGGTGGAAACGGCTACTGCCATTATACCTGCAGATGCACCGAACGCAGTGGCAGTTGTAATATTTGCTTTCAGGGATGGAATAAAATTATAAGCCATCATAAATGCAATAGCACCGGCAATACACCCATATATATAGATAGCTACTATTTTCCGGTTACCGGTAAGATCCTGCATGATATAACCGAAAGCCCATAGCCAGAGCATGTTTGCCAATACACGCCATACGCTATCATGCAGGAACATATGCGTGATCAGTGTCCACGGCCTCGTCATAAATGCTTCAAAACCGGCAGGCATGGCAAACCAGTTGAAAACATTTTTTAAAAAAAATTCATCAGGAATTTTGGTGAAAATATAAACGACCTTGATGAAAGCGAAAATGACGTAAACAGTAAGATTAATAGCGACAAGCGCAATGAGAGAATTGTTTTCACGGCCTATATGCAGGCGGCGGCGATAATCTTGTTCATAATAACTCATAGTCTGCTATTCACAATATAAATTTACGACAACCCTCTTGTTGCTGCATAAAAAGACGGTTATTTCTGCTAAACCGTTTTAGTATAACGTCCGGCGGTTCGTTTTGTTCCAGGTATAGACAATAATAAAGCCAACTATTGCGCCACCAAGGTGGGCAAAGTGAGCTACATTATCGCTGCTTGAGTTGGTAATGCCACCAAATAAATCCAAGGCTATATAACCTAAAACCAGCCATTTGGCTTTTATAGGAATAGGTATGGGAATAATCATTAACTCCGTATTGGGAAATAAATATCCGAATGCAGCCATAATACCCATGATCGCACCGGAAGCACCAAGAGCAGGGGAAAGAGGCCTAAACAACCTATCTTGAAAATCTTGTCCACCCATCTGATATTGCTCCACTATCTGGGCCGGAGACAAGCCGTTTACCACCTGCTCAAGACGGAAATACTGAATAGCAATATGAAATAAGCCGGCACCTACACCACAAGCGATATAAAAAAATAAAAACCGCTTGCCACCCCATACATTTTCCAGTATCCGGCCAAACATCCAAAGCGCAAACATGTTGAAAATGATATGCCCAAAGTTTTGCGGGGAATGTGCAAACATGTAGGTGATAAGCTGGTAGGGGTTGAAAAGACTCAGGTTGGGAGCTGCTGCTTTAAGATTGCCCGGTATCCAGGGATAAAGCATCAGTTTTTCAGTTAAATGCAAACTATTCTCCAATGTCAACTGTCCTACAAAAACAAGAACATTGATGATCAGCAAATTTTTTATTACCGGAGGAAAAGCTTCCGAAGGTGTATATCTGAACGAACTCATTGAATAAAGATAATTGTTATCGGGTTAGGGTAATTTATTTTACAATTTCATTAAACATCATTTCAGTTTCAACTGCACCACGTTTTCGATATGGTGCGTATGTGGAAACATATCTACCGGTTGAATTTTTGTGACTGCATATTTTTCACTTAATAAATTCAGGTCACGGGCCTGCGTAGCCGGGTTGCAACTCACATATACCACCAGGGGGGCATTCATTTCCAGAATCTTTTTTACCAATTTCTCGTGCATGCCTGCCCTTGGCGGATCAGTAATAATCACATCAGGCCGGCCATGCAGCGCGAAGAATTCATCGTTACAAATATCAACGACATCGCCGGCAAAAAATGAAGTATGTGATAAATGGTTGAGCGCTGCATTTTCTTTTGCATCATTAATTGCTGCGGCAATCAATTCCACACCGATTATTTTCTTTGCCAGTTTACTTACAAAAATGCCAATGCTGCCGGTTCCGCAATACAAATCATAAACAATTTCATTACCGGTTAATTCAGCGAAATCCTTCGTAATGCGGTATAATTTTTCTGCCTGCTTTGTGTTGGTTTGAAAAAAGGACTTAGGGCCGATTTTAAATTGATATTCTTCTCCTGCTCCTGCAGATAGCTTTTCTATCGCATATCCTTTACCGGAATAAACTATTGGATCCAGGTCGTGCAGGCTGTCATTCCATTTTGTATTGATAGTATATAACAGCGTGGTTATTGCCGGGAATTTTTCCTGCACATTATGCATTAGTTTGTTTATTTTTTCAGGATCATCTTCCGCCACCACAACGTTTACCATCAACTCACCTGTTGTACAAAGCCTTACCTGCATGGTGCGTAAAAAACCGGTATGGTTACGGATATCGTAAAATGGATAACGGTTGAGCTTTGCAAATTCCTTTATTGCCAAACGGATTTCATTGGTAGGCTCAGCTTGTAAATAACAGGTTTGTATATCCACTACTTTATCGAAGAAACCCTTGGCGTGAAAACCGGCAGCCCCAACGACC
>JAFDYH010000110.1:0-2164 GCA_018267535.1 Bacteroidota bacterium
AGGGATTCAGAATCATTGACTGTGTTACTGGGTAAAGGCAACAAAGCTTTTTGTTATGACGGGGAATGGAACCATGCTGTTAAAAATGGTATGGTAGTCTCAGCCGGTTATTCTATTTCAAATGGAATAGGAGACATTATCCGGCAAAAACAAAAACAGATGAATAGTTTAAAAGGTAAGAATGGCCGAACCAACCTGATGCTGATTATAAAAGCGACAAAGGAAGCAAGCTATAAAAACCTAATGGATGCCTTGGATGAAGTGCTGATCAATGATGTAAAGCATTATGCAGTTGTTGATCCTGAGCCCGGAGAAGTTCAGTTTATAGAAAATAAATAGCATACCTGTTTCGTATACAGACGAATAAAGGAAAGTTGAATAAATATGTTGTAATTTATTCCTTACTTACCTGACAGTGCATCCAGTTTGGGTTTTATGATGCCTGAAGAAAAAGCATCAGCCAGTGCATCGGTCGTGTGTTGTATTAAGTCGGACAAGTGGGTAAGTGACCTGGCGATATTGGTAAGTTTGATGGATTTTACACCCATCGATTTAACCATTGATTTAAAGGAAGCTGCTTTTTCCTGCAGGTTATCCAATACCTCTTTTTGTGTTTCGAGTATGATTAGTTCCCTTGTATCATTCATTTGCTGTAACGCGAAATTCAATTGCTGCCTTTCATCTACAGACAGCGACATTGTTTTTGAAGAATTAAATACAAGTGTATAAGCGGAGTTAATAGAATCCAGCGTCATCCGGGCAGCTTCGATAATCATATTCATTTGCATTTCCCTTTCCCTTTGGAGGGAGACGCCTGTAGTTGTGTCAAAGTAAGTGGCAGTATCCTGAGGGAGTGTGCCCGTGTTGCCGGAATCAGAAGAAGAGTTACAGGAAATATATACCGCGATGAACAGTACACCGGTAACTATTGCCATCATTTTTTTCATATAAATGAGTTTAAAAGCACTGTCTTTTAGTGAAACGCCGTGGTATCTTGTTTAAACTTTTTCATCACGGCGGTTACATCCATCATACTGTTATATAACTTTTTCATTTCTTCGGTTGAATCAGAAACTGTATTGCCGTCAGCCGCTGCCTGCAATGCCGCATGGGCTGATTTGATATTCTGCATAGCGATGATCGTTTTTTGTTGCAGCCGGTGCAGGTTTTCCAGCCGTTCTTTCATGGACAGGTAAAGCGGGTTAAATTTTTCCAGGTAGTCGTAATGATTAATTTCAATTTTTCTCTCGTAGGGTTCAATGTTGTAATAGAACTGGAGCATTGCGTCGTTGAACTGCTGATCGAGCAGTGGTAATTCAAGATTTAAGTTTTCGCCGACCACATCTACAAGGTAATCGCTGATCGTATTAATCAATACCGATCCTGTGTCGATAAACTCTTTCAAATATTTCTTCTGCAATTTTTCTATACGGGCGGATCCTATTTCGGTGACCACCATTCCCAGGAATGACCCTACTGTTTTGGGAAGTTTTGCATTTTTATTGATGCTGAAGCCGGAAATAACATTATTCAGTTTTAATCCAAGATCAGCAGTTTCTATTCCGTTGGCACGGACATATCGCTGATCGGTGATGGACAAAAGACATTCTGCATAAGTACTGATAATATTGCAGGCAGAATACGTAACAGCTACATTTTCTTCAAAAGATTTTTTATAAATCATCAACCGGTTTAAGGTTGAAATAACGGAGTCGCCATTAAATAAAACAGAAGCTCTTACTAAGCGGAGTTCATGCCTGAAATCGGATATCTGCTGATATAAGTCGCCCGGTGCAGTTGATAACTGCCTTGTTGTGCGGCCAAAGGATGCAACATTTTGGAGATACTCCGGTTTGGCGGGAGAGCAACTTATGAATATAAGCAGAATAATAAAAAAGCGCATTGATTGATTGATTTTGAGAAAAAACTCTCTTCGTGGATAAATATGACCACTCATCAAACAAGGGAATTTTTTTAAGCTTTTAAAAATAGCTCCTAAACTGCTGATTAATAATACCTAAAATGTAGTAGATATTACCGTTTACTGCCAGCAACTAAAAATAAACTGGTACTGTGTGTAACATAGTACCAAATATCACCCTATCTTTGTTCTGTTAATTCATTATAACCGCCGGATCCTACTCTCCAACCCGCCTTAGCCATG
>JAFDYH010000110.1:2265-14944 GCA_018267535.1 Bacteroidota bacterium
CTGGAATTCTGTATCCTCTCCATTATCCGGCGGGGAGAAGCCTACCCCAGTGATATTGTGGAGGAAATGCGAGCTGCCAACCTGAATATACTGGAAGGAACGCTTTATCCCCTGCTTACAAGGCTAAAAAATGCTGAAATGCTGACTTATCGCTGGGTTGAAAGTAATTCAGGCCCTCCCCGTAAATATTTTTTACTCACGGAAAAAGGTCTTGCATTTTATAAAGAGTTGGAACAAACCTGGCAGGAGTTATCTAATGCAGTAAATAGGCTTGCGGACAAGAAAGATCAGCCACACAACTAAACTACTTCAACCACAAAACATAGCACAATGAAAAAGATTATCAATATAAATTTAAGCGGGAGGGTAATACCGATCGAAGATTCCGCTTATGAAAAGCTGCAGGGATATATCGAGAGCCTGCGCCGCTATTTTTCGCATGAGGATGGCCGTGATGAAATAATCAATGATATCGAAAGCCGTATTGCTGAAATAATGGATGAGAAAATCCGCAAAGGAGCATCTTGTGTAACCGAAGAGGATATCAATTCGATTATCGCTTCAATGGGTCGGCCGGAAGATTTTGACGAAGAACCGGAAACAACAAATACCTATTCACAGCAGCAAAACACAAATACGGGAAATACCGGCAATTTTAGCTACACAGAGCCTAAAAAGAAAAACCGCCTGTATCGTGACTCAAGCGATAAAGTAGTGGGTGGTGTGTGCAGTGGTCTTGCCAATTACCTGAATGTTGATCCGGCAATTATCCGTTTGTTATTTGCTATCATCACATTTGGTGGCTTTGGTACCGGTTTTATCCTTTACATTTTGTTCTGGATTATTTTACCCGAGAAGGACCTCGATAATTATGGTGGTAAAAGACTGTACCGTAACCCTGAAGAAAAGGTATTGGGTGGTGTGGCCAGTGGCATTGCTGCTTATTTTGGTAAAGAGCCGTATATGGTCCGGCTGATTTTTGCTGCTCCGTTTTTATTGAATATTATACTGAGTATTTTAAGCTGGCCATTCTTTCATGCCGGCGCTGTTTTTCCCAACCTTGTTTTTGGTTCACTTACCGGCACATTTATACTTGCTTATATAGTATTATGGATTGTGCTGCCTGAAGCGAAAAGCCAGTACCAGAAAATGGAAATGCGCGGGGAAAAAGTAGATGTAAATACAATCAGACAAAATGTAAAAGAAGGTATGGACCAGATGAAAGATCGTGCAAAAGACTTTGGTGATGAAATGAAAGCTTCTGCACAAAAATTCGGAAACCAGGCAAAGGAATTTGCCCAGGGCCGCGGGGCCAGTTGGGGGAAAGAAGTTGGTGAGGCGGGACGTCGTGTAGGAGTCGGTCTCGGCCATATAATCGGTGTATTATTCAAAGCCTTCTTTTTATTTATTGCCGGAACCATTGCATTTGCCTTATTTGTTGCCCTGATGGGTTTAATCTTTGGGGGGGTCGGGGTATGGCCATTGAAAAACTATGTATTGAATGGATTCTGGCAAAACGTATTTGCATGGGGGACGCTGTTATTTTTCCTCGGCATTCCTTTGATCGCTTTCATCACCTGGCTGATCCGCCGCATGATGCGGGTAAGGTCGCAGAGGAGTTATCTCGGCTGGATGTTTGGCGGCCTATGGGCATTGGGTTGGGTATCTGCTTCATTGCTCGCGGCAAGTTTGGTTAATGATTTTCGCCGTAACCAAAAAGTAGAATCAAGAGTTTCGATAACACAACCGCCGAAAGACAGAATGATTGTGAGGGTAAATGAACCCGAAGTTCGTTATTCCGGCAACTTCTGGTGGATAGATGTAGACAATGAAGGATGGGACATTAATGAAGACAGCCTGCGCATGGCGAATATTAAAGTACGCATTGAAAAAAGTGAAGACTCAGATTATCATGTTACCCTTTCACGCTATAGTGCCGGTAAAGATGGCAATGAAGCAAGAAACAGGGCGGAGAACATCCTGTATAATGTTTCGTATACAGATAGTATTCTGAATCTTGGTAGTGGATTAACAGTAACTAAAGATGATAAGTTCAGGTTCCAGCGGGTTATTGTAAACATTAAAGTACCGGTTGGAAAAAAGATACGTTTTGATGAATCAGTAGATGAGCTGCATCCTTATAATATCCGCATGTATGAAAAAAGAAGATGGAACCGCAATGACTGGGATGTTGATTGGGACTGGGATAGTTATTTCCAATACGAAACCAACGTGGATTATATCATGAAAGCAGATGGCGAATTGAGAAATGCAACAAGACCGGAAGAAAAGAAAGATGATAAGGAGGGTTATAGGTACAATGATAACGACAAAGAAAAACTGCGCGATGATATCAGGAACCGTGAACAGAAGCTGGAACAGGATAAACGACAAATAGAAGAGGATAAGAAAAGATTGAATGATACAACGAAACCAAAAGCAACAGCACAGGAAACCATGGACGATGTGAATGAAGATGATAAAACAACAGGTGATATATCTGTGAACATAGGTTCGCCGGTTTTTACACTGGCCAATATGTTCAATTAAAATAGGTTGAAGTTGGGTCTTCGCTTTAAGCGAGGTCGCGGGGCTCCGTTTCCGGAGCCTCTCTTTTTAGCTACTAACTAACACGAAATTTTAGCAGGGTTTACTTGAGAAGCTAAGATTTATTCCATTCGTATTTTATTCCTGTCTTTTGCAGCTAACCTTTATTGTGGCACTTCTACAACTGTCCAGTTGCCGGTTCTCCGGTTCCATAATATACTATAATCCTTTCCGTGCATCAGTTTGTAAGTGCGATAGCCGTTATAGTATTTCAGTTTCAGCCAGCCATAGTCATATATTTCAAACTTGAAAATAAAAGCCTGCCCTGCCTTTATCTCCGCATTCTGAAAATTTCTCCCATCATCACTTAATAAAACGGTTTCATCACGGTTGCTTTGAATTGTTAATGCAATCCAACTCGGATCATTGGCAGGATCCGTAGAAGTGGGATTGCCCGGATTGGGGACAGTTGGGTTATTTACAACCGGCCCCTGGTTATTGGGATTGGTTGGATTGGAAGGTGTAGTTGAAGGAGCAGTATTTGTTGTGTTCCCTTTGGCTGTATTCCAGCCTCTTGTTATTGCATCTACCCTATCTTTTTTACCTGGATGTGTAGCGCTTGCTTTGTCACTTGCAATAGCCTGCATGGCGGCAACGGATTGCTGCAAAGTAGCTCCTAACCTTTCCATTACATAACCTGAGAAAGCATCCGCTTCAATTTCTTTTGGTGGTGTACTGCCACTGCCGCTGATAACGTGGTTATAATAATGATGACCCATTTCATGCGCCAACACGCTTATCGATGCCCATTTGGTTGCCGTATAAGCGTCAATGTCTTCAAGAAAATCATTATCATAGATAATCCACCTTGTATTATTAATAATAGTAGCATACGCATTCTGAATACCATTCTGTTCCCTTACCCTGAAATTTTCTTTCCAGTTAATTGAATCCAGCATGTTCTTTAAAATAGCCTGGGCTTCATACACCGATTGAAAATTTGTTCTGAATAAAGATTTTGGGGGAACTTTAAATCCACAGCCGGTTATTTTTTGTGCATCAGTTCTGTTGAAAAGCAAAAAGATAAAGCTAAGCAGTATAAAAATTCTATATCGCATGGTCGGCCAATTTTAAGACTAATGTAATAATTAAAAAGATTAACCACTAATTTCATAAACGACAAAACGATTGCCTGCCACAGACGGATAGAGGAAGACGCAGATTTTATTCATTCTTTTATTCGAAATTATTTGAGAGATTAAATGATTCATAGGTAATACCAACCAGCAAACGGGTCCGTGTTATTTGTGTTCGCTGTGGTTTACAATTTAGCCATGAGAGCATAGAAAGACCCGGTTTTTTATAAAACCATAAGCGATTCGTTGTAACAATCTCTCTTTATAACAGCCCGATTTCCTCTACATTTGCAAATCCTGAAAGAATAATAATGAAGAATACTCCTTTTACACAAAAGCATATTGCCCTGGGTGCGAAGATGGCGCCTTTTGCAGGCTATAATATGCCGATCAGTTATACAGGCATTAATGATGAACATGCTGCAGTGCGAAAGAATGCAGGCGTTTTTGATGTAAGCCATATGGGGGAATTTATTGTGAAAGGAGAAAACGCACTGGACCTGATACAACGGGTTACCACCAATGATGCATCCAAACTTACAGCAGGCAAGGCCCAGTATAGTTGCCTTACAAATGATGATGGCGGAATCGTTGACGACCTGATCATCTACTGCATCGAAGAAAATAAAGTGTATATGATTGTGGTGAATGCTTCCAATATTGAAAAGGACTGGAACTGGATCAGTAAACATAACAGTAAGAAAGCAGAGATGCATAATATCTCAGATAAAACTTGTTTACTTGCCATCCAGGGACCAAATGCCGCAAAAATTCTTCAGCCATTGACAGACCTGGATATTTTAAACCTGAAATATTACACGTTTGTAAAAGGAAAATTTGCCGGAATAGACAACGTATTGATCAGTGCTACCGGATATACAGGGGCCGGCGGTGTTGAAATTTATTTTGAAGATAAAGGCGATGATGCTGCAAAAATATGGGATAAAATATTTGAAACAGGTACACCACAAGGATTAAAACCTATTGGCCTCGGTGCAAGAGATACTTTACGATTGGAAATGGGGTATTGTCTTTATGGCAATGACATCGATGATAATACGTCTCCTCTTGAAGCGGGATTGGGATGGATAACAAAATTCACCAAAGATTTTACGGCAAAATCCATTCTTGAAAAACAAAAAGCAGAAGGTATTCAAAAAAAGCTGGTTGGCTTTGAAATGATTGACAAAGGCATTCCCCGTCATGGATATGAAATCAAAGACTTTTCAGGTATGGACCTGGGAGTCGTTACTTCGGGCACTCAATCTCCAAGCCTCGGTAAGGCTATCGGCCTCGGCTATGTCAGAACAGCCTTTGCTGTTCCCGATACGGAAATTTTCATTAAAGTCCGCGATAAACTACTATTGGCTAAGGTGGTAAAACTTCCCTTCAATTAGTATTGAAAGGCAATATGTTTAATAAGTAAACAGAACAGAAAATAACTCGCCGGTCCGTGCGGGAAAGTTTGTATTTTACAAAATAGAAACAGACCCAAAACGTTTTATCTTACAGCCTGTTAATTACTGAACTTTGATCTGATATTCTATGCCTACAATTCATCTTACCACATTCATCGCCGCCGCGCCGGAAGTAGTTTTTGATCTCAGCCGCAGTGTTGATATCCATAAAAAATCGATGGAGAACCACAAAGAAGAAGCTGTAGCAGGTACAAGATTCGGGCTGATGGAAAAAGAAGACACGGTTACCTGGAAGGCAAAGCATATTTTAAAAACCCGGATTCTTCGGGTAAAGATCACCGGTATGACAAAAGCGGAAAAATTTACCGACGAACAGGTAGAAGGTGATTTTAAATTGATGCGCCACGAACATTTTTTCAAACCCTGTGAGAACGGCACCATCATGATTGACCTTTTTCATTTCGAATCACCCTATGGAGTGATCGGCAGGTTTTTCAATGTTTTATTTTTTACCCGCTACATGAAAAAGCTTCTTGAACATCGTAATAATTTGATTAAAGAGATCGCGGAAACGGGAAAATGGAGGCAGTTGCTGGCGGTGTAAACCTCATCCTCATATCCTTCTCCTAAAGGAGAAGGACGGCACTATATTTCTTTTACGAACTAATTAACTACCATATCGACTTCTGTTTTTTATTCGGCACATCCGAAAATTTTGGTTGCGTACTTTATATCCTTTGCGAGCTTTGCGTGAAATAGTTTAATCACGATCCTTTATTTTTACTCTCTACTTACAGTTATGAATAAAAAACCGTCTTTATATACCTCCCTCTCCCCTGCCCTTTTGCATCTGTATGATATCAGCAACAGCATTGTTGTGGTGATCGATATTTTAAGAGCCACTTCAACAATTACGGCGGCCTTAAATAACGGCGCCAAAGAAGTGATACCCGTGGATAGTGTAAGCCGCTGCATTGAAATAGGTAAACAGATTGATGGTATTACTGCAGGCGAAAGAGATGGTAAAATAGCAGAAGGATTAAGTTATGGTAACTCTCCATTTGAATACCCGGAAAGTTTTATTAAAGGAAAAACACTGGTATTAACGACCACCAACGGTACAAAGCTCCTGCATATGGCCCTGGATAAAGGAGCAAAAGAGATTGTTATCGGGGCCTTTACTAATCTTAGTTCGGTATGTAATCATTTGATTGCAATGAAAAAAAATGTAATGCTCGCTTGTGCCGCATGGAAAGACCGCGTAAACCTCGAGGATACTTTATTCGCCGGCGCTGTTGTTTCAAGAATAAAAGAGCATTTTGATATTAGCTGTGATTCTTCGCATATGGCGGAATCACTTTACAATACAGGCAAGGCAGACTTGTATGGATTCCTGAAAAAGAACGAAGCCTCACATTATCACCGGTTGACAGGGTTTGGCCTGGAAAAAGATATTCGCTATTGCCTTACTGAAGATGGAGCGAATGTTTTACCGGTCTATATAAATGGAAGACTGATCGTTGAATAAATTCACTGTTATGAAAGCATTTTTCTTGTTCATTGGTATTTTATTTTACCAGCTTGCAAATGCTGATAGCCCTGTTAAATCAATAGATACTCCTTTGGTAGTTCATCGTTGCGGCGATTTTATAATTACCGGCCAAGGAGATAATGTTGAATGGGATAAAACAAAATGGGTTGACCTTACGAAATTGAATGCAGGGGGCAAAGCGGATAAAACAAAATTCAAAATACTCTATTCTTCAACCGGCATCTATGTTTTGTTTAACAGTGATGATGAAAAGATAAGCACTGATTACAGGAATGATTTTGAAAATTTATTTACAGCAGATGTTGTTGAAGTATTCTTTCATCCCCAACCGGCACAAGCGACTTATTTTGAATATGAAATCAACCCTCTTGAAAAAGAACTGGTATTACTGATCATGAATACAAAAGGAGGGTTTGGTAGTTGGATGCCCTGGCATTATGAAGACAAAAAGAAAGTGGTAAAGAAAGTAAACGTTAATGGAGGCGAAATGAAAACGGGCGCATCTATACAATCATGGACTGCTGAATTATTTTTTCCATACCAGTTATTAAGTGGTTTTTTGAACACACCTCCTGTAAGCGGAACGAAGTGGAATGCTAATTTCTGCAGGCTGGACTATGACACCGGTAAACAAATTATGTGGTCCTGGTCCCCGGTTGAGAAATCATTCCATGAATTCAAAAAGTATTATTCTTTGCAGTTTGAATAAATGTATTTCACACAAAAAGAGCACAACGAACAATTAAATAGTACCGACTTTGTCACTTGGCATTCGTTGTTGCTTTGTGTGAAACCAAACCTGCTAAGATACTGCATTTCCCCTCATATCCCTGCTGTTTAGCACTTTATTTAATTAGCTGGTTTTTTACATGGAAATCTGCTACACATTCGTTTACTTTTGCAGATTGCCCAATTCTGATTGAGCGGATTGAATCATATGGTTTCATTGTAAATTGTTTGATGGGGATGGCTAATAATCCGGCCGATCAAACAATTGGAATCATTACGAGGCAATCTGTTACGAACTGCCTAACTAAACTGAAAACTGAATGGCTTTACCACATTTATTGAAGTACGTCTATACCCATGGAACAGACGAAGTAATACGGAGAGGAAAAAAAATACATGCCATTGGCTTCGTTGAGCTGGTAGAATATGATGATCTTTTTGGTTCCGCTGTTTTTCGTGTAAAAGATGACAGCTATTCTACTTACTACAAGGTATATATCCAGAGGTTTAAAGATGCTAAATCACTTTCACTTCGTTGTGCATGCCCTTACAACCTGGGCGATATCTGTCGCCATGAAGCCGCTTCCCTTTTCCAGTTGCAGGAAATGATTGACAAAGGCCATCTGCAGGCGGATGAAGTGGAATACGATCAACGGCATACGGTGGCAAAGATGAAATTCATTGACCTGAAAGCAATCCGTATGCTTTGCTCACCAGAAACGCTGACACAGGCAGAACAATTTTTACGGACTAACAAGGCTGCTATAGAATCTGCGAAAGAAGAAACGGTAAAAGCCAGTGTAACGCTGAATGGAAATACCTATAAGGTAATCCTTAAAAAGAACGAGGAGAGAAACTTTGATACAAGCTGCGATTATGTAGACCCTGAGCACCCATTATGTTTGCCGAAAGTGATTGTATTCCTGCAATTACTGAATGCACATGGCGCTTATTATTTTGATACTATCCGCAATTGGGATAAGGAAAAAAATAAACTGCTGGAAGCCTATGGCTATTCTTTAAGCGACGACCTGACCAATAAGTTTGAGTTTTCTTATAAAGAAGGCAAGCCTTTTTTAAGAGTTTTGGATACGACTATAAAACGGATTGCCCCGTCTGCAGTGCCTGTTGCGCCCAAGCCGTTACCCGTCGCTGTGCAACAGGAAGAGGTACAAGCTGAGACAATTCAGCCCGAAGAGACACTGGCGCAGAAAGACCTGCTGGGTATTGTTTTCAATTTCAACAAAAAAATATATCCGCGGTTTACCATCGATGTTATACAAGGTGAACCGAATGATTTGGGAGCCGGTTTTATGGGGAAGATTGAAAAACTGGATCTTTCCAAATATGTGAGTACGGATGCTTACAGTGAAAGGGATAAACTACTGGTGACCGCCATCCGCAAATTGCAGGAAACAGAAATCAATAAATATATCAGCCGCAATTCGCCCTTTTCCGGAATCTGGGAAAATATTATTCACCAGGAAGAAGATGACTTAGCTGATGAGACAAAAGAATTAATGGCAGAATACCTGGTTCCCAAGCTGAAAAAAGTATTTGCCGATTTTGGTGATAGTAAACTTATCTATGAACTGACAGAAGGAAAAGCCTTCAAGACCAATAATCTTTCATCACTGGGTTTATCCCAGGATGAGATCAATCCTTATTTTATAGTCAGCAAAAACGGGGATTATAAAATACAATGCCGTTTAAAAGCAGGTGGGCTGGATCATGACCTGAGTGATAATGAAAGCGCAAGCCCTTTATTGTTTCTCTACAATCATCAAATGCATTTATGGAAGAATAACGAAATCATACATGTCGTGGAAAAGTTTTTGCCAGATGGAGAAATGAAAATAGGCGAAGAAGAGTGGCATAAAACACTGAACAGTTTTGTAATGCCGCTGGCAAAGGAATATAGGGTAGAATTTGATCGTTCCATTGTGCAGGAGGTAAAAGACGGCGATCCTGAATTAAAATTGTTCTTAGTAGAAAAAGGAGACTACCTGGTATTCCAGCCCTCCTTTAACTATAAAGGATATGAAACAAAAGTGAGGGATAGGGATGAGGTAGTAGTACCGTATGGGGACAAGGTGATGATTGTGCACCGCAATCGTGAAGCAGAAAAACTTTTTATAGAAAAACTCCAGCAGCTTCATTCCAATTTTGTTTACAATGAGGACTCGTCTTCCCTGGCCTTAAAGGGAACGGATGTATTGAAGAATAACTGGTTCTTTCTGTTTGTAGATGCGATGAAGGAAATGAAAGTACCGGTATTTGGATTTGAGGCATTGAAAAACTTCAGGTTCAATACATCGAAACCGAATACAAAGATTTTTATCAGCAGTAATACGGATTGGTTTGATGCCCGGGTCGATATTGTTTTTGGCGATCAGAAGGTAACTGTAGCAGAAGTGAAACGGGCCTTGGCTAATAAACAACAATTTGTACAACTGAATGATGGTACACTGGGTATTTTACCCGAAGAATGGCTGAAGAAATATTCATTATTGTTCCGCATAGGGGAAGGAAAAACAGATAACCTCAAGCTTTCCCGTTATCATTTAAGTGTAATTGATGAGTTGTATGAAACCCGCGACGAAAATGAATTATCGGTGCAGCTGGAAGAGAAATATGATAAGCTGCGGGAGTTTAACAAGATTAAAGAAATTGATCCTCCCTATAGTTTGAAGATGATTTTGCGTCCTTACCAGGTCGCAGGCTTCCAATGGCTGAACTACCTGCAGGAAATAAAATGGGGTGGTATACTGGCTGATGATATGGGTTTGGGTAAAACTATCCAGGCATTGTCTTTTTTACAATATTATAAGATACAGAATGAAACATTAAAAGCCCTGGTCGTTTGCCCCACAACACTCATTTATAACTGGGAGAATGAAATCAGGAAATTTACACCAAAGCTCACTTATCATATCCATCATGGAGGCGGACGTACAAGGGACAGGGAGGAAATGCTAAAATATGATGTAACGATTACAACCTATGGTACTTTGCGCAGCGATATAAAATTGTTAACCTCCATTGCATTTGACTATGTGATACTGGATGAATCGCAGGCGATCAAGAATCCGGCAAGTAAGGTAACCAAAGCGGCCTGCCTGCTGAATGCAAAAAACCGTTTGTGCATGAGCGGTACCCCTCTACAGAATAATACATTCGATGTATTTGCACAGATGCATTTCTTAAACCCGGGTATGCTGGGCAGCATGGAATTCTTCCGCCAGGAGTTTGCAATACCGATTGATAAATTGGGTGAACCGGAAAGAAAGGAGCATTTAAAGAAAGTATTGTACCCTTTTATCCTGCGCCGTACTAAAGAACAGGTGGCAAAAGACCTTCCGGAAAAAATAGAAACTGTTCTTTTCTGCGAAATGGAAGATGAGCAACGCAAGATTTATGATGCTTACCGCAATGATTTCCGCGACCAGATATTGGGTACTATCGAGGCACAGGGCATTCAGAAATCACAACTAACGATTTTACAAGGCCTGATGAAGCTAAGGCAGATTTGTGATTCACCGGCAATATTGAATGAAACGGAAAAATTTCCAAATCATTCCATTAAACTTGAAGAATTGGCAAGAGAGTTAAGTGAAGATATGAGCAATCACAAGGCATTGGTGTTTTCACAGTTCCTCGGAATGCTGGCCTTAATCCGCAAAAAATTGGAAGAATTAGGTATTAAGTATGAGTATTTTGATGGAAGCACATCGGCTCCTGATAGAGAAAAAGCGATTCAAAGTTTTCAAAATGATGATACAGTAAGAGTGTTTTTAATTTCATTAAAGGCCGGCGGCGTTGGATTAAATCTTACAGCTGCAGATTATGTTTATATTGTTGACCCCTGGTGGAACCCGGCTGTGGAGCAACAGGCGATTGACCGAACACACCGTATCGGGCAAACGAAAAACATTTTTGCTTACAGGATGATTTGTAAGGATACGATCGAAGATAAAATACTGCAATTACAAGATAGAAAACGAGCATTAGCAAAAGAATTGATAACAGATGATGCTACGTTTGTAAAGAGCTTGACGAGAGAGGATGTGGAGTACTTGTTTAGTTAAATAAAACATGGCCTCATCCCGACCTTTTCCTTTGGAGAAGGCCATCAAAATATAACCCTTGCTTTTATAGTATTCTGATTGATTTCGGAGTTTTTGAAATATTATAATGAGTGGAAAGTTGAAGAAGATGTGATAGAGATAGAGGTTGGAATTGCAATGTAGAAACGCTCCTTCTCTTTATGAAAAGGAGATGAAGGGTAAGGCCCCGGGACATAAAAACTAAAAAGCCGCCTCTCTCGAGACGGCTTTGATATAATCAAGGGTTAGTGAGCAAAAGGGCTAATGAGAAATTTTTTTGTTATGGTCATATCCATGCGCCGCAGCCGACGAGCCAGATATAAAAACAGATAGAACACTTCTGAACAATCGAAATATATTTAGTGAGGGTTTGTAATAGTTACGATAAATTTTTGCCTCTTCGTGGGTGTGGATGAATTTTCTGTTTTTCATTACGGATAGTTTGAGTTAACAGGATAACGAATATTTAGCACTAAAAGTATATAAGAAAATTGATTTTTTCTAATCTTTGCGCCCTATTTTAACATAGTTAGCAGCTTTTTATGATAAAATCGATCTTATTCTCACTGTTTTTAATGTTCATTATATCTGTTTCATCCGTTTCGGCCCAATTAAAATCACCACATGATAATGCATTCCAGGCCGATGTTGAGAATGTAATATTGGATTACCCGAACAGTTTCCAGCATTATATCGGTAGCGAAATTGTAAATAATCCCGAATCGACAGATTATTCTTCTTTATTAAAAATAAGAGGTGCCCAGGAATGTACGATTACGAAATATCCTGCTAAAAANNGGGATCGCTATAGCTACCAGGCCGTAATGATAAAGACAGATGAGTTTGAAGCTGCAAAAAATACGTTCGATACTTATTATAGCCGATTGAACAAAGTAAGTTTCCGTTTTGCCAACCGATCTTATAACCTTACCGGTGAATATGAATCGCCTACAGAAAACAGGCAATTTACAAATTGCCTGTTTTCTGTTTCTCCGACAGAGGAAGGCATGAAACGGTTGAAAGTAGAATTGCTGATGGAGTATGTGCAAACGGAATGGAAAGTGAAACTGCTGGTGTATGAAAAGGAAAGGGAAGATGATGAACGAGGAGAGGTAAGAGGTAATTAAAAGCTTCCAATATTACCAGTGTTGTTTATAACCTGCTGGGCAATGCTTTAAAATACAGTAAAAA
>JAFDYH010000111.1:0-8033 GCA_018267535.1 Bacteroidota bacterium
GAACAGATTAAAGGAAAAAATGTTGTTTGTATTGTAAGCGGCAGTAATAATGATATTGACCGTATGCAGGAAATAAAGGAGCGCAGCCTTCAGTATGAAGGATTGAAGCATTATTTCCTTGTCAATTTTGCGCAACGGCCCGGTGCTTTAAAGGAATTTGTAAACAATGTTTTAGGACCGGGTGATGATATTACCCGTTTTGAATATATGCAAAAGAATAACAAAGAAGCGGGTCCTGCATTGGTGGGTGTTGAGTTGCAAAGCAGGGATGACTATAATGTGCTGGTTGAAAAAATGGTAACGTATAAGATTGAGTACACGGAATTGAATAAGAACGATACTTTGTTTGGTTACCTGGTTTAATAAGCTGAGAATAAAGGAAAAAATAGATTGATGGAACTTGAAAAAAGGGCAAAGTTCAATAATGAATGAGTAGTAGCGGCCGTGTTGGTTTATTGTGAGTAATTCAGTAATTTCGAAGCCTCCGCTACGCGTTGATTTTTGTAATTTAGAACGTTTGCTTGCCTTTTGATAATTAACGATTTCTGTCGTCATAAATTTTAATTAAGTCAATTTGAATTATGGCAAATTACGGCCTGTACAATCCTTCTTTTGAAAGGGATGCCTGTGGTATCGGTTTTGTTGCTAACATTAAAGGCAACAAGTCGCACCAGGCAATCTCGGACGCACTTACTGTTTTAGAAAACATGGAGCACCGCGGTGCCTGTGGATGTGAAAACAATTCCGGTGATGGCGCCGGTATTATGATTCAGACTCCCCACGAATTTTTCTTTGATGAGTGTATAAAGCTCGGTGTCCACTTGCCTTCATTTGGCAAGTATGGTGTCGGTGTTATCTTCTTTCCCAAAGAAATAAGACTTCGTGAGGAATGCCGCGATATTTTCAACCGCTCTGCAGAAAAGTTAGGATTGGAAATTCTTGCTTATCGCAAAGTTCCTGTGAACCCTGATGGTATCGGTCCGACAGCATTAAGCGTTGAGCCGGAAATAGAGCAGGTATTCATTGCCTGTCCTGACCATATTTCAAACCCGGACGAGTTTGAAAGAAAATTATTTGTGCTGCGTAACTATGCAAGTCATACCATCAATAATACAGTAAGAAAAGATGCAATAGGTTTTTACCTCGCCTCACTTTCATATAAAACTGTTGTTTACAAAGGTCAGTTGATCAGCTCGCAGGTGCGTAGCTATTTCCCTGATTTAAGTAATAAAAGAGTAGTAAGTGCTTTCGGATTGGTGCATTCCCGGTTTGCTACCAATACATTCCCTTCCTGGAAACTCGCTCAGCCTTTCCGTTTTATTGCGCATAATGGAGAGATCAATACGCTACAGGGAAATTTGAACTGGCTCAGGGCAGGTGAACATGGATTTACATCCCCTTATTTTTCAAAAGAAGAAATGGAGATGTTATTACCTGTTGTAACTACTGCGCAATCAGATTCTGCCTGCCTGGATAATATGATTGAGCTCTTGGTAATGACTGGCCGTTCATTACCCCATGTAATGATGATGCTGATACCGGAAGCCTGGGATGGTAATGAGGCTATGGATCCTGTGAAAAAAGCATTTTATGAATACCATGCTTCTATTATGGAGCCATGGGATGGACCAGCTTCTATTTCATTTACTGACGGAAAGATTATAGGTGCTACATTAGATAGAAATGGTCTTCGCCCTTCTCGTTATTGTGTTACAACGGATGATCGAGTTATTATGGCATCCGAAACAGGTGCTTTACCTGTTGATCAAAGTATGGTGAAAGAAAAAGGCAGGTTGCAACCCGGGAAGATGTTTGTTGTAGATATGGAACAAGGTCGGATTATTAGTGATGATGAATTAAAACAAAAAATTTGTTCTCAATCTCCTTATAGCGATTGGTTGAATCAATATAAAATACGGTTAGAGGAACTGAATGAACCAAGGGTTCAGTTTACTCACCTGCAGCAGGATTCTATTCTCAAGTATCATAAAGCTTTTGGTTATTCTACAGAAGATATCGAAACGATTATAAAGCCAATGGCGATTGATGCCAAGGAGCCGATTGGTTCGATGGGTACTGATATTCCATTGGCGGTATTGAGTGATCAGCCGCAGCATTTGAGTTCTTATTTTAAACAGTTGTTTGCACAGGTTACAAATCCACCGATTGATCCTATCCGCGAACGATTGGTGATGAGCCTTGCAACATTTGTCGGTAATAATGGAAATCTTTTGGATGAGGATCCGAAACACTGTCATACGTTGGCATTGAAACAACCGATTCTTGTAAGTAAAGAATTAGAGAAGATTAGAAGTATTGACACTGGAATATTTCAGGCTAAAACATTGCAGACTTATTTCCGTGCAGATGGTAAACCTGATTCATTAAAGAAGGGCCTGGATCGTTTGTGCCGCTATGCGGAAGATGCCGCGAATGATGGCTTTGAAGTATTGATACTTTGCGACCGCGCAGTAGATAGTGATCATGCTGCTATACCTTCTTTGCTGGCAGTATCAGCGGTTCATCATCATCTCATCCGTAAAGGTTTGCGTGGGCAGGTGGGCATTGTGATGGAAGTAGGTGATGTGTGGGAGGTGCACCATTTTGCTTGCCTGTTAGCGTTCGGTGCTACAGCAATCAATCCATATCTCGCATTAGCAACGATACGGAATATGAAAGCAAATGGAACGCTGAAAACAGAGCTGGCATGGGAAGATTTGCGTAAAAATTATATCAAAGCCGTTTGTGATGGATTGCTGAAAGTGTTTTCCAAAATGGGAATATCAACGCTGCAATCTTATCAGGGGGCACAGATATTTGAAATATTGGGTATTGACCAGGAAGTAGTAGATAAATATTTTACCGGTGCGGTTAGTCGTATACAGGGTATTGGGCTTACTGAAATTGCCCATGAAGCCTTGGCGAAACATTTTTATGCTTTCAGCAAAAAAGATATCCCTGTAGATCGCTTACCCGTTGGCGGTATATATCAATGGAAACGAAAAGGGGAATTCCATCTTTTCAATCCGCAAACCATTCATCTGTTACAAAATTCAACAAAGATGAATGATTACAATACTTTTAAAAAGTATTCACGGCTTGTTAATGATCAGAGCGAAAAGGCAGCAACTTTAAGGAGTTTATTTCAATTCAAAAGGAATCGTCCTTCAATATCAATTGATCAAGTAGAACCCGCTGAAAAAATCTATAAACGATTTGCGACTGGAGCCATGAGTTTTGGTTCCATTTCATGGGAAGCGCATACAACACTGGCGATTGCAATGAACCGTCTCGGCGGTAAAAGCAATACCGGGGAAGGAGGTGAAGACGAAAGAAGATATGATCCTTTACCCAATGGAGATTCCATGCGCAGTGCGATCAAGCAAGTTGCATCGGCCCGCTTCGGAGTAACCAGTTTATATCTTACGGAAGCAGATGAATTACAGATTAAGATGGCACAGGGCGCTAAGCCCGGTGAAGGCGGACAATTACCCGGCCATAAAGTGGATGAATGGATTGGTAAAACAAGACATTCGACACCGGGAGTAGGCTTGATTTCGCCGCCACCTCATCATGATATTTACTCAATTGAAGACTTAGCTCAGTTAATATCGGATTTGAAAAATGCAAACCGGGCAGCACGCATTAATGTGAAGTTAGTTTCAAAGGCTGGTGTTGGTACAATTGCTGCAGGCGTTGCAAAAGCAAAATCAGATGTGATTTTGATTTCAGGGCATGATGGTGGTACAGGTGCTTCGCCGATCAGTTCTATTAAGCATGCCGGATTACCTTGGGAATTAGGATTAGCTGAAACACACCAGACACTGGTACGAAATAAATTAAGAAGTCGTGTTGTTGTGCAGGCCGATGGCCAAATGAAAACAGGTCGTGATATTGCTGTAGCCGCACTGTTGGGAGCGGAAGAATGGGGTGTAGCAACTGCTGCGCTGGTTGTGGAAGGTTGTATAATGATGCGGAAGTGCCATTTAAATACTTGCCCTGTTGGTGTAGCTACACAAGATCCTGAATTGAGGGCAAGGTTTACAGGTAATCCGGATCATGTAGTAAACTTCTTCAGGTTTATAGTACAGGAGCTGCGGGAAATTATGGCGGACCTTGGCTTTCGTACAGTAGAAGAAATGGTAGGCCAGGTGGATTGTCTGGAGTTAAGAGAAAATATTGATCATTGGAAATATAAGAAACTGGATCTTTCGCCTATACTCTACAAAGAGCCTGCTTCACAATATACTGGCTTGTACAATATGGAAGAGCAGGATCATGGATTGGCAACAGTTCTTGATTGGAAATTATTAGAAGCTGCAAAACCTGCAATAGAAAGGTTGGAATCGGTATCTGCTTCTTTTACTATTAAGAATACAGACAGAACAGCCGGTACAATTTTATCGAATGAAATTACAAAGAAGCACCGCTATGGATTGCCAGATAATACAATCAATTTCAGTTTTACCGGAACTGCAGGTCAAAGCTTTGGTGCCTTCAATACAAAAGGAGTTACGCTGGAATTAGAAGGTGATGCCAATGATTATTTTGGTAAAGGATTAAGTGGGGCACGACTGATTATTTATCCTTCACGACAGGCGTCCTTTGTACCTGAAGAGAATATCATTATTGGTAATGTTGCTTTTTATGGTGCTACTTCCGGCGAAGCGTTTATCAGGGGCAAAGCAGGGGAACGTTTTGGCGTTCGTAATTCAGGTGCAAATGTAGTGGTAGAAGGAGTAGGTGATCATGGCTGTGAGTACATGACCGGAGGAAAAGTTGTTATACTCGGTGATACAGGTAGAAACTTTGCAGCAGGTATGAGTGGCGGTATCGCTTATGTCTATGATGTAAAAGGAAAATTTGCAAACAATTGTAATAAAGAGATGGTTGATCTTGATCCATTAACCGGTGAGGATGCCAGCGATCTGCAGGACTTGATTACAAGACATTATGCCTATACCGGAAGTGCAGTTGCAAAATTTGTATTGGATGATTTTGAAAACCAGTTGAAGAATTTTGTCAAAGTATTTCCGAGAGATTACAAGAAAGTCTTGCAGGAGAGAAAAGAAAAAGTGAAGGTCGAAAATCAATAGATGAAGTGGTGTTGTCATATTCGGTATTTATAAAAGTAAAACTGTAAAATAGGATGGGTAAACCAACAGGTTTTTTAGAATTTACAAGAGAACTGCCAGGAAAGAGGCCGGTAAGTGAAAGATTGCAGCATTACAATGAATTTATTGACAGGTATAATGAGAATAAATTGAATGAGCAGGCCTCACGTTGTATGAATTGTGGTATTCCATTTTGTCATAGCGGTTGTCCTTTAGGCAATGTGATTCCGGATTTCAATGATGCAGTATACCGTAAAGAATGGAAAGAGGCTTATGATATTCTCGCCTCAACGAATAATTTTCCTGAGTTTACAGGAAGAGTTTGTCCGGCGCCTTGCGAGAGTGCTTGTGTATTGGGTATTAATCAACCACCCGTTGCTATTGAAGAAATCGAAAAGCATATTATCGAAATTGCATTTGAAAAAGGATATGTAAAGCCGAAAACCCCAAATGTAAAGAGCGGAAAAAAAGTGGCGGTTATAGGTTCCGGTCCTGCCGGATTAGCAGCAGCAGCTCAATTAAATTATGCCGGGCATTCTGTAACTGTTTTTGAAAGGGATGATAGGCCTGGAGGTTTATTACAGTATGGGATACCCGATTTTAAACTGGAGAAATGGGTAGTGCAAAGACGAGTAAAATTAATGGAAGAGGAGGGAGTAGTTTTTAAATGCAATGCGAATGTAGGTGTAAATGTAAGTGTTGATGATTTGCTTCGGGAGTACCAGGCAATTGTGTTGGCAGGTGGATCAACAGTTCCGAGGGACCTTGCTATTGGCGGGCGTGAATTAAAGGGTGTTTATTATGCCATGCAATTTTTAAAGCAGCAGAATAAGCGTAATGCAGGAATAGACCCTTTGGCAAATGCAAACATTGAAAGCAATATTTTTTCTGAACATATTCTGGCGAATGGAAAGAATGTAGTAGTGATAGGTGGTGGTGATACCGGTTCAGATTGTGTAGGTACTTCAAACCGGCATGGCGCGAAATCGGTAACACAGTTTGAATTATTACCGAAGCCGCCAGAAAACCGTACTGATTTTATGCCCTGGCCAACCTACCCAATGATTTTAAAAACATCTACTTCTCATGAAGAAGGGGCTGATAGGAAATGGGCTGTTGCAACTAAGGAATTCATCAGCGACTCTAACGGCAACCTGAAAGCGCTTAAAATAGTTGACCTGGAATGGCAGGTTACAGAAGACGGTCGCCCTGCAAAGTTTGTAGAAAGGGTAGGAAGCGAAAGGGAAATCCCATGCGAATTGGCCCTCCTGGCCATGGGTTTTGTTTACCCTCAATATGAAGGATTGTTGAAGCAACTAGATGTTGAACTGGATGAGAGGGGAAATGTAAAGGCTGCTGAAAAATCATATAAAACAAACCTCCATAAAGTCTTTGTTGCCGGCGATATGCGCCGGGGACAGTCCTTAGTGGTGTGGGCGATCAGCGAGGGACGGGAGTGTGCCCGAAAAGTCGACGAATTTCTGATGGGGGGAAAATCAGTGCTTGAAAGTAAAGACGAAAATCTTCTCTTAGCGATATAATAATTGATATTTTATTATCATTTTGTAATAAAAAGGCCGCTTTTATAGCGGCCTTTTTATTTGATAGGTATTCAATTTCAGGTAGTATCTATTTAAAAAATAGGGAATTAGATAATATTTACATACATATTAAAAAAAATAATATGTGAATAATATTTAAATTATTTATACAAAAAATCAATATTTTCGTTTTATAAGTATAAATTATTATTTTTTTTAATTTTAAAATTCTACAAATGCCCAAACTAACATTCAAACAGGTTGCCCCTTTTGTTGTTTTAGCAGCCGTGGCTGTAGCCTCCCTATTTGTTAAGCCGATTGCTGATTTTGCAGATGCCAGCAAATACAGCACTGCCGACATCGCATGGATAATAGTGGCTACTGCTCTTGTTTTTTTGATGACGCCTGGGCTTGCCTTTTTTTACGGTGGAATGGTACATCGTAAAAACGTGATTTCTACCATGATGAAAAGTGTTGTTGCTGCCGGAGTAGTAAGTGTGTTATGGGTATTCGTTGGTTACAGCCTGTGCTTTGGAACAGATATCGGTGGTTTTATCGGAAATCCGATGGACCACCTGTTCTATAAAGGAGTGAATTCCGGCGAACCCTGGAGTCTTGCACCAACAATTCCAAAATCATTATTTTCTTTGTTCCAGTTGATGTTTGCTGTAATTACACCAGGATTGGTGGTTGGGGCAATTGCTGAAAGAATGAAATTTACTGCTTACATTTTGTTTACAGTATTATTCAGTATTCTGGTGTATGCGCCCCTTGCACATTGGAGCTGGCATCCGGAAGGATTTTTGTTTAAAATGGGTGCCTTGGATTTTGCTGGTGGTACAGTTGTACATATATCTGCAGGTTGTGCGGCCCTTGCCGGTGCATTGGTATTGAAGCGCAGGCAAGTTCATATTGAGCATAAAGAGATTCCACCGGCAAACATTCCTTATGTTTTAATCGGAACCGGACTTTTGTGGTTTGGTTGGTTTGGTTTTAATGCAGGTTCTGCATTAGGTGCAAACGCTCTTTCTGTGTCAGCCTTTGCAACTACAAATACAGCAGCCGCTGCTGCAGGGTTGAGCTGGATGTTTTTTGATGTAATGCGCGGAAAAAAGCCATCTGTTATAGGTTTCTGCGTTGGGGCAGTAGTAGGTCTTGTTGCTATTACACCAGCTGCTGGTTTTGTTGCTATTCCACAAAGTGTTTTTATTGGCGTAGTTGCTGCTATCATTTCAAATATGGCAGTTTATTACAAACAAAAATCTACACTTGATGATACGTTAGACGTATTTCCCTGCCACGGTATTGGTGGTATGGTAGGTATGTTAATGACTGGCTTATTTGCGACCAAAGCTGTAAATAGCGCCGGTAATGATGG
>JAFDYH010000111.1:8160-11742 GCA_018267535.1 Bacteroidota bacterium
TTATTGGTGCATAACAACGGTAAAATGGAAGAAAAAGAAGTTTCTTCTATGAGCTAAAAAGGAAAGTAGCGAAACCGATATTAAATAGAAAAGGTACCATTCACTTAAACCTCTGACCAGGTTTGCAATAGTACCTTTTCATTTTAACACTTAAAATCAACTGCAATGTTAAGGAAATTCATGACAATTGCCACTATCGTCGTGGCCCCATTTTCGATCATTTTTGCACAGGATTCGACCAAGAATGAAGAGCCTGCAAAATCAACAACAATTACAGGATCTGTAGACGTTTATTACCGCTACAATTTTGCAAATGCGAAAGGTTCTTTGGCGACAAACAATCCGACAAGTTTTACTAATTCACATAATTCTTTTGAATTGGGCATGGCTTCTGTAAAAGTGGCCCATTCTTTTGGAAAAATTGGCGCAGTTCTCGATTTAGGATATGGTTCAAGAGCGAAAGAATTTTCCTATAACGAAACAGGGATTACCCAAGCGATTAAACAGGCATATGTAACCTATGCCCCTTCAAGCAAGGTGACATTTACAATGGGCAAGTTCGCAACACATGTTGGATATGAGCTTCTTGACCCGCAACTGAACCGTAACTACAGCATGAGCTATATGTTCTCTTATGGCCCTTTTTCACATACAGGGTTGAAAATGGATGTAGCAGTGAGCAGTTCTATAGGATTTATGATCGGAGTTGCAAATCCTGCCGATTATATTTCAGCTCCTTTTGAGAAGAAATTTTTCCTGGCACAATTTCATGCCGCTACAGCTAATGGAAAACTTACCGGGTATCTCAACTATGTGGGTGGAAAAGATACTGCTAAAACTTCGCAAAACCAGCTGGACCTTGTTCTTATTGGTAAAGTAAGCGATAAGTTCAGTATTGGTGCCAACGGAAGCGTAAAGTTTGTAAAACCAGATGGCGGCAGCAGTGATAAATGGGGCGGTGCTGCAATTTATCTCAATGTTGATCCAACAGAAAAACTTGGATTTACTGTACGGGGCGAACAATTTTGGGACAAGAAAAATGTAACAGGTTATTTTGGTACAAACTTGTACGAGGTAACAGCCACATTAAATATCAAGCCAATGTCGGGACTCATTATTATGCCTGAGTTGAGGTTAGATGGTGCTAAAAACGAATATTTCGTCAAGCATGATGGTAATGGAACGAAAAGTACAGCTTCTATTATACTTGCAGCTGTATATAGTTTCTGATCTAATTTTTCCCCACCTGATCATAAATACCCTTTGCAAAAAATAACGGGAACAGCAAATGAAAACGGGCAACCACCTGTATAAATCTTTAAGATTTATACGGATTATTTAATCATTACTAAATCGTTTTTTTATGAACAAGGTTAGTAGTTGGGTTCCATTTTTCGTCTTTGGGTTATTTTCTGTAATGGGTATTTTTATCCCCCTGGTTACAGATTTTGATGGCTCTAAAGTTTACAATTGGGCAGACATTACATGGATGTTGATTTCATCAGCGCTGGTATTATTAATGACGCCGGGGCTTGCATTCTTTTACGGCGGTATGGTAGGGAAAAAGAATGTAATCTCTACCATGTTACAAAGTTTTGTTGCAACGGGGTTAATCAGTGTTTTGTGGATCGTATGTGGTTTTGGGCTGGCATTTGGAAAATCAATCAGCGGCATTATTGGTAACCCTTCCGAGTTTTTCATGATGAAGGGTATTAATGGCAGCGCACCATGGAGTCTTGCGCCAACCATTCCTATCCTGTTGTTCGCTTTATTTCAGATGAAATTTGCGATCATAACACCTGCATTGGTAGTAGGCGCTACAGCGGAGCGTATCAGCTTTAAGGCTTATGTTCTTTTCATGATCCTGTTCAGTATTTTAATTTATTCTCCAATTGCACATTGGACATGGCATCCGGATGGATTATTGTTTAAAATGGGTGTACTTGATTTTGCAGGTGGTACGGTTGTGCATATATCGGCGGGCTGTGCAGCATTGGCTGGCGCTATTTTGTTGAAAAGGCGAAAAGCGCATATACAAAAGGAAGAAGTGAGACCGGCAAGAATTCCTTATGTATTATTAGGAACCGGCTTGTTATGGTTTGGTTGGTTTGGGTTTAATGCAGGATCTGCTTTAGCAGCAAACAGTCTTGCGGTAAATGCATTTGCCAATACGAATACGGCATCTGCGGCGGCCGGTCTTTCCTGGATATTCTTTGATTCTGTTCGCGGGCGTAAACCGACTGCATTAGGGTTTTGTATAGGTGCTGTCGTTGGTCTTGTTGCTATTACTCCTGCGGCCGGTTTTGTGGGACTGCCACAGAGTGTGTTTATTGGCTTTATTGCAGCTATCTGTTCTAACCTCGCCGTATACTGGAAGGGGAAAACAAGTATAGATGATACACTGGATGTATTTCCCTGTCATGGTATTGGTGGCATAGTAGGAATGATATGTACCGGTATTTTTGCCAGCAAAAAAATAAACGCAGCCGGTAATGATGGTTTAATTTATGGCGGCACAGATTTCTTTTTAATTCAGGTATTAGGTTGTTTACTTGTTGTTGTATTTGCCCTGGTGATGGGATTTGTTGTTTTCAAACTCGTTGATATCTTTTATCCGATCAGGGTTTCGGCCCAGGAAGAAGAAATCGGGTTGGACTTATCCCAGCACGACGAAAGATTATAGTCAACTGAAACTAACTGCTTTAACATTATTAAAGTTTTTTGTAGGGCAAGCAATCGTTAAAGGCCTCTCATTTCTATGAGGGGCCTTATTGTTTTAAAGATGGAAGAATAATAGTAGGAATGATTAATTTGTTGAATGATTGTATTGCTTTTACTGACCGGGTAATAGAATCATTCAACATTTTTTTATTATCAGGAAGTGGTGTCGATTAAACCTTAAGCTGAATTTCTTCCTGCATTGATAATACCGAATGAACAACGCATGACCAGCGTTTCATACTTTGATTTTACCGGTGTTTGCACCAATGCTTCTTCAAGTTTGCGTACTTGTGTTATTGCATATTGCTGTATCGTTACAAGTGGCAACACAATGCGTTCTCGTGTTAGAATAGAAAGTTGTTCTACCGGGTAGTCGGCCATCAATTCCGTTTTACCAGATAGCCTGAATAAAAATTGCCGGGTCAGTTCGTATTCGTTGTAAATCATCTGCCATATCTCTCCATATTGCGGATGTTCTCTCAGGAAGGCGGTTAATGGGAAAAATGATTTCATCATTGCCATTTCGCAGTTATCCAGTAATGTTTTAAAGAATAAGGAATCTTTATATAAATCTTTTAATTCACTGAACTTTCCGGCTTTTTCCATTTGCTGCAATGCAGTGCCTACTCCATAGTAACCGGTTACATTTTGTTTCAACTGGCTCCAGGAACCAACGAATGGTATCGCCCGGAGATCCTTTAATTGCAACCTGGATGAACCACTTCTTTTTGCAGGCCGGCTCCCGATATTGGTATCGCTGTAAAAACGGAGAGGACTTGCATGAACGAGATAATCGAGAAAGTTGGGGTGATTCTTTAATTGCATATAAGAATCATAACTTAAACCTGCAAGTTCTTCCAG
>JAFDYH010000111.1:11875-31435 GCA_018267535.1 Bacteroidota bacterium
CCCATCGAAGCATAAAACTTATGCGTTTTACCACCGCCACGTGCAGGAGGGCCACCACGGCCGTCAAAGAATACGACATCAATATTATATTCTTTCGAAATTTTGGTTAGTTCCTCTTTTGCTTTGTAAATGCTCCAGTTGGCCATCAGGTAACCGCCATCTTTTGTTCCATCGGAAAAACCAAGCATTATTGTCTGACGGTTTGACCTGCGTTTCAGATGTTCTTTATAAACGGGATGATTGTATAAAGTACTCATCACTTGTGCTGCGCTTTGCAAATCATCTACCGTTTCAAACAAAGGAATAATGTCGATATTCATTTCTTCTTTCTTCCATCCGCTTAACAAAAACAACCCATATACTTCCATGGCGTTTAATGCGCTTGTACATTGGCTGATAATATACCGGCTGCAGCCTTCCACACCATTATACTGCTGTATGGCTTTTATGGCCTTTATTGTTTTGAAAGTATCCTTGTAAACGGGATCATCCAGCAATTCCGGATCGGCAGTAGTATGAATAGCAGAAAGAATATTTATTTTTTCTGTGTCATCCAGATCTGAATAGTTATCTGGAAGTACAGAGCTTTTCTGTGAAAGTATATTTAACAATCTACCATGTACCGAACTATCCTGTCTTATATCCAAAGAAGCAAAGAATAAACCGAAGACTTCTACTTTATTGATGAGATTATTCACGAGGGAAAGAAAAAGGCCATTATGCTGGTGAATAACAATATTTTTTATCTCTTCCAGGGTTTGGAGAATTTCAATTTTGGTAAGATCTGTTTTTTGCCCGGGTATAAATATGTTATTGTACAATTTTATTTCAAGGCCTGACAATAATGTGTCAACACCAGCAAATGTCAACCTGCGTTTTAACTTTCTTACGTCCAGATAATAGCATTTGATAATGGCGCTTCGTAACGCATCAGCTACCAGCATAGTGGTGTCAACCATTACAAAGGGGTTGCCGTCGCGGTCACCGCCGGGCCAGAATCCCATTCTTATAACCGGATTTTTTTGCGGATTTATCGCTTCCGGAAACTGTGATTTTAACGTAGTAATGATTTTACCAGCGGCCGCATAAAATACATTTTCCAGGTACCATATAAGACTTATCGCCTCATCATATGGAGTGGGTTTCTTTTTATTAAAAAAAGGGGTTTTGCCTAATTGCTGGAGATAGGTATTTACCAGGCCCGCATTATTATCGCCTAAAGCCTTTGATAAATCATTTATAATTCCCAATACTTGTCCCGGGTAAAACTGAGTTGGATGGGCTGTCAGCACAAGTCTTACTCCAAAATCACTTAGCTTTTCTGCCAGTTGTTGCTGGGCATTGGTTTCTATTACTTCAGCTTCCAGATTTTTCAAGGTGCCTGCGCCGTTTAAATCATTTATCTCACGAAAGGCAGCATCTTCCAACGCATCAAATAAGACTACTTGTCTTTCGACATATTGTACAAAACGGAACAGAAGATCAATCTGGTCCATTTCATTGGTATAGGAAGTCTGCTTATTGAAAAAATCTTCAATAATCTGGATCGGGCTGAGTTTCTTTTTGAAACCTTCTTCGCAATTATTGGCCAGCAAGGATAGGAGTATGCCTGTTTTTTCAATCCGGTGAAAAGGAAGAGAAGTGAAGAGACTGTTATAAAGCTGGAATTTTATTCCAACGTAATTTTTAAACTGCTGCAACGCCTTATTAGACAGATGGTCCATTCAATTTTTTTTAAAGATTATTTCATTGAGTAATACAGCAAGCAGCAAAATCGCAATGAAATTAAACCATTTTCAGAAAAAAATGCCCGTTATTAAATTTTTTAGAAATTGTTTATTACATTTGCCCATATTCATAAAATGAAGATTTTTTTTCTCCATATTATTCATTTCTCCTCCGGGAAGAGTATTAACCCGGGTACGATTGTTACAACAACCACAACAATCCGCTAAGCGGATTGTAAACTTCCATATTAACCCGGGGCATTTTAGCTTAAGAACAGAATCAAAACCTTTTTTACGTTAGTCTTCAAAATTTAATTAATAATCATGCAGGTCTTAAAGTTTGGCGGTACATCAGTAGCAAATGCTGAAAATATACAGAAGGTATCGGCAATTGTTCAGCAGGCCCTCAAGAAAGATAAAACGATTGTAGTTGTTTCTGCATTAGGGGGCATAACGGATATATTATTACAGGCGGGAGAGCTGGCATCGCAAATGGACGAAGCTTACAAGGAAAAACTGCAGGTTGTGGAACAACGCCACCTGGAAGTGGTAAAATCATTATTGCCGGTAGCACAACAGAGCAGTGTACTGAGTTGGGTAAAGAAGAACTGCAATGAAATTGAAGATATATGCAATGGAATTTTTCTGCTGGGAGAATTATCGCCAAGGACAAAAGACCGGATTGTCAGTTATGGTGAGCTGATGTCGTCTCATATCATTTCATCCTACATGAATGCCGCTGGCGTAGCTAATCTGTGGAAAGATTCGAGAGAATTGATTGTAACAGATTCTGTTTTTGGTTATGCGGCAGTGGACTTTATGGCCACAAATAAAAAAATAAATGAGTTTTTTTCGAACAGCAGCAATCTGTTATTTATTCTTCCTGGGTTTATAGCTGCCAATGCAGAAGGAGCAACTACAACACTGGGCCGCGGAGGATCTGATTATACAGGCGCAATTTTAGCAGCAGGTGTTTATGCAGCCACCTTGGAAATATGGACTGATGTAAGTGGAATGATGACTGCTGATCCGCGGTTAGTGTCAAACGTCCGGCTGATCCCCCATATCTCTTACCAGGAAGCAATGGAGCTATCTCATTTTGGAGCTAAGGTGATTTATCCTCCTACCATACAGCCCGTAATGGCCAAGAAGATACCAGTGTGGATTAAAAACACATTTGCCCCGGATGATTATGGAACCGTAATAGAAAGTGATGCTAAAGAAAACGGAACAATTATTCGTGGTATTTCAAGCATTGGTAAAATTGCTTTGTTAAGCCTGGAAGGAAGTGGTATGGTGGGTATACCCGGCTTTTCCAAAAGGTTATTTGAGGCGTTGGCCAATGAAAAAATTAATGTGATAATAATAACACAAAGCTCGTCAGAACATTCAATTTGTGTAGGTATTGAAGAAAGTGCTTCCATAAAAGCAAAGGAGGCGGTAGATAAGGCCTTTGCCTATGAAATAGAAACAGGGAAAGTGGACCCACTGATCATAGAAAAAGATCTTGCTATTGTGGCTCTGGTAGGTGATCATATGAAAAATCATACAGGGGTTAGTGGCAAAATGTTTGGCTCTCTTGGAAGAAATGGTGTAAATATCCGGGCGATAGCACAAGGATCTTCAGAGAGAAATATTTCTGCAGTTATTGCTTCAAATGATGTTAAGAAAGCCATCAATGTATTGCATGAAGAATTTTTTGAAACTACTTACAAACAAATAAACCTTTTTATTGCCGGTGTCGGCAATGTAGGCAGCCGTTTACTGGCTCAATTGGATCAGCAGAGAGATTATCTGCAGCAGCATCTTCGGTTACAGGTAAGAGTTGTTGGGATAGCCAATAGCAGGAAAATGTATTTTAATGACGAAGGGATCGATCTGAAAAAATGGAGGGAGTTGTTGAAGGAAGGAGCGGCAATGGTCCTTCAGAAATTCATTGATATCATCCGGTCTAAGAATTTACGAAACTCTGTTTTTGCAGATGTTACAGCGAATAATAGTTTAGCTGAATGTTATGACCAGCTTTTGCAAAAAGCAATTTCTGTAGTTGCCTGTAATAAAATTGCCTGCTCGTCTTCTTACGACTATTATAAAAAATTAAAGGATCTTTCCAGGGAGTATAATGCACCTTTTCTTTTTGAAACGAACGTAGGGGCTGGATTACCGGTAATAGGTACCCTAAATGATTTAATGCGCAGCGGTGATAAAGTCAATAAAATACAGGCAGTGTTGAGTGGAACATTAAACTTTGTGTTTAATAATTATAATGGAGAAAGAAGTTTTGCGGATGTAGTGAAGCAGGCGCAAGAGGAGGGATATACAGAACCTGATCCGCGTCTTGATTTGAGTGGTACGGATGTAATGCGAAAAATAATGATCCTCGCCAGGGAGTCAGGCGGGCACATTGAAATGGACCAGATAGAAAACCGTTCCTTTATGCCAACCTCTTGTATGGAAGGAGATGTTTCGAATTTTTATAAAGAAATGGCAAAACACGAAGAGCATTTTAAAAATATTTATAAAGAAGCCGCAGCAGCTGGCATGAAGTTGAAGTTCGTAGCTAAGTATGAGAATGGAAAGGCTTCGGTGGGATTACAGCATATAGATTCTAAAAACGATCTTTATCATTTGTATGGAAAAGACAATGTGGTGTTGTTTTATACTGACCGTTATCCGGAACAACCCTTGGTTGTAAAAGGAGCAGGGGCAGGAGCAGAAGTAACTGCCAGCGGTGTATTTGCTGATATTATCCGTACTGCAAGTGTTTAGGAAAATGAATTATCAAAGTAAGATAAGAGTTAAAGCCCCTGCAACCGTTGCCAACCTTGTTTGCGGTTTTGATATACTGGGTCTGGCTCTGAATGATCCGGAAGATATCATGGAAATGTGTTTGAGTGAACAACCGGGAATTCGAATAAAACATACAGACGGCTATGATTTACCTGTTGAACCCGAAAAGAATGTTGCCGGGGCTGCCCTGATTGCATTCCTGCAAGAACTCAAAAAAGATATTGGTATTGATCTTTCAATTAATAAATGCATTAAGCCGGGCAGCGGGTTGGGATCAAGCGCAGCAAGTTCTGCCGGTGCCGTTGTTGCCGCCAACTATCTTACCGGAAATACTTTTTCGAATGAAGACCTGGTTCGTTTTGCAATGAATGGGGAAAAGGTTGCGAGTGGTGTAAAGCATGCCGATAATATTGCGCCTTGCATTTATGGAGGCATTACATTGATAAGATCTATTTTTCCATTAGATATTATTCCATTAAGCGGGCCACCGCTGTATGTCGCTGTTATTCATCCGCAGATAGAAGTACGCACATCAGATGCCAGGCAGATTCTGAGAAAGGAAGTAAAACTGAAAGATGCCATTAAACAATGGGGAAATATTGCCGGACTTGTGAGTGGTTTTTTAAAGAACGATTACAATTTAATCGGTCGTTCTTTAGAAGACGTGATTATCGAACCAGTGAGAAGTATCCTGATTCCCGGATTTGACCAGGTGAAAAGAGGAAGCAAAGAAGCAGGAGCTTTAGGAGGCGGCATTTCAGGTTCAGGACCGTCTATTTTTATGCTTTGTAAAGAAAAAACAACAGCTGATAACGTGCAGAGAATAATGAGCGAAGTATATGAAAAAATCGGAGTGGACTATAAGACGTATATAACGACGGTCAATTATAATGGGGTGAGGATAGAGCCGATAGTCAAAGGGAATTAATAAAATATAAAGTTAGCTAATAAGCAATTGTATTGATGAAATATTATAGTTTAAACAGGCAGTCTCCGATGGTGGATTTCAGGGAAGCGACTATTAAAGGACAGGCGCCAGACAAAGGACTGTATTTCCCTGAAAGGATTCCTCGGATAGATCCTGCTTTTTTCAAAGCAATCGAAACTATTCCTGATGATGAGATCGGAGTGAGAGTAATGATACCTTATACAGGAACTGTAATACCTGAAAATGAGCTGCACAGGATAGTATCGGAAGCCATGAATTTTCCTATTCCGCTTGTAAAAGTTACAAAGGATATATATTCTTTAGAATTATTCCACGGACCTACACTTGCTTTTAAAGATGTAGGCGCCAGGTTTATGAGTCGTTGCCTTGGGTATTTTTCAAAAGGCAAAAGCGAAAAAATAACTGTTCTTGTAGCTACGTCGGGTGATACGGGAGGAGCTGTAGCCAATGGATTTTATGGTGTGGATGGTGTGGATGTAGTTATACTTTATCCTTTTGGAAAAGTAAGTTCAGTACAAGAGAAACAGCTAACTACTTTAGGTAAAAATATCCGTGCACTTGCAATAGAAGGAACATTTGATGATTGCCAGAAAATGGTCAAACAAGCGTTTGCCGACACTGAATTGAATAAAAAATTATTTCTTACCTCTGCCAATTCAATCAATGTGGCGAGATGGCTGCCTCAGCAATTATATTATTTTCTTGCCTATAAGCAATGGAAACAAATAAACGATGAGGCTCCTATAATTTCAGTTCCAAGCGGAAATTTTGGAAATGTTTGTGCAGGTCTTCTGGCACATATTTCCGGTCTTCCGGTCAAACATTTTATTGCGGCCTGCAATGCAAATAAAGTAGTGCCTGAATTTCTGGCTACACAAGAGTACAAACCACAAAAAGCCATTGCCACAATATCTAATGCTATGGATGTTGGTGACCCTAGCAATTTTGTAAGAATATTAGAACTCTTTAATAAGGACTTTTTGAAAATCAAGAATGTTCTGAGCAGTTATAGTCTTTCTGACGAGGAAACCAAAGCAATAATAGCCGACCTGTATTCCTCGGAAAAATACCTGCCGGACCCACATGGAGCGGTTGGCTATCTTGGATTAAAAAAGTATTTAAAGGAAAGCATGAATAAAGCCGGCTTATTTTTAGAAACAGCCCATCCTGTCAAGTTTTATGATATCGTAGAATTACTGATTAACTCAAAGATCCCTTTTCCCCAGCAACTGAATGATATTTCTGGAAAGCATAATTTTAGCTTCAAAATGAAAGACGATTTTTCAGAGCTTAAGGAGTTTTTGCTAGAAATGGGTAATAAATAATAATCGTATTGTCAGTAACTTGTTGATAATATGTCCTTTAAAATAATATCAAAAATGTGAAAATTCCGACTACTTACATAGTTTTGGTTATGATATAGGTTTGGAATTCTGTGAAATAGATTTTATATTTGTTTTTCTTAGAAACATTGCTATACCTCCCGAATAACACCTCTCTGATTTTAGCAACTTGTTTCCATATCCTCAATATTTAAGCTGATATCCTTCCCGAATGACTGATTCCGGTGTTCTGTTTTTAACTGATTATAGGTAGTAAATTTTTTATTTCAAGTGGAATAATAGGTTTTACTGCTATAAAATGAATTAATACTTTATGAATATAAATAAACTTAGAATTTTATTCGTTGCAGGTGTTTTGCCTTTATTAGTGATGAGTTGTGTAAACTCAAGAAAAGTTGTTTTGTTTAATGAGTTAAACCAGGCCTCTATTAAAGGTCAGGTGGAAGACTTTGAACCAATTATTCAGAAAAACGATCTTTTGAGTATAACTGTTAGTAGCCTCAATACCGAAGCAGCCGCTATTTTCAATAATCCAAATATATCGGGTACTCAAACGACTACTGCAACAGGTAATCAGGCAAGTGTTGCAGGTTATCTTGTTAATTCAGATGGATATGTTCAGTTTCCTGTTCTGGGCAATATCAAAGCAGCCGGACTTTCAAAAAAGCAATTAAAAGATAACATTACCAAGGGGCTTATTGATGGTAAATTACTTTTGGATCCGATTGTTAATATACGCTATCTGAACTATAAAGTGACTGTTATCGGTGAAGTCGGTCATCCTACGGTAATTAATGTACCCAATGAAAAAATATCATTATTGGAGGCTCTTGGGTTGGCAGGAGACCTTACCGTTTATTCCAGAAGGGATAATGTTTTGGTCATTCGGGAAATAGAAGGAACTAAAACGTTTCAGAGACTGAACCTGAATACAAACGAGATATTTACTTCACCCTACTATTACCTGAAGTCAAATGATATCGTTTATGTTGAAACGAATAAAAATAAAGTAGCGAGCACCAGCAGGGCGGTGGTATGGATACCGGTCATATTCAGTGCTCTTTCTACTATCGTAACTGTTGCGTGGATAATCAACAATAATGCAAATAAATAATATTATTTAACCTACCCCTTATGGCAACTGATATCAAAAAGATAAAAAAAGAGGATGACGAAAATATATTAAGAACATTTATGTTCAGGTATATTCCGCATTGGCCCCTATTTGCCATCCTTGCTTTTCTCAGTTTGGTTATGGCATGGGCCTATTTAAAGTTTTTTACAGTCCCTAATTATAAAGTGAATGCTTCTATCCTTGTAAAGGATGAAAGAAAAGGTGTAGAAGATTCAAAAACTATTGAAGCTTTAAATACTGTAGGATCAAAGACAATCGCAGAAAATGAGGTTTCGGTTATTGGCTCAAAGCAACTGATTAAAGATGTTGTTTTAAAATTAAAGCTGTATGCCCCTGTTTTGGAAGAAGATTATTTTAAAACGAACTCGGCGTACACGACTTCTCCAATTATAATTGAAGCTAAGGATCCGGCAAATATCGTTCCGCAGAAGAAAGTATATTTTCAGTTTAATAATAACCAGGTGGTAATTGCGAATAATCGTTATAACCTGGATCATTGGGTTGAAACTCCTTTCGGGGTTTTAAAATTCTCTAAAAACATTTACAAGGAAAAGGATCCGGTAAAGCCTTTGTTTTTCCTGCTTCAGAGTGTAGAAACTGCGGTGGCCAATGTTTCAGGCAGTTTAGAAGTTGCGGGCAATAAACTTTCCTCGGTTATTACTTTGACTCTGGGAGATGAAGTGCCTGTCCGTGGCAAAAATATTTTAAATAGCCTGATTGACGCGTATAACCAAAATGCCTTAAATGAAAAAAACATCCTTGCCTCAAACACAATTGCTTTTTTGAATGAACGTGTTAAACAGAGTGAAGAGCAATTGGACTCGATTGAGCAAAAAGTAAAATCTTTCAGGTCATCCAACCAGGTTATAGACCTGTCTGAGCAAAGCAGGCAATACCTACAAAACGTTGGAGAGAATGACAGGAAGTTGACAGATATAAATACTCAATTAACAGTATTGGATGAAGTAGAGAAATATGTTCGTTCAAAGAATAATAGCGGAAATATTCTGCCTTCAACATTGGGTGTTAGCGATCCTACACTCGCCAATAGTCTTGAAAAACTTAATAATGCTGAAGTTCAGTATGAAAAATTAAAGGGTAGTGTAGGAGAAAACAACCCTATTTTGTCTTCTGTGGCCAATGAAATTGAAAAGTACAGACCTTCTATATTAGAGACCATTTCCAGCCAGAGAAAGAATTTAATGGCAAGTAAATCGAATCTGAATTCTACTAATTCAGGATATAGTCAGATACTCCAAACTATACCCGGTAAAGAAAAAGAACTTACGGAAATAATACGGCAGAAGGACATTAAAAACCAAGTATATGCCTTTCTTCTGCAAAAGCGCGAAGAAGCCCAGCTTAGATATGCACAGAATGTACCTGATACAAAAATTGTCGATCCTGCTCAGGCATCGTTTAGTCCTGTAAGCCCTAAAAGAAATTTGATTTATTTCTTTGCGTTTGGTTTGGCTTTTGTTGCGGGAATTACTTACATAACACTGAGAGAAACGCTGACTAATAAGATTGTATTCCGTTCAGAAATTGAGGAGTTTACTACAGTTCCAGTTATTGCAGAGATCACATTCGTTTCAAAGCCTAACTTGCTGAACAGGTTTAGCAAACAGAAAAAAATTGCTGTGGCGGAACAGTTCAGGCAGCTTAGAATGGCGCTAAAACTTTACCGGAAACAGGCATTAAAAAAGCGCTTGTTGGTTACGTCAAGCATTGGCGGTGAGGGCAAGAGTTTTATCAGCAATAACCTGGCTAAGAGTATTGCATCTTCAGGGAAAAAGGTTGTTCTCATCGACTTTGATATGCGCAATCCCAAAACCTCTTCACTTTTTAACCTGAGTAACAAATCAGGTATTAAGGAATATCTGGAGGGGGAGAAAAATGCAGAAGATATAATTCAGAAAACGGAATATGAAAACCTGTTCGTTATACCAGCTGGTGAACCTGCAGTAAATCCTACGGAATTACTGTTAAGTTCTGCCCTAGGTGAATTGTTTGATTACCTGGAGCATGCAGGCTTTGATTATATTATAGCGGACACCGCCCCTGTTCAGCCTGTTACCGACGCCTATATAGTGTCAGAGTTTTGCGATACCACCTTATTTGTGGTACGGCATAGATATACGCCAAAAGCTATGATAAAATTGCTGAATGAAAATAATAAAATAAAAGCTCTAAAAAATCTCAACATTATATTTAACGGAGTGAAGTCAAGAGGAGTCTTTAATAAAACATTCGGTTATGGTTACGGTTATGGTTACGAATATGGCTATACCGATCGGAAATATATTGGGAACCCTGATAGATAATAGATGTATTCTCTCTTTTTATAAAGGGAGAATATTAGTATAAGAAGATTCATACCCTGGAAACTTTGAACATAACGGACCTAAAACGTACTACAATGAGCGAAGCAAAATGGCTTGCAGTTTATACCCGGCCAAGGTGTGAAAAAAAGGTGGCAGATCTGCTTACAAAAAGAAAAATACATAACTATTGCCCGATGAACACATCACAGCGGCAGTGGAGTGATAGAAAAAAGGTAATATTTGAACCCTTATTTACTTCCTATGTTTTTGTCAATTTAACTGAAAAAGAACGGGTAACTGTTCTTGAAACGGCTGGTGTCATTAATTTCGTGTATTGGTTAGGCAAACCAGCTATTATACGCGATGAAGAAATTGGCGCAATTAAATTCTTTTTAAAAGAATACCAGAGTGTTACCCTTGAGAAAAAGATGGTTAATTTAAATGACGAAGTCCGGATCATCAATGGACCACTGATGTTAAGAAAAGGGAATGTTCTTGAAGTTCGTAATAGTACAGTAAAAGTAACATTACCTTCACTTGGTCATACCCTTGTTGCCGAAATAAGAAAAGACAATATCGAAAATCTTACCTATGCAGAAGCATCCGGCTTCCGGATTTAAAAATGGCACCGAAGATGGAGCATCCTTTCTTTCAATAATAGTCTTTTAATGTCCTGAAACCTCCTCGTAAAAAACCTTTATTTCCTCTAAGTGCACAGATGCTATAAGTAGTAGTCAGGCTGTTCGCCTCTTACTAAGCTACATCTATTTTTTGAAAAGTATCTGTATGTAATACCAGTATCATTATTGAATTTCTCAAAGTGATTTGCCATTTTGTATACAAGTATATTTTCAAGAAAGAAATGGTAAGCCTCAATAAATGCTTATAAAAAATTTTTAAAACACTAATGAGATTTATGAAAACGATCTTTACCCTTTTACTTATTTTGTTTTTCTTTTCAGTTGAGAGAAGTTTTGCCCAACTCTATAAAGTTCTCGGTTGTGCTGATAATTATGGAGTACAAAACGCCGATGGAACTTTGCCTGACGACTCATCCGGTGCTTTAGGAGGTTGCTTTGGGCATGGAACAACCTTCAAACAAGTTTACTGGCAATTTTTTTATTCTCCATCTGCAGGGGAGTTTAAGCAGGCATACACGCCTATTGGAAACAATAATCTGGATCTCGATTATATCGTTTATGATCTTGGATCAACAAGGCCCGGCTCTCTTACTGCTGCTACAAGTCTCAAATTATGTGGAACGGAATGGAGCCAGATAATTTGTAATAATGACGCTACTTATGATCTTCCAACTGGCCCAGGTCAACCGGGAAGGCAAGGCAACCTTTTTATAACTACAGCTTCTCATTATTATGCAATAGCTATTATCTTTTGGCAGTCCGGAACAATGCCTTATTCTTTTTCTATTGGAGCGCCAACTCTTAATACAGGTTCGGGAGACAGGAAGCTAAGTTCCTCCAACTGTAATCTGGATATTTTTACTTCTGACCTATTATCATTCGAAGCTAAAGCGACGCACTGTATGGTTGACATTGATTGGATGGCGTCAGCTGAAAGTAATCTGGAAAAATATGAAATTCAATCTAGCGAAGGAAATGAAGGTTACTCCACAATTACAACAGTAGCTCCTGCAGGGGTTAATCAGAAATATCATTTGCAGCATATCCCGTCTTCAACTGGCGATATCTCGTACCGCTTAAAAATGGTAAATAGGGACGGCTCTAGTCAATATAGTAAAGAGGTTGTTATAAAAGTCAGCTGCAACAGGGAGTGGGTCAAAGTTTACCCTAATCCGGTAAAAGATAAACTAAATGTTAATGTCGGAAACCTGGAAGACAATCAAACATTCACAAACTTATTTGATAGTAATGGCCGGTTGCTTTACAGCAGGAGGCTGACAAACGGAACGAATAGCATTGATTTAAAAGGGTTTTCAAGCGGTATTTACCTGCTCACGATCAAGAGCCATACACAGGTACAAAAGTTTAAAATTGTGAAGTAATTAAATCTGCTGTGAGTTGGAAATACTATTGCCGGGATTTTTGCAATAAAAAGGAGATGAAGAGATCTTTATACAAAAAATAAAACAGCAGTTCTGCAAAGATGGATAGTAAATGAAAGGGTTCAGGAAACTATTTTAACAGCTTGCGTGGTTTTGAGATTGCCTTTTTTTAATAAACGATTATTTAGAAAATCCAATGTAGGTTTCTCAACAAACAAATGAACAAGTATGCCACAAAAAATGACCCCTAAAAAAATAATTATTGCGGTATATAAATTTCCAAATTTTACCAGGCCCCTGAAAAAAATAGACATGAAAAATATATGTGTAAGATATATTGAATAAGAGGCGTCGCCAATAAGTAAAGGGACTTTGAGATTTTTTGAAGAAAGGTTTGCCTTGGCAAGGAAGTAAACGATTACTCCCATAATCGTAACTGTAATATAGATGGAATCTATAGGCATAAATATCGCAAACCCCAGGAGATAATAAAAAGGCTTTTGTGTCGCTATCAGGTATCCCGCCATGCATCCGATAAGGAATTCAACGATACGTGGGTTTAGCAGCATGATCGGCTGTTTAAAAACAGCCTGGTTAATCACAATACAAAGTATCCAGGTAAAGTATAGATAACATGATTTTTTAAAACCAATCAGAATAAATAAGGCAAAAACAAAATAGAATATAATCTCGTAGGTTAACGTCCATGCAACCCGAATGAAAAAGGGGATATCATCTGGGATAAGAAAATAGGATTTGATTAAATAAGGTATTCGCGAAGCATTTAATTGCATGTCTAAAGACCTTATATAACCATGTGTGAAAAGCAAATAGGTGATAAGTGTAATACTGCAAATGATCCAGTATATAGGATATATTCTTATAAATCTTTTAAGAAGAAATTTTCCCCATTTCCTGTCTTTAACAATATCTTTTAGGTGTACGTAGGTAATAATAAAGCCGCTCAGTACAAAGAAAAAATCTACACCTATAATCCCAAAATCAAAGAAATTATTAAAAAAGCCTACGTGGAAATATTCAGTGGTGGTTCCATGAAAATGAAAGAGTACGACGAGAACCGCAGCAATTCCTCTACCTATTTGTAAGGCATTTAGCTTAATAGGAGAAGCATTCATTTTAATGCAATGTGTTGTAGTTTCAATCTAGAATATTTTCTTCCTCAGGTATACTATACAAAACCTGTAAATTTTTATTTAACTTCAGTAACCTTTGTGACTTTATTACCGGATAATTGATATTTTTCACCACTTTCGGAACAAGTTGCAAAGCCATGGTCATCAAATTCAAGTTTACATCCAAATTCGCTCATCCATCCCATTTGCCTGGCCGGGTTTCCAAAAACCAAAGCATATGGAGGAACCGGTTTTGATACAACTGCACCTGCACCAATAAAGGCGTATTCGCCGATTTCATTTCCGCAAATGATTGTTGCGTTTGCCCCGATAGAAGCGCCTTTTCTTACAATCGTCTTCTTATACTCATTTTTCCTTACGACCTGGCTACGGGGATTTATTATATTGGTAAAAACCATCGAAGGGCCTAAAAAAACAAAGTCTTCACATATTACGCCCTCATATATTGATACATTATTTTGCACTTTCACATTATTCCCCAATATAACTCCGGGTGAGACGACTACGTTTTGCCCGATATTACATTTCATTCCTATTATACACCCGCTCATTATATGAGAGAAATGCCAGATTTTTGTTTCATCACCAATCGTACAGTTTTCGTCAATAATAGCAGTAGGATGGGCAAAGTAATTCATATTAACGATATGTTTTTTTAGTAAGTAGTTTTAACCTAATCAAACCTGAGCTTAAACTTTACCGTTTTTTGAATAATAAAAGCAATCCAAAAAAGTAATATTGGTACAATAACACTAAACATCCTGATTTCAGCGCTTGCAAGTACACTTCCTCCCAAATAGACAAGAGAAAAAAATAATAGAAATTTAATAGGATAAGTTATCCTTTTCCAATTTTTGATTGTTGGTAAGAGGCAGAACAAAGAAAGCACAAGCAGTACTCCATTGAAGGGGAGCCATACCAAGGTTGTTGGCTTTTGAGCCGTATAAGAATAAGGATAGTTAAAAAGAATTCTTCCAATATTACTGATACAATTTTTGATAAATTTTACCGGATGGGATTTTATGTTGTTGATTGCAATATTCCTGTAGGCGTCATCAACTTCGAGTCCTGTATATTTATTTATGATATCAAAATCTTTTTGATGGCGGGCAGTTATAGACTCGGCGCTTCCGGGAAAATACTCCTTGCTTCCTGCAGAATCGACAGGATAGCTAATCCAGCTTCCATATTCCTCTTCGTCGGGAGAGGTCATCCAGTATAGGTTATTACCTCCGGAAGAGCCCCAATACAATAAACGTCCTGTGAGCTTATAAGTATAAGCAAGATAAGGTAGGGTAGTTGCAAAAGCAATGAGCAGAATAACAACTCCCTTTTGATAGTTTAATGATTTCCTGTTTATCAGCCATAGGAATATACTACCTGCCATCATACATAGCAGAACATATCCAAAAACAGGTTTAATTAACGCTGCATAGCCAATAATAAAGCCTGATAAGAAAATATATTTTTTGGTGCCCTTAAAATCCTGAATTTTAAAGGCTTTTTCCATTGTAAAGACAAGCATGGTAACAAAGAATGTAATGATTACCTCCGTAATAATTAAAGGGATCCACTTATAGAAATTAATATAACAGGCCCAGAAAAGGCTAAAAAATACAGCGAACCTTGAATTTGTTGTTTGGGACACTACTTTAAAAATCAGGATAATTGAAAAGTAACATAGTATTGCGTTTAGTATTGTAATAGAGATTAATGGTAAATGAAACGCCATAAATGGCATCAGTAAAATGGGATAACCTGGCCCATTTCCTAAATTAATATCTGGCGATGGTGGGGAAAAAAAACCATGAGTAAGATTTTCAGCTAATGCAATGTATTTGTTTTCGTCTCCGGCTGTGCCATTAGTAGGAAAAGCAATGGCGATAATAATGTAAAGTATTAAAAAAGGAGAAAATAGGAGGAAAGGATTTTTTGTGATTTTATATTTACTGATTTCTGATGGCATACGCTTTTACATTTAGCTAGTGAATAGCTTGGGTTTATTACAAGACTTTATAGCTGGTTTAGTTTTTCTTTTTTCAAAGAAGTGCCAAGATGGAAGAGCTCTTCAAAGTATCGCTTGCTCTGGAGTGAAACAAACCCAAGACTCAGAAATTGAATTGCAGCCAATAAGGTAATGCCGCCAACAAGAAAGGATTGAGGATTCTTTTTGAATTGTTCTGAAAGACTGTGAGAAAATGGATACTCAATTCCTGCCTGTCCAAGAAAAGTCTTATACGCTGCAAAAGTGTCAAAAAATAGCCAGACCAATTGATATAAAGATAAACAGAGTAATATTGCTCCTATACACATAAAGAATATATAGGGACGAAAAATAAATCCAGCCATTAACCCCGAGAAAGTACTTCTTAACACACGAAGACTTGATGTACGCTTTCCTGCAAACTTATTTTGTTCTGTCCAATCAAGATGGGCTGGTATTTCGACAATCTTTGCACGGAGTATCATTGATTTGTAAATGATTTCGGGCATTACCTCGTAGTCCTTTGTTTTCAGGTTTACCGTTTGTATATAACTTTTACGATAGGCTCTCACCATACCTGTAAAAGTGTAGTATTTGTCTTGTGCGGCAAAGCTCATAAATCTATTTACGAATTTACTCATTATTGCCCTGGAGAATGGTACGGCAGTTACCTTGCCTCCTTTCATATAAGGGGAAGCTATTACAATATCCGCATTGGTCTCAAGAAGTTTGTCCGTCATTAATTCGATGTATTTTTCCGAATAGCTAAGATCGATATCCATCACAACTATGATATCGCCTTTTGAATTTTTAAACCCGGTTTGCAGCGCGTTGCCGAGGTTTAAGTTAGTTGGATGATGTATAACCCTTACCTGATTGTTTTTTGCAGAAAGCCCATCGGCAATAGGCCCCGTTCCATCCTTGCTGCCATCATTAATTATCAGTATCTCCCATATATATTTACTATCCTTTTCTTTCATATACTTAATGATAGTATTGATATTAAGTTCTAGTATGGCTTCCTCGTTGTAACAGGGTGCAATGATGCTTACAAAAGGTTTATTGACGGAGTCCATAAGGATTTATTTTTTACTATTAAAAATATCTGCTTTTATTTCCGGCTTATGATTTTTTAAAGAGGTACCATTTCACATCAACAGGCGGATAGGGTACAGGCACATTACCAAGGGTGCGGCTTAAAAAGCTGAAAAATTTCTTTTTAAGTTTCGACTTTGATGAATTCTCTGCAATAATGGCAAGACCATGTTTTAGGTTTATTCTTTTTGAAGGACGCCCCTTTGCGATTAATTCAAAACCATAATAGTTAAATAACTGCTTCAAGGTGTTATCTGAATACCAGTGAACAACGCTAGGCGGACAGTATTCATGCCAGTTCGGGCCGAAAAATTTTGCAGCCAGACATTTCATATCCCATGATTCGACAAGTACCAGCCCTCCTTGTTTACAAAGATCTCTTACATTCTGCATAGCTTTATCAAGATCATAAAGACTCCCGATCACTTCAATCAGGTTTATCAGATCGAACTTCTGATCAGAATTGAAGGTTTCCATGCCTCCTGTTCTGATATCGAGCCCCAACTCATTTCTCCCGTACGATGCCATTGTATCGTTTGGTTCTACACCATAGGCTTCCCAGCCGGCATCCTTAAAGGCCTTAAGTATGAATCCTGCCGCACACCCAACATCCAGTACCCTGCCGGGTTTCATATACTTTGCGATCACTTTTGTAAACTTGACCCCAGATTTGTATAACATATCTCTTTCTTCAAGGTAGTTGGGGTACCCTTCTTTTCCTTCAAAAAAATAATCATCAGAGAACGATTCGGATAAATGCTTTTCAATATCCTTGATATCAGTGAAACGATGCCCGCAGGTTGTACATTCTTTTATCAGATATCCCTTCTTTGTAAAAAGATCGGTCTTTTCTTCAGCGCAATCCAAAACGGAACTACAATTCTTTTTCATTGTAAGAAATTTACTTATTAAAAGAGGAATAAACAGGCCGTATTTTATTTATGAAACTAAATACTAAAGGACTCTTCGACGGCATTGATACAGCATATTAGAAATTCTACTGGTAAGGACTTATTTTTAGAATCATATCTCTGCTTATATAGAATTTATGACCTTTACCATTTTGCTTGTAACATCTTTTCCAAAAATATCCTGTTGAATTACCGGTGTAACAAATGAAAGTATTTTTGAAGAGATCATATTATCAGTTGGATTCACAAGTAAATTCCACCCTTCCTGTACGGTTTCAACCCACTCTGTTTCTGATCGTAGGGTAATGCATGGTTTCTGGAGTATATAGGCTTCTTTCTGAATGCCCCCGGAATCGGTAATAATCCTGTTTGAATAATGTTCAAGGACTATAAAATCTAGGTATCCTTGCGGCTCGGTTATTTCGATATTTTGGGGAATAGCGATTGCATTATCCTTGAGCATTTTCTTTGTTCTTGGGTGTACAGGAAAGATTATTTTTTCTTCTAATCGGCCAAGCTCCATTAGCAAATGCTTCAAGATAGCCGGATTGTCCACATTGTAATTTCTGTGAAGCGTAAGGAGATTAAATTTTTTATCCTCAATATTCAGGGCAGAAATGATTGTTGGCTTTTTAAGTGCAATTTCAAGGCTGTTTTTTATTGTATCAACCATAATGTCTCCTGTAAGGTAAGAATGCTCTTTCAATCCCTCTGCTTTCAGAATATTCATTGCTGTTTGTGTGGGAGCGAATAGGTATTTTGATACATGATCGGTAGCAATCCTGTTAATCTCTTCCGGCATGCTCTTATTGTAGCTTCTTAAACCGGCTTCAATATGAAGAATAGGAATATTGAGCTTGGCTGCAGCGAATGCTCCTGCCAGTGTTGAATTCGTATCCCCAAAAACAATCACCAGGTTGGGTTTCTGAAGAATCATCGCTTCTTCGAGGGCAATCATCATTTTCCCTGTTTGTGCAGCCTGCGATCCTGAACCGATTTCAAGATGAATATCCGGTTTCCTGATTCCTAAATCTTCAAAGATCTTCTCAGACATCGCGTAATCATAATGCTGACCCGTATGAACAATGTATTCCTGGTGTTGACCGGAAAGTGCTTCTGACAAAGGGGCGAGTTTGATAAATTGCGGCCTCGCGCCGACAATCGAAAATATTTTCATGCTATGCCAGTTGTGGTTTTGTTTCGAGCTTTATTTCTTTCTGTTCTTCTGCAAATCGTTTTGCAAATTCCCCCATTGGGAGCAATTCAAAATTGTCTTTCAGCATTTGTAAGGCGGTTTCGAAGATTTTCAATTTCTCCTCCCGTTGAATATTCATGCCAGGAAAGAACTTAAGCTCAGGTGCATCATCGCTTCCAATAACATCAAGAGGATGTAATAGGTAGCTCGGCGGAGTTTTGGTGATCTTGCACATAAAGATCGAAAACCGGAGATACATTTTCATTAGCGCTGTTGAGATATTACTGATGTATATTAGGTAACTTTGATGAAAAGGTATTTTGAATATTGGCATTGTACTTACCGGTATCTCTAGCAATTTTTTATTGCTGTTCAGCCGCCACCTGTATGGTTTTAAAGGATAGAAGCCTTCTTTAAAAGAGCCAAACAACTCTTTTCTGCTTTCCTTTTCTTCCTTTGATAGCTTTGATTTGGCAAAATAGTATTGCCGCATCAGCGGAGATATATAAGTTGGTAAGATAGACGCATCAAATATGTAATTGCGCTCTTCCAATACTTCAAAAAGATCGTTACTCCAGCTAAAGCCCGGCCCACGAAACATATTTGTTCGCTTACCCGTTGCCTTTAGAATGGCTTCTTCAGCAATTTCTATTTCTTTGCTAATTTTTTCTTTAGAATATGTTTTTAACCAGGATTCGTGGTGAAACGAATGGTTAGCCACTTCATGGCCTCTGTCTACTATACTTCGAAGAACGGCATGGTTCTTTTCAATAGCCGCGTCCTGACCAACAATAAAGAATGTGATTTTTATATCCAGTTTATCCAGTACATCAAGTGTAATTGGCAAGACTATATCAAGGTAGGAGGGAAATTTTTCCCAACCCTCATCGCCATGTACTTTCATGTATGACCATTTGTCGTCCAGGTCCA